>JAGLVB010000026.1 GCA_023134135.1 Candidatus Aenigmatarchaeota archaeon
AGGGTTAATTGGCAACAAGTCTATTGTCTATGAAGAAACTATTTGTAAAAGTTTCCCTGCGTGCAGAACTAAAAAATAAAGAGTTAATTAAATTTATTTGTAAGAGACTCTTTAAATTCTGCAACTTTTTCGTGGCAAGAATCTTTTTCAGTCTGATTTTCAATTTTATCACAAATTAATTGATCCTGTTTCACCACAGCCACCCGGAGATAACAATTATCTTTTTCAAGTTGCTCTTTGATATAATTACAAATTGAAATATTTTGTGTTAAACTGGCAATCCATTTATAACAATCTTGTTTAGAATATTGACTTTGTATTTTATCACAAATTGAAACATTATATTCATACAGAGCAATATCCCAATAACAATAATCTTTAGTGCTTTTATTTTGGATTTGATTACAAAAAGAAATATTTTGTGTTATCCGGGCAATTTGTCGATAACAAGATTCTTTTTTTTCTTTATATTGAAAGTCCTCACAAATGGAAATATTTTGAGTATGATTAATAATCTTGTTATAACAAAGATCTTTTGAAGATTGATCTTGAATTTTTTCACAGAATGAAATGTCCTTCATCGATATTGCAATATTGTTATAACAAAGATCTTTTGAAGATTGATCTTGAATTTTATCGCATATCAAATAGTCTTGTTTAGATTTAGCAATATCTATATAACAAATATTTTTGTAACCTTGATCTTGAATTTTATCGCATATCAAATAGTCTTGTTTAGATTTGGCAACATCTAAATAGCAAGAATATTTTTTCATTTGATTTTCAATTTTATCGCAGAGGTGATAATTTAATGAAGTGATGGCTTCGTATGAATAACATATATCTCTATAATCAATATTTTCATTATTATCACAGTCTGAACCCTCTTCATTTGTTATACACCCAGATATAAAAATCGTTAGAATAACTAAAACCCCTAATAGGTATTTTTTCATAATATAATTTATATAAATTAATTATATTCAAAACAAATTTAAGTTAAACGCTGGGGACAGGATTTTCATCAACCTCTTTTTTGGGGTGCAGACCTCCTTTTTTCTGCAAAGCAGAAAAGGGCACCGTCCGAAGGACGAGTGTTTGGTCAACTGAACCAATAAAGGGTTGCTTCGAACCTGCGCTCCTGTGAAGGAATCGGTGTTCGAGACCGACGCATTACTACGGAATCTTTTTTGATATTTGAGTTATTTTTCTTCTTCAAAAAAGGCTTAACCGCTCTGCCACCCCAGCATAATTAAATAAATCAGATAATTTTATGAAGGAATTTTTTACATTTGAAGACTTTGACCTTGAAAATAAAACGGTAGCCCTGAGAGTGGATTTAAACCTACCTTATAGCCCTAAAACTGATGAATTATCAGAAACTCCCCGTTTATACAAACATCTGGAAACAATCAGGATTCTGATGGAAAAAGGCGCAAAAACAGTCTTGCTTGCCCACCAGGGAAGAAAAGGTGATGAGGATTTTATTTCTCTTGAAAAACACGCAAAACTGCTTGAAAAACATCTTGGCAGCAAAGTTAAATTCCTGCCATTTGGGGAAAATTTTGAGGTAATTAAAGAACTTGAAAAAGGAGAACTTTTGGTTCTGGACAATACTCGATTTTATGATGATGAAAAATTTGACAAATGTATGGAAGAACATGCGGAGAGCGAACTCCCAAAAAAACTTGCTCCTTATATTGACTATTTTGTCCTCGATGGTTTTTCTGTTTCGCACAGAGGTCATGCAAGTGTTGTGGGATTTGCGAATCTTAAACCCTGCATCGCCGGTCCTGTTTTTGAAAATGAAATAAAAAACCTTGAAGGGTTTTTTGAAAAGATTAAAAATTCAAAATCATGTTTCATACTAGGAGGAGCAAAACCAAAAGAGCCTCTTAAATTAATGGAACACTGGATTGAAAAAGATGTTTCTATTTTAACAACAGGAATAATTTCTTTGTTATTCCTTATTGCAAAAGGCTATGATTTAGGATACACAAAAAAATTCCTTGAAGAAAAAGGATACCTTAAATACATGGACATAATAGAAAGCCTGTTTGAAAACTTCAGCGCAAAAATAAAAATCCCTGTTGATCTTGCAATTGAAGAAAACGGAAACAGAAAGGAGATTTCAGTTGAAGACCTGCCAACAGAAAAACAAATTTTTGATATTGGCGAAAAAACAATTGCGGAATATGAGAAAATAATTTCAGACTCTGAAATCGTTTGCATGAAAGGCACTTCCGGTATGTATGAAAACAAGAATTTTGAGTTTGGAACAAAAAAACTTTTTGAGTTGCTTGAAAATAATAAAAATACTCTGCTTGGAGGAGGGAATACCACAGATGCCCTTGAAAAATTTAAAATACCTTTTGATAAATTCGGTTATGTAAGTCTTGGGGGCGGAGCATTTGCTGAATTCCTTACCGGAAAAAAATTTCCGGGTATTGAATCCTTGGAATTAAGTTTTATGAAGTTTAAAAAATAGATTATCTTAAAACTTATTGTGAATTACGATAATCTACCCCAGTACAGGTTTCATTTACACAAACACAGCTATCTGGAGCACGACATAACCATCCCGGCTCCATGCAGAAAATACCAATATCCTTGTATCTATCTAAACCCTCTGAATTTACGCAAGTCCCGCAACCAATAGGGCTGCAATCTTTATCAGAATAACAAATTTTATGGTATTCTAAACTGGATTCACTTATATAAGATTGATATTCAAAAAGGCACAAGCCTATATTAAAAATCAGGAAAAACTCAATCAGAAGAATTATTATTGCCAGAACAAAAAAGATTTTCTTTCTTGCAGAACTATAATAAATACTTTGTTTTTGGGTTGGTCTAAATAAAAAATATATTACCAGAAAAAATCCTATAACCCCCGCTAAAAATAATGCAACTTTGGTGGAAGTTGCCACATTCACATTCGGTATTCTCCAGAAGAAAGAAATAATTCCGAAAAAGGCTGTATAAATCAAAGTGGCTATTGCAGACTTTTTTAATATCTGAAATTTTAATTCTGATTTTTTGGCATCTAATTTCATATTATGAACTTATAAAAAAGTTGCAACTTCTTTCCCTTTCAATTTTTCATTTACGTTTTCAACAACTTCCGCAAAAACATCATCAATTGGTCTTTCCCCATCAACAATCACCACATTATCGCTGGCAAAAGTTTTATAAACATCCCACACTTTTGTAAGCTTGTCTCTCTTTTCAAACAACTCAATAGCATGCCTTTTGTTCATTCTTTTTACGCATGTGTCAGGGGAAACTTTCAGTAAAATTGTCAAATCAGGTTCCCTGAATTGTTTGTTTATCTCTTTCAGCCACTCGGTATCGGTTTCAAGAGAACCATAAGCAATTGAAGATAATTTGTATCTGTCGGAAATAACAATAAAATTCCTTCTCAGAGCGGGTATTATCTCTTTTTCCAGATGATGAGCCCTGTCAGCTCCAAAAAGCAACTGGAGACATTCCATAGAACTCTTCCATTCGTGAGTTAACTGTCCCCTTATCAAACCGCCTATAAGGTTATTTGTAGGCTCTTTTGTGGACATTACAGCCCTTTGTTTCATTTTAAAATATCTTTCAAGAAGCTGAGCCTGTGTTGAGCTCCCGCTCCCATCCAATCCTTCAAATACAACAAAAAAACCCATAACTTAATGTTTTTCTAAAATAATTAAAAGTTTTATATATTATGACAGCAGATAGCAGGGGTTATCCCTTGCAGTATCCCGTCCAAAGATAGATATATAGAGTCCAGCGAATACAGCGCAATTTTCGAAACATATGATTTAGCGGATAAATTTTACAGGTGTTTTGGAAAAGACAGCGAAAGAATAATTGAAGATATACAAAAAGAAGGATGTTACAAAATTACGGACATCCATTTAAATGGAGATGCAACCATCTACATCAAAGCAGGAAAAATCGAAAGATATAAAATCTATGAAATAGAAAACCACAGACCATCAATATTTTAATTTATTTATTTTTATTTTCTTATTTTTTAATGGAGTCTCCTTCTGAGTTGCACAAAAAGTATAAAGGCAAGATTGAAATCACTTCAAAAGTGCCTATAAGAAATATGCAGGACCTCAGCATTTGGTATTCACCCGGGGTTGCAGAACCCTGCAGAGAAATATTCAAAGATAAAAATAAAGTTTATGATTACACAAACAAAGGAAATACTATTGCAATTATATCCGACGGCTCGCGCGTTCTTGGACTTGGAAATATCGGACCTGAAGCCGGACTTCCGGTAATGGAAGGAAAAGGTATTTTATTTAAACACTTCGGGGGCGTTGATGCTTTTCCAATAATGCTAAAAAATCAGGAAGAAGATAAATTTATAGAAACTGTAAAAAATATATCTCCTGGATTTGGGGGAATTAACCTTGAAGATATTGAAAGCCCTAAATGTTTTTCAATACTTGAAAAATTAAGAAATGAACTTGAAATTCCTGTGTGGCATGACGACCAGCAGGGAACTTCAGCGGTTGTTCTAGCAGGACTTATAAATTCTCTGAAAGTTGTTGGGAAAAATAAAGAAGATGTTCAAATAACAGTCATTGGTTTAGGGGCTGCAAATTATTGTCTGGTAAACCTGTTAATCAAATATGGATTTCCTGCGGGAAATTTAATTCTGGTGGATAGCAAAGGAATCTTGTCCAAAAACAGAGAAGATATAACTCCGGAAAATTACAAATACCAATTATTGCAAAAGACAAATTCTAAAAACAGGATGGGTTGTATTGAAAATGCCTTTGAAGGTTCTGATATTGTTATTGCAGCTTCCACACCCGGTCCGGGAATAATTAAAGGGGAATGGATTAAAAAAATGAACAAATATCCTATTGTGTTCCCGCTTGCCAATCCAGTCCCGGAAATTTTGCCTGAAGAAGCAATAAAAGCCGGAGCAAAAATTGTTGCAACAGGGAGAAGTGATTATCCAAACCAGGTAAACAATTCATTAATATTCCCCGGAGTTTTCAGGGGGGTCTTGGATGTCAGAGCAAACAAGATAACAGATGAAATGCTTTTTGTTGCTGCGGAAACTCTTGCGGGATTTAGAAAAGACCTGAGTGAAATAAACATAATTCCGAAAATGACTGAATATGAAATTTTCCCTTTAATTGCCTCAAAAGTCGGCAGGAAAGCAATAGAGCAGGGGGTTGCAAAAGATAAATATTCAGAAGAAGAATTATATCAGATAGCGAAGAAAAAGATTGATGAAAGCAGGAAAAGGAATGAAGATTTGTTTAGATAAATTAGTTATAAAATTAAAATATTAAATTATTTGGGAGAAATTCAAATAAAAAACAAATAAGGTCCAACAAAATTATAGAGTATCAATGCAAATATTATCCATGAAAGAGTATTTGCAAATTTTGTATTTGTAATAACCTCAGTAACAAGACCCCCGTCAAGAGGTTTCATTGGAAGCAGGTTTACAATTGCAACGCCTATGCAAACCATTATAACAAAGCTGATTAGGATTATCAAAAATTCACCGACCTGTTCAAAGATTGGATTTTTTATCACATAAGCCCTGTAATTCATAGGGGCTATTATATTTGCAATGGGCTCATAGCCTGTAGTAATTCCAAGAAAAGCTCTTCCCTTGTTATCCGCTAAAGTGATATTGTAAATATCCTCGCTCGTCTCAATTGAAATTGTATCATAAGGTTTATACTTTGACAAAACCGCGGAAACATCTTCCGAAGTACTTATTTCATAACCATTAATTCCTTTTATTGTTCCGGATAAACCGCTTCTTATTGCGGACCAGTCTTCAAAAACATAAATTTCAGTTAGGTTTTCCTGTTGGTCCCACCAAAGAGTTGTTATCAGATAAGTCATGTTGCTGGTTTTTATTTCAGCCAACCCATCTGTAAAATTACCCATCTCAATAATATCTGTTTTGTTAATTTTATCCGCGGGATAAGAATAATAAATTCCCTGCGGGGTGTACGCAACAACCAGCAGGAGATTTAACAAAAGAATAAATACAACTGCAGTAATTAGATTGGAAAAAGAACCCGCGCAAAAAACCTGCAACTGTTTCCATTTGCTCGCTTTACTTAACTGTTTATTATCAGGCTCAACAAAAGCTCCCGGGATAAATAAAAGTATAAATGCGCCAAGAGATTTTATTTTCAGTTTATTCATTGCGAGCGCAACAGCGTGGGACAATTCATGAGGGAATATCAAAATAATAATTGCAATAACCCAGTACCATATTGGAACCAAAAACAATCCATGTTGATAAGAAAATTCAGAACTTATTCCGGGCAAAACCAAAGCCAATCCCGCTTCGCTGACTCCGGAAGCAATTGTCAACGTATTGTTTATCAAAAACACAATTCCAAAAAACATGGCGAGTATTGAAACAACAACACCTATGTTAAAATAAAGGTTCCAGAATTTTTTATATTTAATTGCATTTTTCTGGATTTTATTTCTCAATTTTGTTGTTTTCATCATGAAAATTATTCCATGCCTCTCAAGTTTGTCTCTCTTAAGATAAATAATCAAAATCATCGCCGCAAAAAAAACAATAAATCCAATTAATCCAGTATCCATTATTAAAGCTGGGAAAAGATATATTAGTTCCAGAAATCCACCAAATAATCAGATTTTTATCTATATCCTTGAGTATAGATATCTTTATATAGTTTACTACTATATAGTTGTATGTTAGGGGACTATATTCTTAGGAATACTGATTTAGAACTAGAATTTGGAGAACATCTGGATTATTTAAAGGAAGTTATTCCTTATTCAAATGATGGTGAAGAATTAATAACTAAATATGTCAACCAGTATGAAAATGCAGTGGCTGAAGGAAAAATAAGATGTCATTGTTCGATGGATAACATAAGATTTATTGTTGCTCTTGCTGTTAGTTATGAAGGTAAAACTGATGCTGAAAAAGCGAAAACAAGTGATTGTATCATGGGTGAACTCTTGGAAAATATGGAAAAAGAAATTTCATGCAACCCTGAAACAAAAAAAATAGCTGAAAAAGTATATTCTCTACTTGAACATGAATTAGAAACTTACAAAACCAGATTTAGAATTAATGAAAAACAGATTGAAGAATCCTTAAATTATATGGAAGCTTAGACGTCTAAATTAATCAGTTAATTATTCTCTGCAGTTTATATTTTAATATCATTCAAATTAATCAGTTTGCTGTCCCTTGTCTGGAGGTTAACATGGGCAAATATTCCCGGATGCGGTATATGCCCCTGCATTTCCTGGAATTGCGTTCTTCCCTGGAAAGTGCCTGAGTTTATAATAAGAACATTTTTATAATTTTCCAAAGCAACTGTATGGAGATGCCCTGAATGGAAAATATCCGGAATCTTATCAATAACCATTGAATCCACCAGTTCAGGGATAACAAGAGAAGAACCGTGTGTTGATACAAAATGCCTTCTTTTCAAAACCTCAAGCATTGGCAAGTAAGGTTTTCTATACCCGTCCTGCCTTATTCCTGGTATTTCCCTTATAAGATAATCATAAGAATAACCATGATACATCAGAATCCTGAAAGTGTTATTTATTATAATTGAACAAGGAGTTGTTCCAAATTCAATATTTGACAATTTTGAAAGAGCGGTTTCACTTAAAGGCTGCTGTGGCTCCTGATTTCCCACAATATCGTGATTCCCTGGCTGGACTATTATTTTAATATGTTCCGGGATTTCTGAAAGAAGTTTTGCGGTATATTCATATTGTTTGTGGATGCTTTTTATTGATAAATCAGCCTCCTGATTTAGATAAATCCCTATTCCATCAACCAAATCCCCCGCAATAAACAAATACTTGACAGTTTCAGCATCCTTTGAATTCAGCCATTTTATGAATTTACTGAAAAGGTCTCCAAGAAAATCAACACTTCCAACATGGAGGTCTGATATGAAAACGCAGCTTATTGGAGCATCTATTTTTTTCATTGTATTTGTTATCGGGATATCCGGTCTGATAATCTCATTTATAAAAACATAATTGTTTTTGAAATATCCCTTAATTCCCAATACCTCGTCACTTAAGATATTATCAAACTCATCAAATACCTCGGTTTTTGAATTCTTTGTTGCCATACAGGTTATTATTCCTGTGGGATCCTCCAATTCAATAATCTTGTTTCCCGCTGCGGTGGTTCTTTTATCAGAAACCATCCCGATTAAAGAAACCTCATTGTCATTGGTTTTTTTTATATTTGATATTGATATTGGATTTACTCTCTTAGCCAGCATCTGCTGAACTTTTGAAAACTTTGAGTTAAAATATGAAATAAAATCAGAGGCTTTTCTTTCCTTGTGGGCTATCTTTATATTCTCGAGTTTAAAATCTACGCTGTATTCTTCAGCCAGTTTCTTTTTCCGGTTTCTCTCAATTCTTATTTCAGGTTCTTCCAGACTTTTTAATACAGTTTCATCAATTATTTTTTTATCTGTTTTGAGGACTTTGTCTAAAAGGTTTTTTTCCTTTATTAATTCAAGGGCTTTTGGGGTTACGAGTTTCTTGTTTTTTAAGAGTATTTCTATGATTTTTCTGTTGTCTTTTAAAATCTCCGGATTTACAGTGTTTTCCTGAGTTTTAGTTGATTCTTCGTCCATAAGATAAAATTATATAAAATAATTGAAAGTAAACTGTCAAATATTTCCTCTAAAATTGTATAAATTTAAGTATTATTTCTTCCTGTTACCTTTTCCTGTTGGTTTTGCCCACCTCCAACTTAAATTGAGTATTTTCTTGGATTTTCCGTATCCGCATTTTACGCATACTTTCTGCTTCATATTGTAAGCATGATGCCCGCATCTCTTGCAGGTTTCGTGCAATACCTTATTATGCTTTCCAAAACTAGGTGTTCCTTTTGACATAGATATATTACAAAAAAACTAATTTAAGTGTTATGTTCCCCGAAATCCTCTTGTTTCTGCTAATTGGAGTTATTCTGGGCGTTATTGCGGGACTGGTTCCGGGTCTCCACCCAAACACAATTGCCTTCCTCCTCCTTTCTGTTTCACCGCTTCTTGGCATCGGGGTTATGAATCTTATAGCGATTTTGGTCAGTTCTGAAATCACAAATTCATTTATGGATTTTATTCCATCGATTTTGTTTTCCGCGCCTGAAGAAGCCACAGCTCTTTCAATTTTGCCGGGTCAAAGATTTCTTCTTTCGGGGAGGGCTTATGAAGCGATTTATTTAACTGTTTACGGGGGATTGATTTCTATAATTGTAATTGCTCTGCTTTTCCCTATATTTATAATTCTCATTCCAATTATTTATTCTTTTGTAAAACCCACTATTGTTCTTTTATTGCTGTTGACTATAATTTATCTCTTTCATTCTCAAAAGAGAAATAGGTTTCCTTCTCTTCTAGTTTTTGTTTTTTCAGCTCTTCTTGGTTTATTGATTTTCAAACTTCCTTTTTCCGGGAGCGAAGTATTATTTCCTGCCTTTTGCGGGTTATTTGGTTTGTCAAGTTTATTTGATGCTTCGTCAAAAACAGAAATTCCCGAGCAGGAGATTGATGTTAATCTTGAGGATTGTTCAGGAAAGAAAAGTTCAATTGTCGGAGTATTTTCCGGGATGGTTGCGGGGTTATTGCCAGGGGTTGGTTCAAGTCAGGTAACTGTGATGAGCCAGCAACTTTTCAAAATTAATAATCTAAAAGATTTTATGATTTCAATTGGGGGGATTACCACAGCCGGAAGTTTATTTTCAATTGTTGCCTTGTGGACGATTGGGAACCCGCGTTCAGGAACTTCAGTTGCAATCCAAAGTTTGAGTTTTGAATATACTTTAAACGCACTATTTATAATTCTTTTTATGATTGTTATCTCCGCAGGCATAGCTTCCCTGTTGACTTTATTATTTTCAAAGATTCTTATTAGAAATATTTACAAAATCAAATACAATGTATTGACAAAATCCATCTTTGGTTTGCTGTTTGTTTTCGTTGGGGTTTTCACCGGTTGGATTGGAATTGTGATTACGATAACGGGTTTAGCAATTGGAATTTACTGCATCAAGACCGGTGTTCGGAGAAGTTTTATGATGGGGGTTTTGTTGGTTCCTACTGTTTTGGTTTTGGCTGGGGTTTGAATTTTATGGCTATATATAAATATATATACATATTATGGCTAATATAAGTCAAAAATGGCTAAATGAAAATATGCTGGAAATATTATCCTTATTTCCCTCAGATTGTTCAGAAGGATTTCACGGCAGCTATATTGCAAAGAAACTAAAATTACCTCAAAGGACAATTTCAAGGAATTTAAACAAACTCTGCAATCTTAATTTGCTAGAATATGTCCGAGAAGGGAGAAACAAAATATATTTTATAAATAAAAATTTCCCTCAATTACCGGCTATTTTTAACTTAATAGAATCTTACAAATCAGTGAAATTTCTTTTAAAAAACAAAGAAATTAGTTTAATGCTTAACGAACTTTCAAAAAATAATAAGATTCTTATATTTGGTTCTTATGCTAAAGGACTAAACAAAAAAACATCGGATATAGATATTTTATTATTGACTGGAAAATCAAAAAAAGTTTCCGATGTCTTATCAAAATATAACTTTAAAACCCATATCCAGTATTCTAATCCAAGTGAATTTGAAAAGAAATTAAAAAGTAAAAGTAGTTTGGCAATTGAAATTATGGAAAATCACATCATAATTTCGGGATTTGAATATTTTATAAAAGTTTTTATGAATTATGAATAGATTATCAAAACTTGAATGGTGTTGCATTCAAAAAGAAGGAATACAATTAATTGAACCTAATGAAAGACTTGCAAAAGATTACATAAATAATGCGGATTCAGATATTCTTGATATGAAAAAAGTTTCCAAAAAATGGAAAAATATTGTTGCATATTATGCCTGTTATAATGCATTTTACTCAATTCTCCAAAAAACCGGAATCAAATGCGAAATTCACAGTTGTACCATTGAATTAACAAAATTATTTGCATTATCAAAAAACCAACAGGAGTTTTTTAAAGATTTAAAATCCTGCAGAATCAATGTCCAATATTATCTTAGAACCTAACTTTGACAGTTAGCTAAC
>JAGLVB010000027.1 GCA_023134135.1 Candidatus Aenigmatarchaeota archaeon
CTGTTAGCTAACTGTCAAAGTTAGGATAGATGAAAAAGGAGAAAGAAATGATAAAGGAGGGAATGTTCCTCTTCATAAATGCGATATACATCTTGAAGATATACTTAAATTAGAAAAAGAAGGGATTCCTGTTAGATGGTTCTTATCTAAAACACCGGAAGATGAGGTAATTAATGCCAGAAATTCTGCATTAGAGATATATTCAGGAGATATTTCAAGTGAATTTGGAAGAATTGCTGTTAGGCAAAATCAAAATAAATCCTTGGATGATTTATCTGAAATCTGCAATAGAATTCCTGATTTGAAAGGATTTGATTCTTTAAGTTCTTCAGATGAAACAATAATTGATATTCTTAAAAGTGTTGGAATTCATCTCAATAACAATTGTTAAATTTTAATTAAATTTCCTTCATTGTGACTTCAATGTTAACTTCTTCGGGAATCTGAAGTCTCATAATTTGGTGCAAAGCTCTTTCACTCTCGCCTATCTCAAGAATTCTTTTATGGATTCTCATAGACCATTTGTCAAAATGCGCATTTCCGTGACCAGTTCCGGTTTTTATCTGCTTCATTACATATAATTTCAGTTTTTTTGTTGGAAGTGGAATTGGACCTCTTACGCTGGCTCCCAGTTTTTCAACCATATCTTTTATATCTTTTGCAGTGTTTTCTAATTTTCCCTGATCTTTACTCCACAATTTTATCCTTGCTCTTTGCATAAATAAGGATATTTTAATTTATTTAAGGATATTTTAGTTATTTATGATTAAAAACTTCAGTGAACTTGATTATACCACCCAGAGAGCGGTTGGAAAATTGATGACTCCTGAGGTATATAATAAGTCTTTTGCAACTTTAGACTCAGAAGTTTACAATACTTTTATTCAAGAAATAAAGAAAGGAAAAACTACTCGCCCTGAACTTATTGTGTATGGAATTATTCGACCTATCGGAAATGAGCTTTGCAGTGTAAATTACGCAGAAATACTTGCAAGGTGTGTTATTGGAGGGAAAAAAGGCGTAGAGGAAGGAATTGAATTAAGGAATTATATAGAAAATATAATTGGAAAAATGTTGGAGGAACGTAATATTACAGTGAAAGAATATATGAGTGGAGGTCTTGAAAACCTATATTTAAATTCAGTTATGTACGCTATTCAGCATACTAAATAAATATAGGATTATTCGATAGTTTTGTTGTAAATTCATCTTTTTAAATTTTCTTTACTATTATATTCAGGTAATAAACATGGTTCGGAGACTTATTGAGGGTGAAGCAGGAAAACTTGGTTATGATGGTAATCTGGGTTTTATTTATTCAGATTTAGTTGAAGATATTGAAAAAGGAAGAGTTGATTATGTGAAAATTCCAATTAGTGATGGAACTTTTAATATGTTTGGAATTGATTCCAGTATCATGGCAATTCTGAAGATTAAATCTATTGGAAATCAGTTGGATAATATATACACCGAATTGCCGGAAGATTTGGTGGATTTAAACGGAGATTATAATAGAGCAACTTTATATACAGGAAGAGAAAATCCAAGACAGATAATTCCTAAATATTCCGAAGATGGATATGAAGTGGAAGGATATGAAATTAAAGGAATATTGGAGGACTCACGGAAGATTATATATGAAGAAGATTTAATAGAAAGATTAAAAAATAGTTCATCTTTGAATTTAGTTGCAACTAAATTTAGGAGTACTTCAAAAGATTATGGAGAAATAGAGCAAACATTATCTTTTGAGGCAACACAGGATTCATTTAAAATGCACTTATTTGCAGACCCTGCCAGCAATGGAATAGATTTAATTGGAATTGATGGAATGGAAGGATTTATTAGTGGCTTGGATTTATATGTGGATTCGGAGGCTATGATAGAATTAAGAGAAACCCCTTTAAATTCTGGTCGCAGGTTTTTAAGGAGAGTTGCTAAACCAGTTACTGATTATCTTTATGGATTTTGAATATTCATCAGGATTATATTGTAGTTCAGGTCTCTCTTTTAAAATCCAAGGATATTTAAAATTTTATTACTCTTATATAATATGGCTTGGAGAAAAATTAACAAGACAGCAGAAGATTTGGGTTATGATAATAGATTAGATAAAATAGTGCCTGGGATTATTGATGATGTTTATAATAAAAAAATATCTGATGTGGAAATACCTGTAACCTATGGGACTTTCGAAGTAGGCAAACCAAAGAATGTAGTAAAAGCTGTTTTGAAAATTACACCAACAAAAGAACAGTTGGATTCTTTTTATTCTCAATTACCAGTATATTTATATAATTTAGATGGAGACAAAAACACCGCAGAATTATATATAGAAAAGTGCATAAAGGGAGATTCAGGAGAACCAATCAAATATCATGAAGAGGTGAGGTTTGTTGAAGGTAGACGTGTTGACGAGGATTATTTTAAAGCCCGAGTAATTTTTCCGGAAAGTTTAACCGAAGACTTAATTGAAATTGATGGGTTTAAGGTTCAGGATGGGTTTGATGAGCAAGCATATTCAATAGCAGCAAAAATATACAAACAAGCAGAAAAAGATGGGTTTGAAACAAGATTAAACGAACCCAATTGTTTTAGAGAATTTTGTATTTGTCCAAAAGAGATTGGAGAAGATGAAATAATAAAAGAGTTAAAAGATAGTTCTTCGATTAATTTTATTGCCAAAGGATATAGATTTATGTCAAAAGAACCAAAGGACTTGGAACAAAAACTGTGGTTGGAAACAGCGCTTTCTTCTCTTGAGTTTGGCATAATGCTGGATGAACTTTCTCCAAATGGAATTAATTTGAAGGGTTATAAGGGGATGGGATTATTGGGCGAATTAAATATTGAGATTGAGCCTGATGCGGCAGTAGGATTAAAAGAATCCTACGCAACTGCGACCAATAGATTAATGAGGAAAATTGATGAAAGTGTATATCCATATATTACAGCCACTGTTGATGGAGTTGGGGATTTATGTGATTATGTTACTGGAGCAGGAAGGAGAAGAAAAGAACGAAAGATAGTTTTAAATACTTTAAAAGAAGGTAGAGTAAAAGGAATTGGTGATTCAGATAGTTGTTTTGTCCAGATTGATCCGGTTTGTATGCTGGATAGAGCTAAGAGAAATAAAGAATAATAAAACTCCCTTTTAAAATTTAAAATCTAATTATATTTAGGTGAAAAAATGAGCGAATATAATCAACCAATACTTGTATTATCAGACGATGTTTTAAGACAGACAGGAAAAGACGCGCAGAGAGCAAATATCAGCGCTGCAATTTCAGTTTCAGAGATAGTCAGGAGCACATTGGGACCAAAGGGAATGGATAAGATGCTTGTAGATTCTACAGGAGACATAACAATCACAAATGATGGTGTTACAATTCTTGAAGAAATGGAGATACAGCATCCCGCAGCAAAGATGATTAGAGAAGTGGCAAAAACACAGGAACAGGAAGTTGGGGATGG
This sequence comes from Candidatus Aenigmatarchaeota archaeon, assembly GCA_023134135.1. Taxonomy (GTDB): domain Archaea; phylum Aenigmatarchaeota; class Aenigmatarchaeia; order QMZS01; family QMZS01; genus QMZS01. Next base: position 3,475 of record JAGLVB010000027.1, read on the forward strand.
CACAACAACAGCAGTTGTTTTGACAGGTCAGCTTTTGAAGAAAGCCGGTGATTTGCTTGACCAGGGAATTCACAGAACAACAATTGTAAAAGGATACAGGTTGGCAATGGGCAAAACAATAGAAGCGCTTGGAGCTATTGGCAAAAAGATTTCTTTGAGTGATATGGAAACTCTCAGAAAAGTGGCTCTTACAGCTATGACTGGAAAAGGAATCGAGAATTCGAAAAGTGAACTTTCAGACTTGGCAGTGAATGCAATAAAATGCGTTGCTTATGAAGAAAACGGAAAAACTGTGATTAATCCCGAAGACATTCAGATAGAGAAGAAGCAGGGAGGTTCAATCAAAGACACAGAACTCATAAAAGGGATCGTAATTGACAAAGAGATTGTTCATTCAGCAATGCCAAAAATAACCAAAGACGCAAAAATTGCTTTAATCAATGCAGCTCTTGAAGTAAAATCCACAGAAACAGATGCAAAGATTTCAATAACAGACCCTGAGAAAATGCAGGCTTTTGCGGACCAGGAATCAAAAATGCTTAAGAATATTGCGGAAAAAGTAAAAGACAGCGGAGCAAAAGTAGTGTTCTGCCAAAAAGGAATTGATGATATGGTTCAGTATTATTTGGCAAAATACGGAATTGTCGCTATTAGAAGAATCAAAGAAAGCGACATGGAAAAATTGTCAAAAGCAACTGGAGCAAGAATAATCTCAAGCGTGAATGAAATGTCTTCAGAAGATTTTGGAATGGCTGGAATTGTAGAAGAAAAGAAAATCGGCGAGGACAAGATGGTTTTTGTGAGAGAATGCAAAGAGCCAAAAGCAGTTTCAATATTGATAAGAGGCGGAACAGAACATGTAGTTGATGAAGCAAAAAGAGCAATGGACGATGCGGTGTTAGGAGTTGCATCAACGTTAGAACTTTCTTCATATGTGTATGGAGGAGGAGCAGTTGAAATAGAAGCAGCAAAGAAACTAAGAGCTTATGCAATTACTGTGGGCGGAAAAGAACAACTTGCAATAAATGCTTTTGCGGAAGCTTTGGAGATAATCCCAAGGACTCTTGCAGAGAGCGCTGGGAAAGATGCAGTTGAACTGTTAGTTGAAGCAAAGAGCAAACATGAAGCTGGAAATACAGGATATGGAATAAATGTTTTTGAAGGAAAAATAGATGATATGGATAAACTTGGTGTTGTGGAACCAACAAAAATAAAAGTACAGGCAATTTCATCAGCAACAGATGTAGCAGAGATGATTTTGAGAATAGATGACATAATCACAGCCGGAAAATCCAGCATGCCGCAAATGCCTCCTGGAGGGATGGGCGGAATGGGCTATTAATCCAATTTTTAATAAATTTTGTTTTTATTTACAATTTTTTTACTATAAGGTAAGATATTTATAATTTTACCTATAGATTTATGGGAATTTATGATTATAGATGTAGAGTGCTGGAAGAGGATGAACCTCCTGGAATTAGACTAAATGTTCCAAATATATATAAAAGTGTATTTCCGAAGAATTGTGAAATAATAATTAGTCCTGAAAACCTAAAAATCTTTGTACCTAAGTGCGAAGAAAAAGCAACTGAAATTGCGGGAAACTTGAAAAAAGTAGATGATAAAATGTTTTCATTGAAAAAGGAGATACCTCTGGAAGGATATGACTGGATGATAAAATGTTTTAATGGAGCCAGGGAAGTAGATACCACTATGAGAACTATTGATGATAATGTGGTAGGAAGATATTTGCCTGATTCAGTTGTTGCTAAATTAGCATTGGATAATTTGTATGTTAAAAATAGATTAGGAAGACTCCCAAATCCTATGGATGTTATTGATAAAAAGGGAGATGAGGACCTTTATATATACAGGAAAATAGCCAATATTCCTCAAGAAGGTGGTTATAATGATAATATGTGTAGTGTTGGATTAACCCTTGAAGATTTGGTTGAGGGATTTCAATTACGTGGTGTGGATCTTACAGGAGAATTTAGAGAATTAACAGAATTAAATCCAAAAATAACTTATGAAATACCTTTGTTACCAATAGATATGATTAATCATATTTATAATAATGTTGAAGAAACTACCCCAATTTTAGAGGTGCTTAAAATGTTTGTTGATTCAGGTGAAAAGACATATTCTTATGGAATATCAAATTTAATTTCAGGATATTTTGAATCTTTATGCGAAGACAGAAGTGTGGAATATAAAAAAGCAGTAATTTGTGAAAACCTTCTTGGAAGTTATACAAAAATTTTAGATTAAAACCTGATAATTAAATAAAATGCTAATTTACAATTTTTTACTGTTAAGTGGGATATTTATAGTTTTATTGATATTTAGGCTCCATAGAAATCCTCTATAATC
>JAGLVB010000028.1 GCA_023134135.1 Candidatus Aenigmatarchaeota archaeon
ACAAACTGTCAAAGTTAGGATACAATAAAATTTCCATTTATATCAATTCCGGCACCGCCAAAACAATATATATGAGTTAAACGAATATTCTTTATGGATTGGAAAGAATTCTTTAAACTTACAATAGGAAAAATCATATTATTTTTAGTGTTAATGGTAGGAATAAATTATACAATTATTTCAGAAACATATCCTCCCGATGGAAGTGACATACTTGCAGGAGTACCCTTAGCATTTTACCCTATTAAAAACAGTGTTCTTGATTCAATAGATATCCCACATATAACTTTTTCGTACGAAAATTTTATTATTGACATCCTATTTTGGTATGGCGTTTCAGGTATTTTGTTTTTTCTTTACAATAAATTTATATCAAAAACTAAATGCGGCGGGGGAACGCTTCGCTCGGTCTCTTCAAGACTTTGATAACACACCGCTATAAAATTCCACTTCGTTCCATCCAAATTAGTCCTGCGGACTAACTTCTCAAAAACACAGAAAGTTAGATGATATATTACTCAGTGATTTTGCTGAGAAGTTTATTTAAATATGAGCTGTAATTGAGAGATTCTTAACTCCTTATGTTATAATATTGAATAATTATTTATCTTTACAAACTCAATTTATAACAGAATTCAACTCTCCAAAAAATCCTTAAAATTTAATCATGAATAAAATAAGCATAAACATAGTCGCTCTTGACAACACTCAGATAAACAAAACCAATTCTTGGCAACTGAACTCTTTCGCCTGGTTTAAGTTTTGTTATGTCCTTCTCAACAAGACCTCTGATAAGGGTATTATTTGGAAGCAGAATTTTCATATTCACGCTTTTCTCAGGAACAAATTGTATTTTTGGATAAGGCATAACCTGCTTGCTTAAAAACTGCGATGTGGTGTTAAGTCTTATATTATATAAGCCAATTAACCTCACAATCTTTGTGCGGTAATCCTTAAAGTCTTCTTTTGAGATGAAAAATTTCTTGCTTATTTTCATCTCCCTATCGCCTCGGTCAAGATAATCCGGGTGAAGAGGTAATTTTACAGAAATGTCTTTTGGAGGATTCATCACAGTTATCGGAACAGGATCTTTTACAAAAAAGTATCTGTTTGCAAGAGGGTCAAGCATTTTCCTGTTGAAACTTGACAAAAATTCAGGCGTAATTGTAACATCCCTTATTTTTGGTCCTATCTCTTTAATCATCTCTACAAGAGCCTCAGGATAAACTCCTCTTCTCCTGTAAGATTTTATTGTTGCAAGTCTTACATCATCATAACCAGTATAAATTCCCTGCTCAATATTCTCCCGGGTTTTTGTTTTTGAAAGATCTACGTTTGAAACGCTGAATTTTCCCTGCAATTTTATGATTGGATACTTCCACCTGAAATAACCATAAACATAAAGTTGTTTGTTTCTTGAAAGCAACAAATCAGAACCTCTGATAATATGAGTTATTCCCATCAAATGGTCATCTATTGCTGAAGCAAAATCCAAAAGAGGCCAGACATGTTTTCCCTTTACAAGAGGATGTTTTGGTTTATCAACTATCCTTAAAGCAGGCCAATCCCTTACAGAATTATGTTTGTCTCTAAGGTCGGTTTTTATTCTCCCAACAGCTTCGCCTTCTTTAAACTCGTGAGACAACATCTTTTCAAATCTTTTTGTATGTGTGCTAACGCTCAAATCTCTGCATGGACAAGGGTCTCCACTTATTCTCCCGGTCTCTTCATCATCCGGTTTGCGAGTTCCTTCCCTGAGTCTCTTGAAATCCTCCTGACTGCAGGTGCATACATAAGCTTTTCCCATCTTCAACAATTGATTAAAATGGTCGTAATAAATATTGAGTCTTTTGGATGCAAAATAAGTTTCATCAGGTTTTATCCCAAGCCATTCCAGATCTTCAGTTATCCAATCATAAGCTTCTTTCATAGGAATTTTGTTTTTTGGATCTGTATCATCATATCTTAAAATAAATTTTCCTTTGTAAATATTTCGGTATAACCAATTCACAACAGCCTGTCTCGCGTTCCCAAGATGCAAAGGCCCATTTGGATTTGGCGCAAATCTAACAACAAAATCATGTTTTACTTTTAACAAAGGTATCATCTCTCTTTCTTCTTCCTGAATGTTTTTAAGAGGTCCTCCAAGTTGTTCCAAATCTTCTTTTTGATCCGGAAGTTTCATTTTTTTTACTTCAGAAACAAGTTTTTCAACAACACTTCGCAACCCCATTACATCTTTTTTAAAATCCGGATTATCAATAATCACTCTTCCCAACACAGAACCGACTTCAGGAGTTCCGTTATATTTTATTGAATTATCAAGCACATATCTTTTAAGCAATAATTTATCAAACTCCATTAAATATATATAGATAAAAAAATATATATAATAGGATTTATCTCCGGAGCGGGATTAAGACAAAATATTTTTTCCCCGACCATCAAATCCAATAAAAACAGCAAATTAGCTCTTAACTAAAATCTGTTAAAATTAATTATGTTTTATCCGATTCAGATACGCTACGAAATCAGAAAAAATTTCGTGTGTGAAGATAAAAGAATGTTTGCAAAAGAAATGGAAGAACTTGTTATAATAATATCTGGGAGAGATGAAAAAGGCAAAAAAATTGTTTTTGAAGACAAGAATTTTGAACCTTATTTTTACGCAATACCAGAACAAAACAGGATTGAAGAAATAAAGAAAAAAATAGAAAAAACCTATGTGGAACAAACAAAAGTGAAAAGAGTTGAAATTGTTGAAATGACTGAAATTAACAAAAAAATAAAAACGCTTAAGATTTTTTGTTATTTGCCAAAAGATATCTCAATCCTGAAAGATGCAATCAGGAACACAGAAGGCGTTCTGCATAAAAGAGAGTATGACCTCCCATTTGCAAAAAGATACTGCCTAAATAAACAGATAAGTTTCCTCTCCCCTTACAATATTAAAAATGGAATACTTAAAAAAATGAAAGGTGAATTTTATAATCCTCTTGTGGCTGCATTTGACATCGAGATTTATAAACCTGATTTTAATGCAAAAGAAAACCCAATCACCAGCATAGGACTTTACAGCAAAGATAAAAAACTGGTTTTTTCATACAAAAAATCAAACCTAAAAAACGCAGTTATACTAAAAGATGAAAAAGAGATGCTTGAAAAATTTTTTGAAGCAATCTCTGAATTTGATATTTTGATTTCCTATAATGGAGATTATTTTGACCTGCCTTATTTAAAATCCCGGTGTGAAGAACTGAAAATAAAACATCCAATCCTGCTTAGTAAAAACCGGGCAAATTTCAGGAACTGCCTTCATCTTGATTTGTACAAAATAATTTCAAAACATTTATCTGTGGAAGTAAAAACAAAAACTTTGAAACTGGATGAAGTGGCAAGGTTTTTTATCGGGGAAGGGAAGACCGATATTGAAATTACTGAAAGCAAAGCCATCTGGGATTTAGGAAATATTTCTGAAACCGACAAACTCCTGGAATATAACTTGCAGGACTGCAAAATAACTTTTCTGATTGGAGAAAAAATACTCCCTCTCGAATACAAGTTCTCAAACTTAATAGGTATGGATTTGCTTTCATGCACCAGAGGCGGTTTCAGCCAGCTTGTTGAAAACTATCTGATGAGGAATCTGGTAAAAAAAGATATCCTCATCCCAAACAACCCTTCAGACAAAGAAATAATGAAACGGAGAAGCGAAACCTATATTGGAGCTTATGTGCATAAACCAATTCCTGGAATTCATGAAAATATTCATGTGCTGGATTTTAAATCGCTGTACCCCTCCATTCTTGTATCCCATAATATTTCGCCGGACACTCTTGAAAAAGACGGTGAATTGGAAATAAAGATAAATAATGCAAGCCACAGGTTCACAAAAAAAAGAAGGGGCTTTCTTGTGGATGTTGTGGAAGAATTAATTAACAAAAGAGCAAAAATAAAAAAAATATCCGGAAAAGGTGTTGAAGAAAAAGCCCTGAAAACGCTTGCGAATGCAACTTACGGGTATCTTGGTTTTTTTGCTGCGAGAGGTTATTCAAAAGAATGCGCTGAATCAATTACCGCCCTGGGGAGAAAATACATTATAGATACAATAACCGCAGCTCAGGAAGATGGGTTTAAAGTAATCTACGGAGACACTGATTCACTTATGATTTCCGGGGACAAAAAGAAGATAAAAATATTCCTTGAAAAAATAAACAAAAATCTTCCTGGTGTAATGGAACTTGAATATGAGGGGGACTATAAAAGAGGTCTTTTTGCTGACTCAGCTACAGGCGGAGCAAAAAAAAGATATGCTTTGATTACTGAAAAAGGAGACCTTGAAATAAAAGGTTTTGAATTTGTAAGGGGAGACTGGAGCAAGATCGCAAAAGAAACTCAGGAAAAAGTTCTTAAATTTGTTCTGAATTATCAGGAAGAAAAAGCTGTTGAATTTGCAAAAAATGCAATAAAAGAAATAAAGAAAGGCAGAATTAAAAAAGACAAACTAATCATAAACAGGAGACTGACAAAAAGTCCTGACAGTTATGAGCGTATGGACCCTCATGTAAAAGTTGCCAGAGACTTGGAAAGGAGAGGAATTAAAGTAAACAAAGGTTCTGTTATCCAATATATAATCACAAAAAAAGGAAAAACAATTTCAGAAAAAGCGCAGTGGTATGAAGAAACAGAATCTTATGATCCCGACTATTATATCAACAATCAGGTGGTGCCTGCGGCAATAAGAATTCTTTCTGTTCTTGGATATTCAAAAGAGGATTTGATTGGAGAGCAAAAAAATCTCGGAGATTTTAGATAAAAATCAAGAAATTGATTGTTCACTTCACAATAACATGAAGTGAGTAATACTTAGTAATACTGGGTATTTAAAGATTAAGTCTATTAGATTTATATGTGCGGTATACTGGGATATCTGGGTTGCAGAGATTCTGCGCCAATAGTCCAGAAAGGACTGAAAAAACTCAATTACAGGGGATATGATTCCTGGGGCTTTGGTTTTAAAAACAATGGAAAAATAGAGATAATTAAAGAAGTTGGAGATTTTGAAAAAGTTGAAAACATTAAGAATAATGGGGGCAACTGCGCAGTATCCCATTCAAGATGGGCCACCACCGGAAAAGTTTCAAAAGAGAACGCTCACCCGCATGCAACAGAAAATAATGAGATTGTTATAGTTCACAATGGAATTATAGAAAATTTTCAGGAATTAAAAAAAGAATTATTAAAAAATGGACATAAATTTAAATCTGAAACAGACACAGAAATAATAGGTCATTTGATTGAAGAAAATTTCAAAGGGGATTTTCCTGATGCTGTGAGAAAATCTTTCCTGCAATTAAAAGGCAGAAATGCAATTGTTGCTTTGCATAATAACTTTGATGGATTGGTTGGCGTAAAAAAAGGATCTCCTTTGATTGTTGGCATAAAAAATAATTCAAAAAGGGAAGAATATTTTATCTCATCTGATTCAAGAGCTTTTACAGATGAAACTAATAAAGTGATTTTTCTTGAAGATAATGAATTAGTTGTTCTAAAATAATATTGCGGATGAAAACAAAATAATATGGTTGTGGAAATTTTTGATGTTAAAACCGGAAAAACACTTCCCAAAAAAATTGAAATTCTCGCTGAGGAAGAAAAAGAAGATTTGCTTGAAGAAAAACATTATATGCTAAAAGAGATTCTTGAACAACCAAAAACTATTGTAAAAGCCACAGAACAAGAGGAACAAAAATTAATTGATGTTGCGCTTGATATGTTGAGAGCAAAAACTGTAGTATTTACCGCATGCGGAACCGCAAGATATGCGGCAATTATCGGGAGGTATCTTCTGTCAAAAGTTGCAAATAAATTCTCAGATGTAATAATGTCTCATGAATTCCAATATTTTAGTGATTCTATAGATAAAGATACTTTAGTCATCGCAGTTTCACAATCCGGTGAAACCGCTGATGTTCTTGAAGGTGTTGAAAAAGCAAAAGAAAAGGGGGCAAAAGTGATTGCAATAACAAATGTTGTTGGTTCAAGTCTTGCCCGAATAGCAGACTATACTTTCTATCTAAATTGCGGCACTGAAGTTGCGGTCGCATCAACAAAAGCATTCACAGGCCAGCTTGTTGTTCTATATTTATTGGCATTTGCGGCAATAAACAAAATCAAAAAATGCAAAGATAGCGTGACTGAAGTCGCTAAAAAAATTGAAGAAAATATCCATCAAAATGATTCTGTGTTAAAAGAACTTGCGGAAAAAATGAAAGATAAAAAAGACATATATTATCTTGCAAAAGGTATTGATTTTGCCATAGCTTCTGAAGGCGCGTTAAAATTAAAGGAATTATCTTACATGCATGCAGAAGGTATGCCTGCGGGAGAACTTAAACACGGCACACTTTCACTGATTGAAGAAGGAACTCCTATTGTTGCAATATGTCCAAAAGATTACACCTGTAAAGAAACACTTAATAATGCGCAGGAAGCAAAATCCAGAGGCGGTTTTATTATCGGGGTCTCTGATGAAAATAATGATTTATTTGATGTGTGGTTAAAAATACCTAAGGTGGAAGAAATATATTACCCAATTGTTTCTGTGATTCCTCTCCAGTTGCTCGCATATTATACAGCAGTCGCAAAAGGAAATAATCCGGATAAACCACGAAATCTTGCAAAATCGGTGACTGTAAAATAGACAATAATAATTATGATAGATAAAAACATTTTCAGGGCTTATGACATAAGAGGGATAGTTGGTAAAAACCTTGATAATGAAATAATGAGAAAAATAGGTCTTGGTGTTGGCACTATGATGATAAGAAAAAAACTTGGGAATGAACTCTTAATTGGGAATGACACCCGATCCTCAAGCGAAGAATTATCAAAGGCCTTTATAGAAGGAATCACCTCAACAGGAATTAATGTGACTGATGTTGGCGCAACTTCTTTTGGAGTGACTTTATTTTCAGGGTGGAAATTAAAGAAAGATATTATTACATTTATCACTGCATCTCATAAACCCTTTGACTGGAATGGAATTAAATTTTTTGATAAAGATTGTGTGGGTTTTTTTGAAGAAGATAACCTTGAAATTGGAAGGATTGTAATTGAAGAAGATTTTGAAAGTTCTGACAGAAAAGGATCAGTTGAAAAAATAGATATGAAATCTGAATATATCAAATATTTGAAAGGAAAATTTAAGTTTGAAAAAAAACTAAAAATTGTTGTTGATTGCGGGAATGGATGCACAAGTTTGGTTGTCCCAGACCTCCTAAAAGATTTTGAAAATCTTGAAGTTATTGAATTATTCTGTAACATAGATTCTAAATTTTCAGGTAGAGGTTCTGATGTTCAGGAAGAAAACCTACAACCTCTAAAAAATAAAGTGATTGAAGAAAATGCGGATTTTGGTTTTGCATTTGACGGGGACGGAGACCGAATTGGAGTTGTTGATAATAAAGGTCATGTTCTTGAAACAGTGCATATAGGAACAATTCTCTGTGAAAACATTTTATCTGGTAAAGGCAAAAAGGTTGTGGCAAATGTGGAAAGTTCAATGGTTCTGGACAAAGAAGTTAAAAAACTCGGGGGTGAAATAATCAGGATTCCTGTAGGTCATACTTTTATGATGAGAGAAGCTCTCAGGAGCAAAGCAGTATTTGGTTCAGAAGCTTCAAAACATTTTGTAATTCCTGAATATTTCCCTTTTGATGATGCTGTTGTAATTGGATTAAAAATGTGCGAAATAATTTCAACACAAGGTAAACTGTCAGACCTTACGGAAAAAGTGAAAACCTATCCAAATGAGAGAATGAAATTTGACTGTAAAGATGAAATCAAATTTGGTGTTGTTGAAAACCTGAAAAATAAACTCTCTGAAAAATATGACCGGGTTGTCACTCTGGATGGAATAAGAGTTGGTTTTGAAAATGGGTGGGTTTTGATAAGAGCCTCAAACACAGGACCTTCAATCAGAATTACTGTTGAAGCAAAAACCCCTGAAAAACTCGCTGAATTAAAAAATAAATTCTCTGAATTTTTGATTGAGGAAATTAAAAAATGCAAGCAGTAATTTTAGCGGCGGGAAAAGGAACAAGAATGTTGCCCCTGACAGAAAACCGACCAAAACCTTTGTTGAAAATTGCAAACAAAACAATTCTTGAACACAATCTTGAACAACTTGAAGGTCTGATTGATGAAGCTATAATTGTTGTTAATTACAAAAAAGAGATGATTAAAGAACTAATCGGTGATTGCTACAAAAAAATAAAAATAAAATATATTGAACAAAAAGAAACTCTCGGAACCGGAAATGCTTTGGAAACCGCATCTGAATTACTTGAAGACAAATTCCTTGTGTTATGCGGAGATGATTTATATTTTAAAGAAGACCTGCAAAAAGTGGTTTTGAAAAACCAGTGTATTTTGCTCAAAGAAAGTGAAACTCCCGAAAATTTTGGGGTTGTGTTGATTGAAGATGGATTTGTTGCGGGACTTGAAGAAAAACCGCAGAACCCAAAAAACAATCTTGTGAACACCGGACTTTACTTATTGAATAAAGATATTTTCAAAATTAAATTAAATAAAACAGAAAGGGGGGAATTTGAACTTACAGATTATATCAAAGAAATTTCAGGGTTGGAATTTGTAATCGCGGACAATTGGTTTCCAATAACCCATCCATGGAACCTGCTCAAAGCAAATGAATTTATTTTAAGAAATATTGAGAAAAAAATAGAAGGTGTTGTGGAAGACAACTGCCACATTGGAGAAAATGCGCAGATTGGTGAAGGTAGTGTTGTAAAAAGCGGGGCTTATATTGAAAATAATGTGATTATCGGTAAAAACTGCAAGATTGGTCCAAACTGCTATATTCGCGGAAGCACTTCTATTGGGGATGGCTGTCATGTAGGGAATGGCGTTGAAATAAAAAATTCCATTTTCTTTGAAAAATCAAATGCTCCTCATCTGAATTATATTGGAGATTCTATAATCGGAAGCAACACTAATCTCGGGGGAGGCACTATAGTTGCCAACCTAAGGCATGATAATAAAAATATTCTTGTAAATATTAAAGATAAACTTGTGGACACAAAAAGAAGAAAATTTGGGGCAATTGTGGGAGATGTGGTAAAAACCGGCGCAGGCACTCTCATATATCCAGGCAGAAAAATAATGGGCGGGTGTTTCACAAAACCAAAAGAAATCGTGACAAAAGACGTTTCTGAATGCAAATTATAGCTAAAAAAAGGTCTAATTAAAAATTTCTAATTTAAGTAATGGAGAAGAATATTAAAATCCCTGAAGGAATAGAAGCATCCTTTGAGAAGCTTAACTTGAGGATTAAAGGTAAACTTGGCGAAGTTGAGAGGGATTTCTACAATAGGGGAACCGCAAATATCATTAAAATTGAAAAAATAGGGGAAGAGATTAAAGTGAGTTCAAAAAAAGACAGTAAAAAAGAAAAAGCTTTAATTGGAACAACTATTGCCCACATTAATAATTTATTTAAAGGAGTGACTTCCGGGTATAAGTATGAATTAAAAATTGTATATGTGCACTTTCCTTTGTCAGTAAAGAAAGACAATGATGAAATTGTGGTTTCAAACTTCCTTGGACAAAAAGAAGATAAAAAGATGAAAATTCCTGAAAATGTGAAAATAGAGATAAAAAAACAGGATATCATAGTTTCCGGGATTGAAAAAGAACTTGTGGGACAAACCGCAGCAGACCTTGAAAAACTCACAAAAGTATGCAAAAAGGATAGGAGAAGATTCCAAGATGGTATTTTTATAATGGAGAAAGCGATTCCTTCAGAAGAATAATTGATTATTTATAAATTCTGAATGTTTGTAAAGATTATTAATTTATCTTAATACAGTCTATATAACACTTAAAAGTAAATTCTAAATGATTTAATATTTTTGGAACTAAATTAAAATTAAGCTTTTCTCTTTGATTTCCTTGACTTTAATGGTTCTGATATCTTCCTGTGTCTTGCGCAACTCAAACATACATGCAATTTGCTTGAAGGTATCATCACATTATTTCTTGACATCTCTTTCCTCATACTGGCATCCAATACATTAACACTCCTAATCTGAGTAAAAGTCTTGTATTTAGGCACTTTTTTGCCGCAATAGGAACAAATTACTGTTAATTCATTTCCTCTCCCCTTCCCATGTTTATGAACTCTCTTATATGGTGCTCTTGCCATATATTATTATGTTAAAAATGCATAAATGCAACATTTGCAGGAAAAAATTTAAAGCAAGTAAAACCGGGAGAATACAGATTATCAAGAAGATTCCTGATGGTAAAAAAGAAATCTGGATTTGCCGCGATTGCGCGCCGATTGTCAAAGAAAAACTTAAGGAACTTGGTTTGAAGATATAACAATTAATGTGTCCATTCATAAAATTCATATCACTTGGTGTTACTGAGTAAGTGCATAAGCTGGAGAAGTGTGTATAGGTCCATCAGGTATTATTATGATTGAATTATTTTCCGGAAAAATGAGTTCTCCATAATTTTCAAGTAATTTTTTATCTTTCATAAGCGGTTGGTAGATATTAGAATAAATTTCCTTTGAGTCTATATCTACGGGATTGGTAAGCAACTCATTTTTTGTGACAAAACTAAATGAACCTAAAAGATAAGAATTCATCCCAACAATTTCAACAGGTTGTTCTTCACCATGTGACCTGAGGTATTTTCTTATTGTGGAATCAGCATAGTGACTTCCTGGATTAGAAAGGGCTATTTTATTACCATTATCTTTATTAGATAATTCCTGAATGGTAACTTGTGAAAAGTTGTCGAAACCATATAGTATATCTTTTATACTGGATTCCTGAGGGTTTATGATTTCTGCCATATGATATCCAACCCACTGCGCTATACTAAGAGCTTCTTTGTCTGTAGGTGCATCAAACTCTCTAGTTTCTTCCAAGGTTATTGGGATTATGGTGGAATCTTTAATTTCAGAAGTCTCGAGTTTATATACTGCTCTATATATCATTAAATTATATGATTTAAAATTTAAATAATCAAAAAGATTATATCTACTTTCTCTAAAATCAAATATAAATATGCCTCGGTAGCTCACTTGGTAGAGCAACTGCTTCGTAAGCAGTAGGTAGCGAGTGGACTTATTAATTAAATTATAAAAATAATTGTATTTTTAGGTTCCGCAGATTCGATCCTCGCCCGGGGCTATAATATCTCTTATAAAAACAATACTAAAAACAGAGATTAAAAATAAATTATTTTTCCTCGTTGATTCCTTTAAAAATGTTTCTTACCAACACAATGTCTTCCACAGCATCAACTGAAGAATAAGGGACTATAACGCCTTTCTTTTCTCCTCCAAGCATTTCAGCAAGGAATGTGCCTCTGAGTGCTTCGACAACAAGAGAAGTTACCCTAAATTTGCCCAAATCTACTTTAAAATCCTTTACTTTTCCGCAGTATTTTCCATCAAGAGTGAAAACATCTTTGCCCACCACTTCTGAAAAAGATTTTACATTTACCGCCATAACTATATAAGGAAATAATAAATTATTTATACATATTCTGGTTAAAATCGGGATTAATATCCGAATATTACTAAATTATTTTCCCTAAAAGCACCCATCTTTTTCCAGAGCTACTTGTCACCTCTCTTATGACCCCTTCCCTTTTAAGCTCACTTAATAAAGTACCTTTATTTTCATTACTTAATTTCATCTTATAACGTTTTTCAATTTTCTTTATAAATTGTCCTCGGGGTATTTTTTTAACCTCTTTCTCCCTAAGAAGATTTATTAAATATATCGCTATATCCCATAACACCGCCCACTCAACCACAATAAATAATAAATTATTGATAACTCCACAATATAAAATTAATTCTTAATAGGTTATGGCAATAAGCGTAGAGAGCTTGATGAGGAAAAGAGAGAATATAAGGAACCTTGGTGTAATAGCGCATATTGACCACGGTAAATCCACTTTTACAGATAATCTTCTTTCAGGAGCGGGAATGCTGTCAGAAGAACTTGCGGGAAAACAGCTATACACAGACTTTGACAAACAGGAACAGGAAAGAGGAATTACAATATTCTCCGCAAATGTATCTATTGTTTATCCTTATGACGGAACTGATTATCTCATTAATTTAATTGACACTCCGGGGCACGTTGACTTCGGAGCTGATGTTACAAGAGCAATGCGCGCTGTTGATGGAGCAATTGTTGTTATATGCGCTGTTGAAGGTGTAATGCCCCAGACAGAAACAGTTTTAAGACAAGCCCTGAAAGAAAGGGTAAAACCAATACTTTTTATTAACAAAACAGATAGGTTAATCAAAGAATTAAAATTAAGTCCTGAAGATATGCAGAAAAGATTTGAAGGATATATCAAAGAAGTTAACGAATTGATTATGAAATATGGTGAACCTGAATTCAAAGAAAAATGGCTTGTTAATGTGATGGATGGCAGCGTTACTTTTGGTTCAGCATATAAAAACTGGGCCATCTCAATTCCATTCATGCAAAAAACAAAGATGAGTTTTAAAGAAGTTATTGAATTAACTGAATCTGATAAAGAAAAAGAACTTGCAAAAAAAGCGCCTTTGCATGATGTTATTCTTGAATCTATTATCAAACACCTTCCAAATGCTTCTGAAGCGCAGGTCTACAGGATAGCTAAGATCTGGGGGGGTGAATTGGATAGTGAAATCGGGAAAAGTATGAAAGAGTGCAATCCTAACGGAAAACTCGCGGGTGTTGTTACAAAAGTAATTCCTGATCCCCATGCAGGTCTTGTTGCAACAGCAAGATTGTTCTCAGGCAGTCTGAAAGGCGGCGAGGAGGTATATCTTGCGGGACAGCACAAAAAACAAAGGGTGCAGCAGGTTTCCGTTTATAATGGTCCTAAAAGAACAAATATTGCGCAAGCATTATCTGGCAATATTATTGGTATTGTTGGACTTAGCGAAGCTTTTTCAGGTGAAACAATTTGCAATGTGGATGATAAAATAGTTCCTTTTGATTCAATCAAACATATTTTTGAACCTGTTGTAACAAAATCAATTGAACCAAAAAATATTAAAGATCTTTCAAAATTAATTGATTTCCTTAAACGCGTTAACAGGGAAGACCCAAGTCTTGAAATAAAAATAAATGAAGAAACCGGTGAGTATCTTGTTTCAGGTCTTGGCGAGCTTCACATTGAGGCAAAAGTTGAAAGGGCTCTGAAAGATGATGGAATTGAAATTAAAAGTTCAACACCTATTGTTGTTTACAGGGAAACTATTGAAGGTGTTACACCTCACCCAGTGGAAGGAAAAAGTCCAAACAAACACAATAAATTTTATATAATTGCCGAGCCTTTGGAAGACTCTGTTTTCGATGCTTTGAACTCAGGAGAAATCCCTGAAGAAAGTCTTGCTAAGATAAAAACTGAAACCATTGAAATGTTTATAAAAAACGGATTGGAAAGAGATGAAGCAAAAAAGATTCTTGACGTTTACAACAAAAATGTGCTTATCAATGCAACAAAAGGAATTCAATATTTGAATGAAACTTTTGAATTATTGAAACAGGCATTCAAAGATGTATGCGAAGAAGGTCCTCTTGCAAAAGAACCTTGTTCCAAACTGAAAATCAAAATAATGGATGCAGAACTTCACGAAGATGCTATTCACAGGGGTCCTGCTCAGGTTATCCCTGCTGTAAGACAGGCAATCAGAGATGCTCTTGTGGAATCAAAACCAAGAATACTTGAACCTTTGCAGATTATAAGAGTTGACACTCCAGAAGAAATAATGGGAGAAGCTATGAATGAAATCCAGAACCGGAGAGGTCAGGTTCTTAATATAGAAACAGAACAAGGAGCTTCCATAATCAAAGCAAAAATGCCTGTATCTGATATGTTTGGTTTTGAGGGGGCTTTGAAATCCGCAACCGGTGGAAAAGGTTTCTACTCTTTGATTAATGTTGTATTTGAAAAACTGCCTGCTTCGCTTCAGGAACACACTATTGCAAAAGTTCGGGAGAGGAAAGGGTTGGAATAAATTATCCAAAATAGTTTTTAATTAATTGTGTTGAAATTTGCAGACAGATTTGAGTTGTTTCAATTCTTCTGATCTAAAATTTTCTTCAATTTATCATCAAATTGTTCAGACCTTAAAAACAGAAATTTTTGTTTGCCTGTTTTTTTTCTAATCAAAAACCCCATTCTTTCTAATTCTAATATATCCGTACGCGCAGTTTGATAAACAACATCAAAAGTATTCTCAACCTCCTTAATAGTCATTGTTCTCTTAGGCGTCTCTGAGAATTTTTTAAGTATATAAGATTGCCTACTATTCAAGTCTCCAATTCCTAAGAAATTATATAATTCGTCCCTCTCTTTAATCTGATTCTTTATATATTCTCTCAAATCTTTTAAAGCAAAATCCATGGTTCTAATTTGATATTTTATAAAATAAGTTAAATCATTTTCATCAGTCTCGGTATATAAATAAGCCCGAGCATATTGAATGGGGGATTTAAGTATAGTTCTTGAGATACTCATATATTCGACCAACCAATATCCTTGAGTCAATAAATACCAATAAAAAATAGCTCTTGCAGTCCGCCCATTACCATCTGTAAATGGATGTATATATCCAATAAGAAAATGTAACATTGTTGCTTTTATTATGGGGTGTATGAATTCTTCTGATTTATTTTTATTAGCAAAATCACAAAAATCGTCCATTAATTGAGAAATAAGTTTATAATCGGGCGGTACATAAAATGATTCTCCTGTTCTATTATCAACCACATGGACATCATTTGTTTCTCTAAATCTACCTTCTTCACCCTTATTATCTAAAGTCCCTTTTGTTATACATTTATGTATTTCAAATAATACCTTTTTTGTTAATTTTTTATCTTTTATATCAACAATTCTCTTAATTGTTAGATAATTATTCACAATCATTTTCTCCGATTTATTCTTTGGTTTTCTAGACATTTTTAACATCTCTTTCGCTATTCTTCTAGTTGTAACTGCACCTTCCAGCCGACTTGAAGCAATCGCTTCCTCCATAATTGAACTTATCAAATATTTCTCCCTATCTTCTTCCGGAACTAAAGAACTTGAACCTAACGAACCTCCTAGATTTAGATCAAATTCGTGTAGTTTCTGCAATATATCATTCGTTAATTTATACTTAAATACAAAAGAGTTAAGATTATTGAATTTTAATGTTTTTAAATCTGATCTTCTTATAAATTTTACCAAAGACCATAAGAGTTCTTTCTTAGTTCCTTCCGGAATATTTTTATATTTAAATTCCTCCCAAGAATAATATTTATTATTTATTCGATTAATAAAATTTTGTACATCCTCTCTAGTTAAATATTTAAATATCTCTTCGTGGTTCTTTTCAAATACCACCCTACAATCTGGGGGTCTTTCTGGTTGTTTCATAAATAAGTTTAATATATTAGTATATAAAACCTACTAATCTTGTTAAAATTAGTAACTAAGTTATATAGATAATTAGTAATAGTAATACCTACTAATCTTGTTAAAATTAGTAATTATTATAATTTGTTTCGCTCATTTCGCAGCAAGCTGAGAGATATTAGATTCATTGAGAATATTATCATTTCCTTAATCTTATAATCTAAATATAAACCTGTTTGGTTTTGAAGGGGCATTGAAATCCGCAACCGGAGGAAAAGGTTTCTATTCCTTGATTAATGTTGTGTTTGAAAAACTGCCTGCCTCGCTTCAGGAACATACTATTGCAAGAGTTCGGGAGAGGAAGGGGTTAAAATAAATGGTGATTAGTGAAATTTCGTACCAA
>JAGLVB010000029.1 GCA_023134135.1 Candidatus Aenigmatarchaeota archaeon
TGCGGTGAGAGGAGGCTTGCATATTGTTATGTTCGCCCCTCAAAAACAAAGCAGTTTGAGGATTATGTGAAGAAAAACCTCAAGCATGCATGTTATTTATGCAAAAGCAGGGATTTGATAAAAAAGAATTATTTTGGATTATTTAAGCCAAATAAAAAACTCTTTGACAGGGTTGGTGATTATGTTTTAATAATGAAAGAAAACTATATAATAATTGATCCTCTTCTTGGGGAGAAAAGAGGATTTCATATAGGGAACCATGGCGGTGTAAGCAAAGAAGAGATGCATGTTCCTTTGATAATAATAAAAAAATAGTTCTTTTTAATAAATTATATGAAACTCTTTGTCAAAAGTTTATTTTCTATGTTGTAGTAATGACAAAAACAAAACTTTTATATATAAATCCCAATATAAATTAAATTACTACAACTTTAGGGGATTAATATGGCAAGATATACATTAAAATTAAATAAAGAATATGAAGAATGCATATCAAACATAGTTAATAATTTATATGTTAAAGGCGGTGTTAGATTTAAAAAAGCAGAAATTCTTGCCAGGGCATTAGCTCTCTTAGGTCACACTTCCTCCATGGATAATAAAGGATATTCCTTATTGCTATATAATCCTAAAACAAATAAAATACACAATAAAATAAGCAACATGCCAGGAACAGGTGAACCAGAAAAAGGATTTATAAAAAGAGGCATATCAAAAATAGTTGGAAAGATTAGTATGAAAAAATATATATTAACATTAAATGAAAAATCTGAAGAATGCATATCAGAAATAGTTAGTAATTTATATGTTATGAGGGGTGTTAGATTAAAAAGGGGAGAAGTTATTAGTAGTGCATTAACTATCTTAGATTATGTTTCTTCAATGGCCAATGAGGGATATTCCTTATATTTATATGATCCTAAAACAAATAAGGTACACCAGGAAATCATATTTTAAGAGGTCAGAATGCCAGATAAAAAAGAAATAAAAAGAAGCTTTATATTTCACAAGGATTTAATAGCAGGGAGCAAATCCTATGATGAAATTACTAATCCAATATATAATGAAATATGCAAAATATCAGAAAAAGACAGAAATTATTTTTATAAATTTGAGGATTCTTCAATTTCACTGGGAAAAAAGCTTACACTTTTTCCTAAACTAATAAATTGTATTAAAACAGGAAAAAAATATCAGGAAGTATTTTTTATGCAAACATATAGCCAACTTGAAGATCTCTCTTCTAAATTTAGTTTACCTAATGAATTTAATTATGATGATTTTTCTGAAAGAACTGATGAATTCAGAAAACTTTGTGGAAAAAGTACTGGTGTTGTGTATGAGACAGATGGCCTCCTTGTATGTGCAGATATGAAAGATACTTACGGCAAGGAACTTTCTGATCTTGTTAAAAATGAAATAAATGACTTAGGAATAAAATTTGTTGAAAAATTTGTCAATGGAATTTATATATTCTTACCTAAAGGTTATACAAAATAAATAAAAAAATAATTATTAGATTTCTTTTTTCAACAATTCAACTATCTTTTTCCCGTCGGCCTTGCCTCTTAATCTGGCCATTGCCTGGCCCATCAAAGCATTGAAAGGAGCATCTTTGTTCTTTGCAATTATCTCTTTGAGAATTTTCTTTATTTCCT
>JAGLVB010000003.1 GCA_023134135.1 Candidatus Aenigmatarchaeota archaeon
GCCCCGATTGGGTATTTCATTTTATTTGATTTTTTGTTTTATTATAATCTGTTTCTAGATAATTAGATAATCTATTGTAATCATCTGTATCTAGGTAATCATATATTTTTTTAAATTTTGTCAAATATTTTTCAATTAAGTCAAGGTTTTGAGTTTTTTGAATATTCTTATTGTAAAAGACTATAACTGATTTTAATCTATTAATACATTGGTTAATTTTAAAATCATCATGAAATATAGGCTCTTGCTTTAGCAAAATATCATCTAAAAACTCTTGCAATTGAGTCATCTTTTGTATACTCATTTCAATTTCTTTATTATCAGGACTTGAAAGATATTTTTTCAAAGGAATAATAATATCAGAAATGTGAAATTTTATTTCTTCTTCCACACTTATTTTAATTTCCCGACTTTCTTTTTCTATTTTGTAACAAATATAGAACCAAGAGAATACAATTAAAAAAGAAATTAATAATAGATATTTAGTATATTCCTGAAAATAAAAAAATGATATGATAATTAAAGCTAAAATTATCCAAATAATAATGTTGCTAAAATCCATAATTTTAGTATAGTTATCTTCGATTTTTTTAATTTGTCGCTTTTTACCTATATAATCTGCTCTGAATTTTTTAATTTCATCTTCTTTCAATTTAATCATATTCCAAGACATAATATAATTACTTTAAACTATATATTACTATGTTAGATATTGCATTGTCGATTTAGAACTTTTACATATTCTATTAAACCAACCAAACTATTATTATGTGCAGAGGTTTCTACTGGATGTTGATTTGTATCCTAAGCATAATTACCACCAGTTTAGGAATTGGTATTTTCTTGGGAGGAACCGGAATATATTTTGCGGGATTTGCAATAAGTATTTTTTTCCTGTCTTTGGTTATCATGAATTATATGAGTTACATTTCCAAGATGGTGCTTGAAGACGGAAAGAAGAAAGTCAAAAACCTAAAAGAAAACGCAAAAGATAACAAAGATGATATTGAGCAGCTTGAAATGAAACTGAAAGAACTGGAAAAACTGCCCGTTGCGGACAGAGTCGCAATGTTTTTCCCGGAGAGAATCGGGGTATTGGACAGGCACGAGATAAGAAGGGCTTTGATGATTACATTTACTATTGTCTATTTGATTTTGCTGTTCACTGAAAGCCTGATGATGGAATATATCAACTGGGTATATCTGTCAATGATTTCATTCTATTTTGGTTCCAGAAGTCTTGAGAAATACGCAGAAGCAAGAAACGCAAATAAGAAATGAATTATTATTTGTATAAACAACTCGATTAATAATTATGAGAAACCCAATCATATTTTATTTACTGATTCTGATTATTTTTGCAAGCGGTTGTGTTCAGGAAAATGAATTAACTAATTCAAATTTTGAAACCAAAAATGAAGGGCTCTCAGACAGTTCGGATATAACAAAAGAAATCTCTGAAGACCAGAATACTGAAAAAGAATTACCCTACAACCTAGGCATCACTTATTTCAATTACACAAAAGACGGAATCAATTATGAGTTTCACCTCAATACTAATCTTCAACCAGCGCTGGATTGGATAATAGAAGATATTCCCAAAGATGCAAGATTCCTTAACTGGTGGGATTATGGTCATATGATAAGGGGATATGCGAATAAAGAATCTGTTATATATTCTCCATCCGAAGATATAATCTGGACAATATCAAGCGAGAAATGGGATACTAAAACAGGGGGAGAATTTTCTTCAAAAGAAAAAATAGAGGATGTTGCGCAGGCTTTGTCAACAACAGACCCTGAGATTACAAAAGCAGTAATGGAGAAATACAATTCAGATTACCTGTTTGTTTCTTCTTCAGATTCTGATAAGAGTTATGTAATTTTCACTATTGCGGGTTTGAATATCTCAGAATATTTGGTTAATTATAAACCAAAAGAAAAAGCCCTGGGAACCGTTTTGTTCAAAGCAATAAACAGAGAAAGAATTTCAGGTTTTGAACTCGTTTATGAAGATGCTGATGCAAGTATTTATCAGCTTATTTCTTAAATAAACAAAACTAATTATGGACCAACTTTATGGAATGTCTGGGACAGGATGTTGTCCAAGATTTGATCCAAGATTGTGGATGGATCAGAGAATAGTATGGAGGAATAAATTATTTGTTAAATATACTGTGAGAAGTCTTTTCCATGTTCCATGGAATTTAAAAAAAGTTTTGTCAGAAAAAAGAGAAATAATTCAGTTTGCAGGAGCTCTTGCGTTGCAACCACTCATTCTTTCATATGAGAAAGGTTTTTTTACTTCTGAAATTTATGTTGCTGTAAACAGAGAAGTTCCTGGAGAGGAAATTGTTAAATTATCCGGAACTTTTTTAACAAAAGTTTACGAAGGTTCCTCTAAAAGTATGGGTGATTGGATTAAGGAAATGAAGAAATATGTAAAATCAAAAAATGAGGAGATTGAAAAATTATATTTCTTTTTCACAACCTGCCCTGAGTGCGCAAAGGTATATGGCGAAAATTATGTTGTTTTTCTTGCTAAGATTAAAGAGGGGTCTGATAAGAAAAAGTAAACACCTGTCAAATTCTGATTAGTGATAATAGGTTTTATTCCAAATATTTTTTTATTCTCCAAACTGCGTTTTCAGGGAGGGAGTTTATTTAATTTTTCCCGTCTGCCAGTCTCTTATGATTGTTTTTGATGTTTTGATAATATCAGGTTCTCCACCTTTTTTTAAAATTCCTCTTTTTAATGCAATTTCTTTAATGGTTTTTTCTTTATCTTTTTGAGTATCAATTCCATAAAAATATTCAATCATCCCTGAGTATTTTTCCATTAATTCAATCACAACTATATCCGCTTCTCTTATCTGGTTGAAATCAATTGTTCCTATAAGCGCATGTTTTATATAATCCTTTTCTGAATAAGGAATAACTCCCGGAGTATCCATCAGCATTATCCTTTTATGGGTTCTTATCATCTGCAGGCTTTTTGTGTACCCGCTGATTATGCTGGTCGGAGCTGATTTTTTCCCTTTCATTGCATTAATCAATGAGGATTTTCCAACATTTGGATAACCAAGAACCCCAACATTGATTGTTTTGTAGGTTTTTATTCCGGCTTTCTCTGCTTCAATTAAAATCCTATCCCGCAGAATCTTTGTTCCAAAATGTTTTTTTGCTGAGATAAACACGCAGGGTTTTAGTTTTTTCTTATATCCTTCAACAATATCTTTATCAACAAGGTCGCATTTGGTTATAACATAAATTAATGGTTTTTCTGAATCTTCCACTTTATCCTCTACTTCAGGGTTCATTGTTTCTTCCACAAGGCGGGCATCCAGCAATAGCAGTAAAACATCAGATTCTTTTATTACTTTATCTACCATCTTCCAGAATTTTCCCATAATTAAATTTAATTAAAATTTCAGTGTTTATATTTTTCTGCATACCACCTTAAAATTGAAGCATTCTGAATCCATGTGTTTGGAAGGTCAACAATAAGGCAAATTATCAGGACTGCTGCAAGTTGTCCAAATACAGATGAAAACCCGGTTATCAATAAAATGGAAATAAGCGCAACCATACTCGTTGCTGTCATTGTAAGTCCGGTTTTAAGGGCTTTTTTGTATTGTTTGTCAAAATCATTTCTTGATTTAAGGGTTCTTGTGGTGAGTAAAATATCTGTGTCAACTGAATAACCAAGGGACATTAAGAGAGCGGTAAATGTGACTATTGATAAAGGTATTGAAAAAATATTCATAAAAAACAGAGTAATTATAATATCCGAGAATGCGCACAGGACAACAGCAAATGAGGGAACAACTGTTCTGAAAAGGAGAAATATTATGATTGCTATTGCGAAGAAAGCAACAAATACCGAATAGAGGATTTCATTAAAAATCCCCGCGCTTAATTTAGGGTCTATTTTGCTGAGTTCATAAGTGCTGATTTCAATAGTGCTGTTAATATTATTTATAAGTTCATCAACATTATCTTCAGCGCATTCAACTGATAACTGGGTTTCAATTGCGCTTGTTGTGGTATAAGTGTTAACATGATATTTGGTTTGAATTGTGTCCCTTAAATTTGAGATTTCATTATAATTTGCGTCAGAGAAAGAGATAATAAGAAGGTTCCCTCCTTCCAAATCAATGCTTTTATCAATAAAACTGCCGGTAGTCATCTGTTTGTGCCCGAGAAAGGCAAGACTGATTAAAAGAAATGCCAGGGTAAGATAGATAAGTTTATTGTTCATAACCATTTTATTCATTAAATTAAATAAGGGGTTTTATCCCTTATTTTACAAAAGAAAGCTATTATTTTGAGTTTTAAAAAAAGAAGTTATGATTTAACAAATAAAGAAAATCCATTAATCCCAGCAACAACTACCAAGGTCACAATCACCCCCGCAATCAGCACACCAACAATATTTGCTATTGAGAAGTCTTTTCTTTCAAATCCGAGGAGGAAAGCAGCTAAAGCCCCGGTCCACACTCCCGAACCTGGGAGGGGAACCCCGATAAACAAAGCAAGACCAATTGTCCCGTATTTATCAACATATTTGTGCATCTTTTTCTGAATCCTTTTTACGCATTTATTGTAAATTCTCTCAAAAATCTTTATTTTCAGCACATAAGGCAGAATTGTATGAAGGGAATAAAATATTATCTCTCCGACCAAAATATTTACTGCAATAATCAGGAAGAAAGCAAAAATAGGATTCCATTCAAGTATTGCCAGAGCATAGGGGATTGATGCCCTCAGTTCAAGTGTTGGCAAAAAAGTAAGCAAAACAACCCAGAATAAATTAGAAGGCTCCATTATTGTTAATTAGAATTATAAGGAATATTCCCGGATTCTTTTTTTTCTGAATGTTATTAATTCCAAGCATTCCCTATATATAAGGATATTGAGTCTAGCAGTTTTTCAGTGGGAACTAAGAATCTTCCTTCATCCGTAGTTATTAAATCTATATATCCTTTATTTGAAAGATCACCTTCATATGCTTCTAATAATCCTTCCCACAGAGGCGGAGGTACTTTTAATATAGGATTATAGGACACTTCTTTTGTGTCTTCCAAATCACGGATAATTCTATTTTTCTCTTTTTTCCTCAAATTTGAAGATAAATAAAGTATTCTTTTGTATAAAGGCTCGTTATTTAATTTGTTTTCAGCCTCTATTTCTAATTCTTTACTGATTTGTTTGTATATCTTAATATCATTTTCTATTATTCCAAACAAGTCTTCTGCTAATATTGGTGTTATTTTTCCCTTATTTTTCCAGTATTCCACAAGCGCTGCTGCTGCTTCATTCTCAAATTTATCCAAAGTGCCCATAGATAGGGTCGATGGAAATTCTTTTATATTGTACTTTTCATTTAATTGTTTAACTTGCGCTTCTATCTCAGCCATTTCAGATTTTACAGACATACATCAATTAATTGTAAAATTTAAATAGGAGTGGACTCTCCATAAAAAGTCATTTGATTATAAATTATAGTGAATATTCCCAGATTCTTTTTTCTTTTGGAGTTCTTATGTTGGAGACTTCACCGCAGACATCATTCAGAAATAATTCTTTTATTTTTTCTATATCATAATCAGGATAATTTCCCAAAACCCACATTAATTTAGTCATTGCGGTTTCGCTAATCATATCATGACCCGGAATTGCGCCAGCATCTAAAGCTTTCTTGCCGCATTCGTAAAGGTACATCCATGAGAAACCAATTGCGCATTGTGAAGACACGATAATAGGAATTCCTTTTTTCACAGCATTTTCTATTTCAGGCACCAGGGAATTTTCATCAATAGGCACATTGCCCGCCCCAAAACCTTCCAGAATTATTCCCTTATAATCCAAATCTATTAAATTAGAAATTATTTTTGGATTAAATCCAGGTGTTATTTTTAGTATGCAGATTTTTTCTTCAAGTTTATTAAAGTATTTCAATTCATTTTCTTTTTTGAAATGTTCTCCTGTCAGTCTAATATCATGTTCAATCACACCTAATGGTAACATCCCTATACTTTCAAATGCTTCAAATTCCACTTCCCTGAATTTTTTGGTTCTGTTTCCTCTTAGAATTTTACTGTTAAATACAATTGCTACTTCGCATATATTT
Organism: Candidatus Aenigmatarchaeota archaeon; assembly: GCA_023134135.1. GTDB lineage: Archaea > Aenigmatarchaeota > Aenigmatarchaeia > QMZS01 > QMZS01 > QMZS01. The sequence continues at coordinate 6,134 of JAGLVB010000003.1, forward strand.
GTCTCTGTAGCAATACGAACGGAATCCAAAACATTTCTTTTTGAATCAGAACCAAGCATATGCGGAGGCACCTGAGAACCTGTTAACACAATTGGTTTTGATAAATCCTGCAATAAAAAGGATAATGCTGATGCTGTGTAATGCATGGTGTCAGTTCCGTGAGTAATTACAAAACCATCATAATCAGGATAATTATCCTTGATTGTTTTCGCGATTTCAAGCCAGTGTTTTGGCTGCATATTGGATGAGTCTATGTTAAGTAAATCAATGGTCTTAATATCTGCCAAATCCTTTATTTCAGGAATAAAATCCAGTAATTCCTTTTCATTGAATTCCCCGGGTTTCCAACTGTTATTAACCGTTTTGGCGGTAATTGTCCCTCCTGTTCCGATAAACAGAATTTTCTTCTTATCCATAATTTATTCCCTGATAAATTTGATATACTGCAGATCAAAATAGAATTAAAGATAATCCTATCTGTTCTATATAACCAATCCCTGAACCACAAAATTAAAAATGAGTTAGACCAGATCAAAACGTGGTGGCACTTCAAGTTTTAACTCTATATTTTCTTTTTCAAAATGTAAATGATATTCATAAATTGCGGTTCTAGATATATCTATTTTTTGTCCTGCTATCTCCAGAGAAGTTGCAGCACCAGGGGTTAGACATAATCGATGATAATTTGAACCTTCGGGCAGTATTAATTCTATATCTGTTGGCTCCCTAAACAAATTAGGTTTTGCTATTCTGATTTCTCCAACAGGAGTTTTATAACTCTCTAATGTTGTTAACACATCCTTTGCTTTTTCAAGATAACTCTCTATTGTTGTTAATCTGTCATTTACTTTTTTAAGATATTTTTCTATCATTAATAAGTGATACTTTAAAACTTTAAATAGTTATAATTTTGCAAAAATAGTCTTATTTAGCCTGTGAGTTAATTATCCTTTTTCTGATGGTGATATGAATGATTTTTATGAAACTAACTCAATTCTCAATAATAAAATGATATTAGATAAATTATGCACCCTGAATTAAATATCGGAATAGTAGGTCATGTTGATCACGGGAAAACAACTTTAGTTGAGGCTCTTACAGGAAAATGGGTGGATACATTTTCAGAGGAAAAGAAGAGAGGGATAACTATAAGACTGGGATATTCTGATTTTTCGATTTACAAGTGCGAAAAATGCGGGAGAGTTACAACAAATGAAAAGTGCGTTCATTGTTTTTCTGACTGCAAACAGGAGAAAATATTTTCTTTAATTGATGCCCCTGGACATGAAAGTTTGATTCCGATTGTTCTTACAGGAGCCGCTTTATTTAATGCCGCAGTTCTCGTGATTGCCGCAAATGAGAAATGTCCCCAGCCGCAAACTCTTGAACATTTAAGAGCATTGGAATTAGGAGAAATAAAAAATATCATAATTGTCCAGAATAAAGTTGACCTTGTGTCAAAGGAGGAAGCCCTGAAGAATTATAATGAAATAAAAGAATTGATTAAAGGAACCATTGCCGAGAATTCAAAGATAATTCCAACTTCAGTTCAGCAGGGAATTGGGATAGAATATTTGCTTGAAGAACTTTTGAAAATAAAAAAACCTGATTATCCGGGAGGAGATTTTTTATTCCTTGTTGCAAGGTCTTTTGACGCAAACAAACCCGGAATAAAACCGGAAAATCTGGCAGGCGGTGTGATTGGGGGCAGTGTAATCAGAGGCAAGCTAAAAGAAGGGGATGAAGTAATAATAAAACCGGTTTCTATAAAGGGAAAATATGTTGAGTTGGAAACAAAAATAAAAAAAATAATGCGGGATGAACTTGAAGTTGATGAAGCAACCTGTGGCGGTCTTGTTGCTTTGCAAACAAGTCTGGATCCTTCAATGGCAAAGTCAGATAAACTTGCGGGATGTCTTGCGGGCACAAAAAGCATGCCTGAAATTCTCTATGAAATCGAAACAAATTATAAATTATTTAAGGGTTATGAACTTAAAACCGGAGATACTTTACTGGTTTATTGCAGGAATAGCAGGAGCACAGGAAGCATAGCTTCAATAAACAATGAGAAACTAAAACTAAATTTAAAATTGCCAATATGCGCGGAGAAAAATGCAAAAGTGAGTTACTCAAAACTTGTTGATGGGAAATGGCACCTGATAGGATGGGGGAGAATTAATTAAATTTGTTGTTAATTATGAACTCTCAGGAAAATTTTTATGATGTAATTGTTGTTGGGGCAGGACCCGGCGGAAGCGCAGCCGCCGAGAAATGCGCTAAGTATGAATTAAAAACTTTGCTTCTTGAAAAAGAAAAACTTCCGCGGGACAAACCCTGCGGGGGGATGTGTTCTATAATCGAAAACCCGAAGATTTGCGGACCTGCAATCACTAAAATTATAGAGAATAAATCAGATTGTGTTAAGTTTTATTTTAATGGAAAACCAATATATAATTTCAAATATAATTCACTCCTGTTTTCCAGAAAGAAACTTGATTATTTTATTACAAAGAGAGCGATTAAATCCGGCGCAAAAGTGATTGATAAATGCGAGGTGATTGATATTATAGTTAATAGCAAAGAAGTGAGAGTTGTGAGTGAAAAAGGAATATTTATTTCTAAAACTATTATCGGCGCAGACGGAGTAAATAGTATTGTCGCAAAAAAGACAGGGTTAAATAAAGGCTGGAATAAAAATGATGTTTCGCTTGCAATAAAATCAGAGATAAAGATGAACAACAAAGAGATTGAAAAAAGATTTGGAAAAAATATTTTAGTATATATCCATTCTGATTTTAGCGGATATGGCTGGATTTTCCCAAAGGATGGGTGTGTTAATATTGGCATTGGATGCAGGTTGTCAAAAGCGGATAAACTCAGAGACAAATTTGATAATTTTGCGCAACAATTTGGATTTGAAGCAAAAGATGTTCAGGCGCATATGATACCAACAGAATTATTGAAAAAATCTTACAAAGAAAGAGCGCTTTTGTGCGGGGATGCAGGAGGTTTTGTGTATTCTATTTTAGGCGCTGGGATTGAATTAGCTATTAGAAGCGGCAAAGTCGCAGCAACAGTGTGCAATGAAGCTGTAAAAAATAATGATTTTTCCTTAAAGATGTTTAAAAAATATAATTCTATTTGCAAACCTTTAATTGCGGATATTAAAACAAGCAGCAGGCAATTAAAATTATTTGAGTTTGCAATTAAATGCGGTTTGGTGAATTCTTTTACAATAAATGCTTTTCTTAAATATCTGACAAAACCTGAAAATTAGAATTTTTAATCAGAATTGGGAAATTAGTTACAATTATGAAATCCTTTGAGAAATTTTATGGTGATATCCTCGATAAAAGTTGCAAAACCGTAAGTAATAATTTATTTAATCAATTATACAATGAGTTTATATTAAATGCTTATTACAAATATTTCCTTAATTCCTCAAGATTTTCATAAGGCTTTGTTATTTTCAGTTTTTCACTCTCTTCTGAAACAGGAACAAGTATTTCAACTGCCAACAAATCATTTTTTATATCTTTATCAGTAAAAGGTTTGTCTAAAGCAATCTGCGAGGATCTCTCCCTATACCTTTTATAATTTTCAAATAACTCCTTTAAATCTAAACCTTCAATAAGCTTTTCATATTCCTCAACAGATGCGTCAAATTTCCTGTATTCTTCATCCAAAGTATCAAATAAGAACCCCTTACTTGATTTAACCCTCTCTTCGCCGTAAACCCCTATTAAATCCTCCTCGTGTTCTTCAAATTGCTTTCTCGTTTTTGAAACTTCTGTTTTAGTCTCTTCGATTACAGTCTTGTAAGCCCCAACAATTCCATAATTTCCGCCAATATGAAGGAAAAAATCACTATCAGAATATTCAAACTTTAATATTTGTTTTTCTATGGCTAAATCCGCATTTGCCACTCTACTGTAAAAAATCCCGGTTTTCCCTAAAATTCCAGATAGTTCTCGAACTTTAGCTCCAGTATATGAATTCTGTCCATCAGATTCTCCTTTCATCATCTATCACCTATAAATGATAGTAAAATTAAAACTTTAAATACTCAACCAAAACTCTCCAGATTTTCCTTAACCAAATATCTCTTCATCTTCTTCTCTTTGTGATAAGCAGTCCAGTAGTACGCCTCGTCCCTTGTGTCTTTTGTAACAAGAATGTAAATTTTCCCTTTAATCAATCTCGCAACCCGACCTCTCCTCTGGATGCTTCTTATCTCAGAGGGAACCGGCTCATAAAACACTGCTGTTCCAACTCCTTTTATGTCAAGACCTTCTTCTCCGATTGACGTACAAACAAGACAATTATAAAACCCCTCCTCAAAATCCCTTATAACACTAACCTGCTGTTTCTGGCTTAACCCGGATTTCTGACCCACAAGTTTGCCAACTTTAGCCCCTTTAATTTCCTCGAGTTTTTTTACAATCACATCAACTGTTGCCCTGTACTGGGTAAAAATTATAACCTTTTTATCAAGTTCCTTGGCAACAATCTCTTTTAGTTTCCCAAGTTTTGGATGCTCCCCAAGAGCCGAAACTTTCCGGGAAAATACCCCAAACAGACTGTCCGCAAGCATATTATAAGATGCTTTCGATTTCTCCGTGCTCAGTTTCTTAATATAAACACCCACAGGTTTTGCTCCCTGGGTCTCAAGCAATTCAAGACAATAATCAAGTTTGATTGATTCCGCGATTTTCGATACCGCAAAAAACATTTCTTTCTTTCTTGTCTCCTGCGCTTTTTTCATGTAAAAATTCTGGAAGTCAAGGAGCATTTTCTTTGATACTCTTTTTGTTGGCAATGCGCCAATCTTTGAAAGATTCTCAACCCTGCTCTCAAAAATCTTTTTAATTATCTTCTGAGCATCTTTGTAATCATCAGGAAGTTCAACATCAATTCTCTGCACTTCTTTTTCCTGAACATACTGGCTTATTCCTTTGTCCTGTTCAATCCTTGATTCAACCTGATCAATAAACAAAGTCTCCTTTATCTCTTTTATTTTCCCAAGTTTTGAGCCAGGGGAAGCGGTTAAACCAACTATCAAAGGATTCTCTGATTCTTCCAGATATCTCTTTGCAATATAAGTATACGCGTATTTTCCAACAGAATGGTGGGCTTCATCAACTATCAAAAGAACAAAATCATTCAATTTTAAAGTCCTGTTCTTCAAATCATTTTGTATTGTCTGCGGCGTTGAAAAAACAATTCTTGCTTTTTTGTATTCCTTCCCCCTATTCTCAGGTTTTATTGTTCCGCTGATAACTTTCAGGTCCGCAAGTTCAGACAATTTCTCAAATGTTTTCTTGTGTTGTTCTATAAGAGGTTTTGTGGGGGCAAGAAACAAAATCTTTCCTTCAAGTTTATTTAATCTCTCAGCAACTACCATCAAAGCTATCGGAGTTTTTCCCATGCCTGTTGGAAGAACAACAAGGGTGTTTTTCTTCATGCAATTTTTTGCAATATCCATCTGGTATTCCCTTATTTCAATTTTATTTTTCTTAATCAGAGGATGAGAGACATACATTATTATATTTCTCTAAGAATTAATTGTCTCTCTCACAGCCTCCCGAATTGCATCCTGAGAGGAATTCACTGGTTTAAATCCCAATTTTTCTAATTTTGAAATATCCAGCAACATCTCTTTTACATCGCCTTTCCATCCGCCTCCTTCAAATCCCCCAACAAATTTGAACTCTGGTTTCTCTTCAATCAATTTCGCATTAATCATTCCTTCAACAACAATTTCCGCAATCTCTTTTACATTTGTCTGTGTTTTTGTTCCAAGATTGAATACATTAATTTGATCTTTTGCATTTTTTCCTGCAACAAACATTCCGTTAATGCAATCATCAACCGAAAGATAACTTTTTATCTGGGTTCCGTCCCCAAGAATTTCAAGTTCAGAATTATTTGCTTTCAGTTTGTTAACAAAATCATAAATCACCCCATGTGTGGAATTTTTCCCAATAATATTTGCAAGCCTGAAAATAAACCCATTGATTTTGTAAAGCGAGCAATAAGTTGAAACCAATGCCTCGCACGCCAATTTTGTCGCCCCGTAAAAAGAAATTGGTTTTGTCTCGCATGTTTCCGGAGTATTCAATTCAGATTCCCCGTAAACAGTTGAACTTGAAGTAAACAAAATATTTTTAACCTTATTTTTTTTGCACGCTTCAAGAACATTTTTTGTAAGTTCCAAGTCCCTGAAAAAGGTTTTTATTGAAGAATCTTTTACATCAGGATTTGCCGCAAGATGCCAGACCTCATCAACCTCTAAAAAATAATTGTCAATTTCCCCGACCAAATCCTTTTCATGAAATTCTATTTTGTCAATAAAAGGTTCCATAAACTCTTTTTTGCCTCCGGATAAATCATCAATAACAATAATTTCATTTTCTGAATTCTCCAATAATTTTTCCACTAAATTTGAACCAATAAACCCGGCTCCGCCTGTTACAAGGATTTTCATAATATAAGCTAATAATAATATCTTTATGTATGAAAAAGAGAATATTGAAAAACCTAAATATTATACCGAGCATATTATAAAAAACTGGACGGATAATATTAAATCGGGAAAATCCTCTAAAGAATTCAATCTTAATATATTGGAATTTTTAAGACAATTTGATGAAAACCGTGATTTTAAAGAAAAGCTAAGGTCCAAATTATGCAAAGAGTTTAACAAATTAGAAAAACTTGAATATTTTGAATCTGAAGCAAAAGATATTATTCTTATATTGATATCAGATAGCATATAAATTATCCTAAATTAGATTCTAAAATAATATTATGAAGAAGATAATTCTTGTTGTGATGGATGGGTGGGGAATTGCCCCTCTGGGCAAAGGCAACTACATAACGCAGGCAAAAACCCCAAATTATGATTATTTTATTAAAAATTTCCCTTACACGCAAAACAAGGCATCAGGAAATGCGGTTGGTCTTCCCAAAGGAGCGCAGGGAAATTCTGAAGTAGGGCATCTCCATATGGGAGCAGGAAGAATTGTATGGCAGATGTACGAAAAAATAAATGAATCCATAAAAAACAAAACTTTTTTTGAAAACAAAGTTCTCTTAAAAGCAATTGACTTTACAAAGAAAAAAAAATCCAATCTGCATTTAATTGGAATGTGTTCTGATGAAGGGGTGCATTCCCACACAAACCATTTGATTGCGCTTTTGAAAATGGCAAAAAAAAGAAAAGTAGAAAATGTATTTATACACTTTATTGCTGACGGCAGGGATGTCCCGGAAAAATCAGCCAAAAAATACATAGAACTAATTGAAAAAGAATGCAAAAAGCTGGGAATCGGGAAAATCGCAACGGTTGTCGGGAGATATTACGCAATGGACAGGGATAATAATTGGAACAGGACAAAAAAAGCTTATGATTTATTGACTTTAGGAAAAGGAGTTAAAGCAAAAAGTCCAAAAGAAGCAGTAAACATGGCTTACAAAAGAGGGGATAAAACAGACTATTATATCCAGCCAACCGTGATTGTTGGGAAAGATAAAAAACTTGTTTCACTAATAAAAAACAAGGACTCAATAATATTTTTTAATTTCAGGACAGATAGACCAAGACAGATTACAAGCGCATTTATCTCAAATAAATTTGATAAATTTAACAGGAAAATAAAACCTAAATTATTATTCACAACAATGACAAGATATAACAAAAAATTCAGGTGTCCTTTTGCATTTAAAGAAGAAACCGTGAAAAATAATCTTGGAGCAGTGCTGGCAAAACACAACCTGAAACAATTAAGAATTGCGGAGACTGAAAAATATGCGCATGTTACTTATTTCTTCAACTCGCAGGAGGAGAAACCAAACAAAGATGAAAAAAGAATAATAATTCCTTCGCCGAAAGTTCCTTCTTATGACCTAAAACCGGAAATGTCAGCTTTTGGAATCGCAAAAGAATTGGAGAAGCAAATTCTGAAAGGAACCTATGATTTTATTTTAGTGAACTTCGCAAACTGCGACTTGGTCGGGCATTCCGCGGTTAAGAAAGCAATTATAAAAGCAGTTGAAACCGTCGATAAATGCATTGAGAGAATTGTAAAAATCGGGCTGGAAAATGACTACACCCTTATTCTGACTGCTGACCATGGAAGCGCAGAAGATAAATTATATCCAAATGGGAAACCAAAACCCAGCCACTCAACAAACCCAATCCCTTTTATAATTGTTTCTTCGGATAAAAAACTCAGGAAAATTAAATTGAAGAAGGGGGGGCAGAAAGATGTGGCTCCTACTATTTTGAAGTTGATGGGGATTAAGAAACCGAAAGAGATGAGTGGGAAATCTCTGATTGTTTAGATAATTTGAGTTAGAAATTTTTAAACGAAAATACAGTTATTTTATTATTTATAGTTAGTTCTTATTATGTTAGAAGAAAATAAGGTTCATAAAGAAACTCCACTGCATTCATTAATATATGGAATAAATCCAGAGGATATATATCTCGAGAATTATTTTCGACTTAATGACCCTTTAGAACAGGAAAAACACCGAAAATTGCTTTTTGAAACAGCAAGTAAATTCAACGGCGCATCTATAGAACCCGGAAAAATTGCAGAAATTGAATATATGTTTAAGGGTAGTAATCTAACCCAAAAATATGAAAGTTATATATTAAGACCTGATTTTGTTGGTGTGATTATCGGAAACTCTGCTGCGAGAAAAGATGATGAATTATTTAAAAATCAAACAGTTTACGTGAATTCCTTTAACATTCATGGAGAAAATAAAGATAAAATGATTAAAGAACTTACAAAGAATTATTCTAAAAAAGGAGCGGAGATTTTTCCAAAAATCAACTTCACATACGACGAGATATTCAATATAGGTATGTCAATTAGCGGAGACCCTCAGAGAGTATCAGAAGGTATTGATGTGGCATTGGATATAGGATATATTGAAAGGTCGTCTGACCTTCAGGAGAGATTTATAAATGGCAATAAAGTTATTGCGGCAACTTATAACATAAGACCTGATGTTAGCAAATCATTGGATTATTTTGCAACAATGGTTGGGTTTAAAGGACCACCCATAAGTCCACTGCCAAAACATATTTATAGTAGGGATTTGGAAACTGAAGAATAACAAACCAAAGTTGTTTTTAGTGGCTAAACAAATAATATAACCCTCATAAATTCATAAACTGTTCCAGATAAGGCAACTCATCTTTAATAACTCTTTTTGAGCAGTGCATTATTTCCTGCAACTTCACCGCCTTTGCCTCAATTTCCATCTTCTTTGCTTTCATTGTTCCCATCTTAGAAACATAAGTTGGGAAGCCATAAGGAACATAATTTTTATAAGTCTCTTTTTTACTGAGAGCCACTCCGATGGAAATAAAGTTAACATAATACCTGAATAAAATCCAGTCCTGCCTTTTCATTATTCTCCTCCTGATAATATCCGCCAGACTTAAAAAATCAAGGGCTCTTTTAAGGTCTTCGCCTTTGTATTCTTTAGTAACATTTTCTTCAACCCACCAGAAAAAATCTTCTGGGTTTCTGTCAAGATTACCCATGACTTCCCTCGCAATATCAACTTTTCTTGTCTTCATAATTGCGCGGATTGAACTGAAAATATTTTCCTCAAAATCCCGCGAGGAAAGCAGGTTTGAAGACAACAATCCTTTTCCTGAAACCAAACTTTCAAGGTCTAAGATAGCGGCTCTCATATCCCCGTTGCATCTTTGCGCAAGGTTTCTTAAAATCACATCATTAAAAGTGATTTCTTCTTTCTCGCAAATCCCTCTCAAATATTTCGCAATTGAAGGATAAGGAATTTTGTTGAAAGATATTAATTTGCAATAACCCTTCAGGGTTTTTAATTTTGGATTATAAGCATCATTCGCGGTCAACATTATTGGATTCCTGCTTTCCTTGAATATCTTTATCAATTCCTTTGATGCTCCTCTGTCCTTTGTAGACAATCCATCTATTTCGTCAATCAAAAGCAATCTTTTCTTCCCAAATATTGAATATTGTTTTGAAATTTCAAGAACTTTCTTAAGGCTCTCCACATCCCTGTAATCAGATGCATTTATCTCATAAACTTCAAGGTCAAGTTTCCTTGCAACAAGAGAACCTAATAGGGTTTTGCCAATGCCAGTATGTCCGTGCAGTAACAAAGGTTTCTTTCCGAAATTAGCAAGAATATCTCCAACTGCTTTCTTGTTTCCTATGAATTCTTCAAGTTTCTCAGGTCTGTATTTTTCAATCAGGTCCATAATTAACCTGCAAATATAATTACTCAATTACTGAAACTAAGAATGCTTGATTTGTTTCTTTTTCTTCTCAACCATCAACAACATTGAAGTAAATAAACCAAATAAAGACAATGTCAACATTATTACAAATAACACTTTGAACCCGTAAATACTTGCCAGAAATCCGCCAATTGTTGCTGAAATCCCGAAAGCAATATAGGTTGTTGAATCCCATAAACCCCATTCAGAAGCGAATTTCCCGTGGTCAAGATGCTTTGAATATACTCCGTCAAAAGCCGGGGTTTCAATTGCTTTTCCAACTCCAAAAATAACCTGAACCAAAAATAAATCCATTGGATTGCTGATAAACAAATAACCTAAATAACCTAAACAATTAAGACCATAACCAATAACAATTAATTTCTCCTGATGCTTTACGCGGTCTTCCCACCTTCCTACAAAAAACATGAGTACTCCTGCGGCAATTGCAAACACCCCATAAGCTGTTCCCGCGGTCATCAAATCACCACCGATTTCCTCAACAAACACAGCGTAAATTGGTCCGAACAATCCCCCAGCCAGCATGAACAAACCCGAAGATAAAAGTAGAATTTTTAGTTCTTTTTGCATAATATATCTGCGTATGAAGATATTAACCATTTTTCTAAATGAATTATTATGGAAAAATACAAATTTATTGAAGACCTGACCTCAGATGTTATGTTTGAGTCCTATGGGTTCACGCTTGAGGAATTATTTGAAAACTCAGCAGAAGCTCTTTTTTCGGTTATGTGCGAGATTGATGAAATTGAGGCAAAGGAAAAACTGGTTTTTGAATTTGAAAGCGAAACCATTGAAGACGCGCTTTTTAACTTTCTTTCCACTCTGCTCGCGGAAAGCGAAATAGCCGAACTTTTCCTCTGCAAATTCAAAGTTAAAATCAATGAAGTAAAAGGCGGGTTTGAAGGAAAAGTCACTGCCTTAGGGGAATCATTTACAAAAGAAAAAGGGGGAACTCTTGTGAAAGGGATTACAAATTATAAATTTAAGATTGGGTTGGAAAATGAAAAATATACTGCTACTGTGGTTTGTGATATTTGAAATTTAGTCTGAATATGGAGATTCATTATTTATTTTTATTAATCGGATTAATTGCTGTGCTGGGGGATTTTATTGTGCCTTTTATTATTGGAAAAAAATATCCTAATTGTAGCAACCTAAAAGATACAATAAGTGAATTGGGAACAAATAAAAGTCCTGTAAAAAAACAATTATCCTGCTGGTTAATTATTCTTGGTCTATTATTTATAATATTCTCAATAGGTCATACCTTCATATTTTCAGTTTATTCCTAGAGGCACATATTATACATATTAGGAATAATAATTTTTGGAGTGGGTTGCATTATAGCCGGTATTTTTGCGGAAGACCTAAAAGGATTAAAGGAAACAAGGTCTGGGAAGATACATGGAATTGGTTCAGGGGTGGGATTTCTGTTTCTAATATTTAATCCATTGTGGATGTTTGGAATTATGGATATTGATAATTTTAAAATATTCAATCTTCTATTTTTCATTCTTGGTTTTTTATCGTTTGCAATCTTTGTTATATCAAATTATAAAAAAGGACCTATAATAGGTTTAACCGGATTATGGCAGAGGATAAATTTAGGTATATTGTATTTACCTTTGATTGTTAATTATTTCGTTTTTGTTGTATGAAAATCAACCTTGGATTATTGTTCACTGTATTAATAAGTAAAAATTAGTTTTAAGGAAAAGTCACAGCTATTGGGGAATAATCTACAAAAAGGGGGGCTTGAAATCTAAATAATAGAAAAATGATATGAACTATTTTAGTTATAACATAACCAATGAATAATTTGATTTTTTATTTTCCCCCAATTATGGCGAAAGAAAACCCCCTTGCTTGCGGGGGGGATGAATTTCGGCTCACAAATATTCAAAAATAAAACCAATAGATGGAGCCGAAATTCAATTAGTCGGACATATTTTACCATTTAGATAAAGTTTAATAACTGATATTTTTAAAGAATCTTAGAAGCCTCCCAGCTTGCTGGGGGGTAATTCACTTATTTATGAAACACCATATTGTTGCAATAGGAATATCAAAGCATAAAAATCCAGGTAATAATCTTGCTTATGCTGATAAAGATGCCTCTGAGTTTTTTACTCTTTTCAAACAAAATATTGGAGATATAGGTTTTAATCGTTTATTAATTGATCAAGAAGCAACACTTTCTGAAATAAAAACAGCTTTAGGTAAGGAACTCAGGGAAAACGTTAAACCTGAAGATTCCTTTTTCTTTTTTTATTCTGGTCATGGTGCTTTAATAAACGATCCTAACGACAAAAATACGGCCCTTGGTTTTCTTGTTCCTTATGATGCAACACAAGATATTGCTAGCACCTGCATTTCTATAGAAGACCTAAAAATAATATTTGAATCTTTACCCTCAAAATCCAACCTTATATTTATTGATTCTTGTTTCAGTGGTGTAGTAATCAAAAATGGAAAAAGTTATCCTGTTCCTAACACCAAAAGTTTTAAGAATCTAAAATCATTTACAAATATGGTAATAGGTAATGGTAGTATTACCTTTACCGCCAGCAAAGATGATGAACTTTCTATAGAAGACCACGAATATAAAAATGGTCTATTCACACATTATGTCCTTAAAGAACTTCAAAAAAATCGTCCAAGTGCAACATATTCTGCCGTTGAAATTTTTGGTCCTATCACTGATGGCGTAAGTAAACGTGCAAAAAAATATAAACACACTCAAACACCAACATTCTTGGGAAAACTTGAGGGTGATCTTAAACTACCAATATTTAAACAAGGCATTCACCTAAAACCAGATACCATTGAAATTCCTAAAACACCAAAATTACAAAGGGTTATTTTTTCTGTGCCTGACATTGATATTACTAAAAGTGAAAAAGCCACATTATTAAATGATACTATTGATTTTGTAATTAATTCTTCGGAAACTGATTCTTCCACTAGATTAGAACTTAATTTTGAAAGAATGTGTAACAATTTAACTAGAAAAATTAAATTAAAATGGGAAAAAATATTTAAAGATATTGGAGATAATATAAATAAAATCCCTGAAGCCATCTCAAAAATGGAAGCTAATAGTTATCAATTTATGATTTTGGGTGCGGCTACAACGGTTTATGGCACTAAAAAACAAATGCAAATTTTTTCCAAATATCTCACATCTCTTTTTGATTTAACCCAAGGTAAATCCGGATTAATAGCACTAATTGCGGTTCCAGAGGTCATAATCGTCGAGGCAGTTTATCTTATCGCCACTATCTGTATCGCAAGAGATACCTATAGACCCCTACAGGATTTATTAGAAACAACCTTTGATGAATCGGAATACCTCAATAATCCTCCAGTAACTTTATTAAATTACAATCATTATCATTACACTCGGGCACTCACAGGTAGTTCTAATAAAGTAAACGAGCATGTTCGAGAATATCTTAAAAATCAAGACTGGTTGCCAGAATTTGCACCTACATTAGAAGAAAAAACAGATAATTACCAACTTCAAGCAAATTTTCTTTTTACCATGCTCACCATACACGCAGGTGGTGATCTATGGCCTGAGTATGGAAGATACCCCGCTGGAAAAATACTTCCATTTACAAAAAAACTTACATACAATAAAGAAACAAGGGAACAAATCAGCAAAATAATAGGCGTTAAAGAAAATGAAATATGTTTATTATTCCAAAAATATCTTGTAGCTGTAAGAAAACGTGGTTTGGGTGGATTATTTTGGGAATCTATTAATGAATTCCATCTAATGACCGATAAAGAAAAAAATCAAATATAAAACAATAATATTAACAAAATGGCATACTACTTCCATTCACAAACAATTTCACATATCTTGATAGATTAACCCTCCATCAAATCACTAACATCTTTTTTCTTTTTCTCACTCTTCTCTAAATAAGCAATGCAATCATCTTCAAGACTCCTGCTTGTTTCCATATCCATCACTTCTTTGTTCCTGACTTTTACAAACAACGGCAATGAACTTGCCTCTCCGACAAGAACCGCTTCCCCAACTTCAAGACTGGTGATGCTCTTCAATAACTCAGTTGTCAACCCCTCGCTGCTTTCCCCAATATGCTTCAAATCATAGGGGTTTGTTATTCTCAGATACATATGGGTATTGCACTGGGATAAACTTGTTGTTGAAAGGTGGACAGGTCTCTGGGAAATCAAACACAACAAACCATTAAACTTTCTTCCTTCCCTCGCAATCTTTTCAATAATTCCTTTTGAGAAATTTTCCTTCCCGCTTCTCTCAGGAGCAAAATTATGAGCCTCTTCAATAAATGCAACAAAAGGAGGAACTTTTCTCATTATTCTCTTGTTAAAAAGTTCTCTCAAAAAATATGCAACAATCATCTGTCTCTTCCGGTTATTGGTCATCTCAGACAAATCAACAACTGTCATCTGACCCGGGACAATCATGCTGTAAATTGAAGGGGTGTCATAGTACCCAAATAATCTCAGGGAATTTAATGAACTTAGATTTGCAAACAAAACCTCTTTGGTTGCCTGTTTTATATTTTCATTTTCTTCAATCCCCGCAATTATTTCTTTTATACCAAACACATCTTCTGTTTTTCTCAGTTCAGCAACAACTTTTATTAAATCCCTCTCCTGCACAAAACTTAAATTTGGAAGAAATAATTTATAATAATAGCTTGGAAGATGAGGCAACCCAATTCTTATATCTTTTCCTTTAATCAAATTTGTTTTGTCTGAAAATTTCTTGTCATAAACAAAACCAGAATATTCCCCGTGCGGATCTATAACAAGAATTCCTGCTTTGCCCTGATCATCCCCCCGATTAAGAAGTTCTTCCATTAAAACGCAGGTTGCATAACTCTTACCCGCTCCGGATAAAGCAAGTATTGCGAGGTGTTTCTGGAACACCCTGTTCATATTCAAATTCACTTTAAGATGGTGAGCCTCAATCTCCCCAAGATGCAAACCTCTTTCATCAAACTTAAAAAGTTTTTTCAGGTTCTCATCCTCTGCCATATAAACAATCTCTCCGGGAGAAACCGGATAATTTGCTCTTTTTATAATTTTATCTAAGATTCCAAGACAATAAACCTTGCACAATAAAAATTCCCATTTATCTGTGGGGAAATTGCTGTTAATAGAAGTCTCATAATTTGAAATTGTCTCGGGCTGCATAAAATATCTGTTTGTCTTGGTAATCTCTTCAATTCTCCCTATAAGCAATCCCTGTTTAACCTTAACCTGAATAAACAAACCCACCTTAACCTTAACTTCCTTATCCGCAACAAAATAAAAATTTGAGGTATTTGGGGTTTCTTCCCTACAAACAACGGTTCCGAGCTCCATAATTAAGGTTTTAGAAAATTTAAACAAAACTGCCTTAATTTTGCAAGAATGGGATATAAATTATTTAATATCTTACTAAATAATGATTACTAATAAACTTGGAATAATACAAAAAGCTCTGGAAATAAATCCTGAAGTGGCTATTGTTGATTATAAGAATATGGCTTTGATTGTAAATAAACAAAACCCTTATCAGGAACTTATAAATTATACTATTGCTCCAAAAGAGGGATTATATACAGAAAAAGAATTGCAGGATTTTATGTTAAATTTGGTTCCCAGATTAAAACCAGAAGATAAAAAAGATTTCTTTTCTCATGAATTGGTAGAACCTGGGTTTGGAGCCGCTTTAGATGAGGTTTTAATAGCTGCTTTCCATGTGAAAACACCTAAAAAACCCGAAAGACTTTCATATGGAAATCTGGAGTTTAAAGAGATTGTAGGTGAAATAGATAGAAATAGATTGGATGAAAATTACCCTATAGGAGATCATCTTTACGAAAAAGTTAAAGATGGAACTGCACTAAAATTTTTATTAGAAATTGCCGGATATCAGGAAGGTGGAGATAACGCAGAAAAAGCAGAACTTTGGAGAAAAATAGATATAAATGTGTTGCCAAATCCGCTAATCGCAAAATTAGCCGGTTATAATAGATCAGAGGATTCAAGTTTAGGAAGCGAATCTATATATAATGGATTCATAATAGATGGAAAAGCTTTGATTGTTCCTAAACTTTTAGGACATCATATAGATACAGAGGATTTAAATAAATATGCCAAAGAATGGGAAATTATATTGAATGAAAATAATCCAGAGGTCCTCGCTTCATATGGAGTTAAGATATAATTTATTATAAGGTAAATATATGGAAACAGGGATTAATCAAAATTCAGACAAAATCAGGGATGTTCTTATTATTGGAGCTGGACCTGCGGGAATGTTCGCAGCAGATAAACTTGCGGGTAAAAAAGATGTTTTGATAATTGATAAAGGCAGAGAAGTTAATGACCGGGTCTGCAAAATGAACGGCAATATAAATTGCGCTCATTGCGTGCCTTGTAACATAATGTGTGGAGTTGGAGGAGCAGGAACTTTCTCTGACGGAACTTTAAATTTAAACCCTGAGATTGGAGGAAACCTTGAGGATTTCACAGATAAAAAAGATGCGTGGGATTTAATCAAAGAAACAGATGATATTTTTATCAGGTACGGGTCCCCAAACACCACGCAGAAATACGATCCTATAAAAATAGAAAATCTGAAAAGAAAAGCTATGGCTTTTGGGGCAAAGTTTATTGAAATAAAACAGAGGCATATGGGTTCTGACAATTCCCCGGAAATCATACAAAAATTTAAGGTTGACCTTGAAAAAAGAGGAATTAATTTTATGCTTAATACAGAGGTTGATGATTTGATTATAGAAAATAATACATGCGCAGGCGTTACTTTGAAAAATGGCGAACAGATAAAAGCAAAGAAAATATTGCTTGCTCCGGGCAGAATAGGCTCAGAATTTGTAAATGAACTCGTTGATAAACACAAAATTGATTATTATTACGGAGGAATTGATGTTGGAGTTAGGGTGGAAGTCTCAGCAATAGTCACAAATGCAATAACCGAAATAAACAGGGACCCAAAATTCCACATTAACACAAAAACCTATGATGATTTTATAAGAACTTTCTGCACCAATGAAAAAGGTTATGTTGTAAAGGAAGAATATGATGGTTTTGTGACTGTAAACGGTCATTCCTTAAGAAAAACAAAATCAGAAAACACCAACTTTGCATTTCTTGTTAGCGTTGATTTAACAGAACCCCTTGAAAATACAACCAAATACGGGAAATCAATTGCAAAACTTGCAACAACAATCGGCGGGGGGAAACCCTTGGTCCAAAGATTTGGAGATTTAAGAAGAGGGAGGAGATCAACAGTCAATAAAATAAAAAGAAATTCTGTGAAAAATACTCTTGAAGATGTGACTCCTGGAGATATTTCAATGGCTCTTCCTCACAGGATAGTAAAGGATATTATTGAGGGTCTTGAAGTCCTGAATAAAATTATCCCTGGAGTGGCTTCTGATTCAACTTTACTTTATGCCCCGGAAGTAAAATTCTACGCAATAAAACTAAATGTTGACAAAAATATGCGAACCTCGGTTAAAAACCTTTATGCGGCAGGAGATGGGTGTGGTTTGTCAAGAGATATAATAAATGCTGCTGCAACTGGTATTCTGGCTGGAAGGGGGATTTTAGCGGAATAATTGCTAAACATTTAAAATTTTATTGCTAATTTATAAATGATGGAACTTGACCCTGTACAGGGAATAAGCATTGCACTTAGCTGCTTTGGTATTGTATATTTAGGCGCAGTAGGGGCTAGTTATTATGCAAGAAAAAAGGAGATTACTCAAAGAATGGGGCTTGGAGTTCCGATTAGAAAATATGATTATTCTGCAAGAGACAAAATCGAAGATACTCTTTTTATAGGACCTTATCTAGCTGAAAGTCAATTCAAAAATGGAAAATTTGATGGTAAATTCCTAGATATTGATGAAGAAACTTTAACCCATTATAAACAAAGTTTATAATTTTGAACAAGCTAAATTATGAAATATCTGATTATTGGAGACCTCCATCTATCTGAACCAAATAAAATCCCGGAAGTTATAATCAATTTAGCAAAAAAAATGGATGGAATTATCTGCACGGGAGATTTAACCTCAAAAATTGTTCTCGAAAAATTGAAAAAAATGAACAAAACATTCTTTTTGCGAAGCAAAAAGATGCACCGTCGAATGACGCGTGATTTAATTGTGGTAAAAGGCAACTGCGACACACTTGTTTCTGAACTTATTGATTTACCTGAATACTTGGAATTTGAAGTTGAAAACAAAAAAATCGGGGTGATTCATTCACATCAATTTGGAAGAGGGAATCTTGAAAAAATCAAAGAATTCGCAAACTCAAAAAAATTGGATGTTATAATTTTCGGTCACACCCACCAACCACTTATAGAAAAAAGAGGAAATTTGTTTTTAATAAATCCCGGAACACTTACAGGCGCAATCTCAGGCAAAGGAATCCAAACAGAAAAAACTTACGCGATTCTTGAAATAGGGAAAGATATTAATGCTAAAATAAATAGATTATAAATTATGGAATTGAAACGAGAAATAACAAATCTCCCGGAACTTGTAAATAAACTTAAGAAAAAAGATAAGGAATTATTTAACAGGTTTTATTCTGTAAAATTATCTGTTGGGCGGCTGAAAGTCACTCCTGAAATGGAAACTTTTGTAAAAAGTAAATTTAAATCCATAAAAAAAACCGAGAACCAGAAAATTGTCTGTATCAACAACAAATTGACTTGGGAAGGAAACCTATTCAACGAATTAAGAAGTATGAGACCAAAACCAAAAGTGAAATTTAAATTATCAGAACTCGATAACAAAGAAAACTGCCTCTTCTGCAATATTGAAAAACAAACACCTTTGGATATTTTTGGAAGAATAAAAGGAAAACATTGCATAACAGCGAGCAATATTGCGAAATGTGATAAGTTCCACGGTCTGATTATATTTAATGAGCACAACCCCTTAAAACTAAAAAAAGCGTGGTTAAAAGATTATTTTGAAACAGCGGAAAAATGGTTTGACCGGACAGACAACTCAAATAAAAAAATGATTAATAATTTTCTCATCTGGAATTGCTTATGGAGAAGCAGCGCCTCAATCATCCACGGTCATATGCAAATAACCGCTTCTGAAACCAAATACCAAAAGATAATAAGACTTGAAGAAATATATGATAAATACAAAAAGAAATATAAATCAGATTATTTCCTTGATTTATTCAAAATTCATAAAAATCTTGGTCTTGGTGAAAAAATTGGAAAATCAATGGTGCTTTATTATCTTACACCAATCAAAGAAAAAGAAATTGTTGTACTATCAAAAGAAAAAAGATTTCCTGAAATAAGCGATTTAATCTATAACTTAATAAAAAATTATTTCAGAATCGGAGTGCAGTCCTTTAATGTTTCTCTGACTAAAATCAAAGAATATTGGATGCTGAGGTTGGTGGACAGAGGTTCTCTTGAAAACAGAAACTCAGACATAGGGGTGATGGAATTATACGCAAATTCTGTTGTGGCTTATGATCCTTTCAGGCTGGTAAAGGAGATTAAATTATAATTTCAGTTTTGTAATTAATATTTATTATCAGAATATAATCATGGGCTATATACAGAACTGTATTAACTATAATACTCAAAATACTGAAATTGACGAAAAACCTTGCAGAACTAAAGAATTCAGCATTCGCGTAGTTGGAAAATATGATTTAGATAAATTATTGCGGGAAAAATATGGGGATAATTATATCTCACATGAAATTAATATCAAACCCAATCCCGGAACACCTGAAATTTATCCTGAATATGAATATTTTCCCGGAACCTGTAAACAAACAGCCTGTTCCTGGATAATCAAAGGCAAATTATATCTGAAATAACAAAGTTGGTTAATCCTTGAGAATGGAGCAATAAACTATTATTTCCAGTAAGAGCGTTTTAATAAACACAGATATTATTATGAATCTGACAGGTCTCACCCAGAAAGATGCTGAAGAAAAACTAAAATCTTATGGATATAATGAAATTACAGAACCAGATAAGATTTCCGCTCTGAAAATATTATTAAGGCAGATTAAAAAAAATTTCATGATTTACCTGCTTTCTGCCGCAGCATTAATGTCTTTGTTTGTTGGGAAAACAATTACAGGATACACAATATTTGGAATTATATTCCTGCTTATTGTCATAGGTTTTATTCAGGAATTTAAGGCTGAAACTGCGGTAAAATCTTTGAAACAAATGATTACACACACATCAGTTGTAATAAGAAATGGGAAAGAAACTGAAATTCCTTCGCGGGAAATTGTCCCGGGAGACCTACTTGTTTTAAGAACTGGAGAAAAAATTCCCGCTGACTGCCTGATACTCGAAGAAAAAGAATTAAGAATTAATGAATCTATATTGACCGGAGAATCGCAGGAGATTAAAAAATACAAAATTGCAAGTGAAAAAGATTATAATCCTCATAATCAAATATTCATGGGAACACATGTTGTTAATGGTAAATGCATCGCCCGCGTATTGCATACAGGTATGAACACCGAATTCGGGAAAATAGCTGGAATGATTTCCAAAGCAGAAAAAGAGTTGCCTCTGCAGAAAAAAGTGAATGATATTGCAACCTATATGGCATTCATAGCAATAATGGTGTCTGCTCTGACTGGGGGTATTATGTTAATCAGAAGTGTGCCTTTTTCATACACTTTGGTAATTGAAGTTTTTATTGTTGTTATTGCGCTTTGCGTATCCGCATTCCCCGAAGGGTTGCCTGTTGTGCTCATATCTGTCCTTGCTTCAGGTGCATACAAAATGGCAAAGAAAAATGCAATTGTGAGCAGGATGTCTATAATAGAAACTCTTGGAGAAACCACGGTAATATGCACAGACAAAACAGGAACAATAACAAAAGGCGAGATGACTGTGAAAAAAATATTTGCAGATGATGTGTTTTTTGGAGTTACTGGTGTTGGATATGATTCAAAAGGAAAATTTCTTCAAAATAACGAAGAAATAAACCCAAAAAAGAATGTTGTTTTAAATCTGCTTTTAAAAACAGCAGTTTTATGCAATGACGCAAAAATTGAAAGAAAAGGAACCAACAGTGCATATAATATTATAGGTTCGCCAACAGAAGCGGCTTTATTAATCATGTCTGCTAAAAGCGGAATTTTTATGGAAGATATGCAATCAACAAGAAAAGAAGAAATATCCTTTAACTCTGAAAGAAAAATGATGAGTGTTCTATGCGAAGAAGAACATGAAAAATACATTTATTCAAAAGGAGCGCCGGAAATATTAATCAACCAATGCACTTATATCCAAAAAGGAAAAAAGAGCATCAAATTAACAAAGAAAGAGAAGGAAGAAATCTTAAATATTAGCAGGGAGTTGGCATCAAAAAGATTCAGGGTTCTCGCAATTGCATACAAGCCCGCAAAATCATTTAAAAAAAACGGATTTGAAAAAGATATGATTTTCCTTGGTCTGGCAAGTCTGGAAGATTCGCCAAGAGATGAAATCAAAGAAGCAATAAAATCCTGCAAAAGCGCGGGGATAGATGTTAAAATGATTACTGGAGACAACAAAGAAACTTCAGTTGAAATAGGGAAAGAAATTGGATTAAATGGTAAAATCATAACCGGTGACGAACTGGATAAACTTACAGATGATGAACTCGCAAAAATAGTAAATGAAACAACAATATTTGCAAGAGTTAAACCCGGGCATAAACTAAGGATTGTAAAAGCTCTTAAAAAAAATGGCGAGATTGTTACAATGACCGGGGATGGGGTAAATGATGCGCCTGCATTAAAAGAAGCCCATATAGGCGTTGCAATGGGTATAAATGGTACTGATGTTTCAAGAGAATCCGCTGATTTGGTTTTAAAAGATGATAATTTTGCCACTATTGTCTTGGCAGTTAAAGAAGGAAGGACTATATTTATCAACATACAAAAAGCTGTAAGCTATATGCTTTCCTGCAACCACGCAGAATTATTTGTTATATTTTTCGGAATTCTGTTTGGTCTGCCACTGCCTCTTATTGCGTTGCAGATTTTATTTATCAACCTTGTCACAGATGATTTGACTGGGCTCACCCTCGGTTTCAACCCATCCCCCTCATGGATTATGAACACAAAACCTCGAAAAAAATCAGGGATTTTAAACAAACAATCAGTTATGATGTTTGCAATATCAGGACTAATCATCGGAGTAGGCACGCTGGGAATATTTTATTCAACTTACACAAGCTTATTATTCCAAGGGGTTGCTGAAGAACTTGCCAAGTCAACAGCGAGAACTATGGCTCTTGTCACTTTAATATTATTTGAAATAGCAAATGCATTTAACTTCAGGTCTTACAGGACCCCGGTATTTAAATCATCTTTATTCACAAACAAATACATGGTATATGCATCTTTGCTTGCTTTCTTAGCGGTTTTATTAGTTCTTTACACACCATTAAATATTATGTTTAAAACTGTTCCTCTAAGTTTAGGTAACTGGATTATTGCAATCCTCACAGCTTCCTCTTTAATAGTCATATTTGATTTCCTTAAGATTATGAATAACTGGAAAAAGATATTCTGATATTTTCCAGAAAAAAATATGAATTATTGACTAACTGGAAAAAGAAATAGGATTATCTTTTAAGAATATCCTGAGAAAAATCAAGTTGATGCTCAGGAATGCCAAGAGATAAACCATATTTTACAAATTCATCATATTGTTCTTTCTTGTAACGGTCTACTTTGAAAATTTTATTGCGGAAGATAAAATAATGGATTTTTTCATTTTTATAATCAGCATACCAATTACTATGTTTTGAATCAATAGAATTACTCAATTCTTCCGCAACTTCATCAGCCTGATTTTCTAAAATCTCAACTGTATGCGAGGTCCATTGTTTTAAATAAGGGGTATTATGTTTTTGAGTAACTTTTTCAATTTTTGTTTTGAGAATTTTTATTTTCTTTAAAACATCTTTATTCTCAAGACTTTCTTCAATTATTACACCAACAAAGTGTCTTTCCATAAATAAATCTAAAAATATTTATTTAAAATTTCTATCCTCTTTATTCTTTGATTTAATATTTAAAGGTTTGCTGAATTTCTTTTCTACAATAGTCCTGTGAATAGCATTATATGAACAAAAAGGAATTATCCTATCATCGAGTGTAGAATAATGAACAACACATCTTTGAACTCTCTGGCAATCAAAATTATATCCATCCATAAAATGCATGGCGCCAATCAATATTGATTTTTCATAAAATACTGCCAACGCATTTTCGTCTCCTTTCAAAAAATTAATAGCAAGTTTAATCATATTTATTGATTTTGGCATTTTTGTTTTATCAACCAATTTTGGAATTTCTTTTATAATTTTACTCATTGCTTTTATCTTCCAGACATAACGATTTTTTTCTTTATCATTATTTATTTGTTTTATCAAATTAAAAAAACTATCAATATCAACGAATCTTGTTATAGGGATTATTTTTCTGTCATCTATATAAATATAAGTTGCAGAACCGCACGCAGGATGACAAGAAAATTTTGTTATTTGTTTGTTTTGCAGTCTCTCAAAAAATAAACTCAGAGGAATCAAAGAAGGAACGGAATAAAAATCATCTGGTCCTATCTGTCCTTTCAGTTGCTCTTCAAGCAAATGCATTAAATCAGACTGGGTAATTCTCATTTTTTTAAGATCTTTTTCATCAACCCGTCCTGCAAATGATAATGGCTGAAAATTTACCGTAACAACAACATCAGAATTTTTTACAGCAAATTTCACTATCTCTCCTACCTCTTTGTCATTAACTCCTCCAATCAATGTTGGGACCAGAATAACCTGATTAAAATTTATTTTCCTGCAATTTTCAATAACTTTTAGTTTTATTGGAAGCGCATTGAAACCGCGTATAGTATGATAAGGTTTTTCTGTAATACCATCAAACTGAAGATATACCACATCCAATCCAGCTTCTTTTAATACAGCAATATAGTTTGGATCTTTTGAAATATTAATGCCATTTGTCGCAATAAATATCTTGATAAAACCCATCTGTTTTGCCATTCTGATTATATAAGGTAAATCTTTTCTCATTGTTGGTTCTCCTCCTGAAAACATAACTGCCCTGCATGGAACCGGTTTTTCATTTATCAAATTATGCAACATTTTCTTTAATTGCTTTATAGTCGGCTCATAAACATATCCGCAAGCCTCAGCATTAGCAAAACACACAGGGCATTTTTGATTGCATCTGTTTGTAACATCAATGATTCCGAGAACCGTAGGGCTTTTGTGGTTGTTGCACAAACCGCAGTCATAGGGGCATCCCTTTTTTTTATGAGTGTTTGGATTTTCCAGCCCGGAATTATCGTATTTATCTTTTAAGAATCTATTAAATATTTTTGCATCTCCATAATACAGGTCTTCAAAACCGCCATGCTCTTTGCAGGTTTTTTTAATGATAATTTTATTGTTTTTTTCTTCTATCTCCGCATCAATTACCCCCAGACATTCCGGGCATAATGATTTTATCTTCATTCTCATATTAATCATAAAACATAACCGTTCGTATCCTCAACCAAACCAAACCCCGAACCTAATTTACTCATATCAATATCACAATCTTCTATCAATAAATCAGTAACCTCGCATAAGTATTCCAAATAACTAAAAGAACCAAGTTTTTCAAACACAAATTTATGCGAAGAATATGATTTTAAAGAGACAAAAATTTTGCCTTTATTAGCCGTAATTATCCATCGTGGATTCTTCTTTCCAAACTTCTTTATATTCAAATCTTTAAAAACATATTTTTTATTTTTTGCACTATCATAAAATTCAAACATGGACTGAAATTTATGCTTAAATTTTGATATTTGTACTTTTATCTCAAAGTAAGTTAATATAGAACCATTTGAAAATACAATTCTCCCCCACCTCCATGGAATAAAAGGGCCAATTACAACAACTTTTTGAACATAGCATTTTCCACTAAACTTTTTTTTATTTAGCATTCCTGTAAAATCGAAATATAAATCTATCAAAGAATAACCCGCAAATGACTTAAAATAAGTGCTAAAACCAAAATAATCCGATTTATCTTTTGGTTTGGTCATTTTCAGATTTACAATTTCTTTGTTTTTTTTGGATAAATTAAGAGAATAATTTGGGAATTTTCCTTTGTAATTTATCTTATTTTGCTTATCAAAAGCCATAATACCCTCGTGATTTATTGATATTGAACCTTCTCCTTCCAATATCAAATCTTTTTTATTATCGTAACTCCAAGCATTCATATACCCGTTTCTTATTCCCTTACCTTTTATGCATTTTACTTCTTTTTGATTAACTTTAAGAGTCCCTGAACTGTCTCCGAACATTGCAAGAAGTTGTCTTTTATCTTTAGGTTTTGTTGATACAAATTTCATGAACCAATATTCTTTCCCTGTAGGGGGCAAATCTTCAAAACAAAAAAACATAGGGTCAATTTCATGAGTTGAAGTTTTTGTCTTTTTAAGCTCAATTAAGGAATTATACTTCGAATTAATCTGTTTAATTTTTTCTTTTATAATCTTTTTTTCAATGGGGGACAACATCTGAATGGATTTATCCAATATATTAAACATATCACCAGTCATTTTTTTTATTTTCATAGTTTATCCCTTTTATTAAATTTAATATTTGTATCTTTTTCCAATAACCCATCTCTAATCCTTATTACTCGATCAAAATATTTTATTTGTTCTGGTTCGTGGCTAACCATGACAATTGTCTGTCTAAAATGCTTATTAAAATGTTTTAGTAATTCTAAAATAACTTTTCCTGAATCAGTGTCAAGATTTGCAGTTGGTTCATCAGCAAACAAAATTGCCGGTTTGTGCACCAGCGCTCTCGCCATTGCCACCCTTTGTTGTTCCCCACCAGACAGTTCATAAGGATGATGAGATAATCTTCCTTCCAATCCAACTTTTTCAAGAAGCGACTTTGCTTCTTTGAGGTAATAAGTTCTAGGTTTGCCTAACATACGCAAAGGCAAATAAACATTTTCCAATGCTGTTAGTTCAGGAATATTCCTGTATTGCTGAAAAACATATCCTATTTTATTCAACCTAAAATAAGACCTATCTATTTCAGACAATCTATTTACATTAACCCCATCAATAATTATTTCTCCGGTAGTGGGATAATCCAACAATCCCAATTGATGCAAAGCTGTGCTTTTGCCGGAACCAGAAGGACCCATAATACCAACAAATTCTCCTTCATAAATCTCAAAACTAATACCTTTTAATGCTTTTGTCACTACAGAACCCATTGTATAATGCTTTGCTAAATCCTGAACCTTAATCAGGACCCTCTTCCTTGTTGTTTTTTTATTCATAATTCTAACCTCTAAATATAGCATCTAAAATATTTTCTTTTATTGCTCCTTGGGCCGGGAAAAAACCAGCTACTAATGAAGAAGCTAATAATATGGAAAATGAAATTATATAATTTGAGGATTCAACTATTGGAACAACTTCTCCAATAGGCATAATAATTGGATTAACCGTAAAATATCCTATTATAAATTTTGTAAGGATAAACCCAAAAGTTCCTCCCAACACTCCATAAAAAAAAGATTGGATGACATAAGAAGTAAGAATAGTTTCTTTGTTAATACCCATTGCTTTCATAATGCCAATCTGCGTTCTTTTGTGTAAAACATTAATATAAATCATTATATATATGGTAGCAAATGCTATGATTATTCCAATCAGCCCTGTTAATTGGCTTACAATTAACATACTATCAGTGAATTGGGACAACACACCTAATTTCTCCTGCCAGGTCCAAATTCTTCCGGTAATCCCAAATTGCTTGAGTTTATAAATAACAGCTTTCTCCATTCCTCTTTCTTTGGTTTTTATCATGATTTCTGTAGCAATATTCATTTCTTCATCAGTGGCATTAAAAACCTGTTTTGCTTCTTCTTTTGTAATGAAAACATAAAAATCAGTAGCTACAAAATTCTGACCATAAATTCCCCTGACTTTAAGTTGTTTTGTAACACCATTATCAAAAGTAACCATAATTTTTTCTCCCGCATCTATATCAACCGCAGGGAATGCTTCCTGCATCCTGTATTTTTTTGTTATATCCGCGCCAATGAGAATTTCCCCCTTGGTATTTTTAGATAAATAACTTCCGCTAATGATATTTTCGCGCAAAGAAGATGCTGTTGCTTCTTTTTCAGGGTCAATAACTTTTAATTGCGTGGGGGCTTTCGTGCCATATTTGTCAGTTAAGATAACCCCTCGATTTATATGAGGGCTTATTCCAACAACGCCCGGAATAGCCAGCGCCTTTTTCTCAATTTCATTCACATTTTGAATGTAATCCTCATCAGATTTAGGTTCTATTAAAATATTCCCTGTCATCATATCAATAGCTTTGTCTTCAACCTGAAATTTTAGACCCATTATAACGCTTGTTGAAAAAACTGTGCTTAAAAATCCCAAACCGATAATAACTACAATCATTATCAGCATCTTCTTTTTGAATAATAAATTTTTTATGGCTAAGAAAAAAGCAACATCCAACCCTTCAATTATTTTTTTAAACCTTAACATAATACAAAAACATTATTTCTTTCCTTTTTTCAAAAATAATGCATAAACCAAAACTCCAATAATCAATATTAAAATAATTGCAAAAAATATTATTTCATAATTATTGTCTTCCCTTACCAATAATTCAAGTGTTTCTGAAAGTTCATGTTCGCCAAGATCATCTTCGTAAGTGACTTTAATTGTAAAATTATGCTTTCCTGGTTCTGAAGAAATTAAAGTAAATATGGCAGGAGCATCTTCACCTTCGCTAAGTTTTCCTATATACGCTTTATTTTGCCCTTCAAACCCATCATTTTTTAAGAATACCTGAACATTCTCAGCTTCGCCTTCTCCTAAGTTTTCAATTCGAACTGTAATAAATGCATTCTTTCCTGAGATGATTGGTTGAGGCTCAACAATAACTGCTGCAAGGTCAAGTTTAACTTTATTCAATAATTTTAATCCAAGAGATTGTTCAAGTAAGTACTCATTGGATTTCTCATCTTTGTAAGTTAAAATAAATGCTAACTTTTGAGGTCCCGGAGCATTAGAATCAGAAACCATAAACTGAATATTTTTCAAAGTTGTCATATTTGGTTTTAATTCATCAAGGAAAATAAGATTTGAACCCTCTATAACAAAGCCCTGAGTTTGCGGGACAAGTTTTATGTTTCTGGCTATTCCAGTGCCAACATTTTTAATAGTAAATTCCGCATTAAATAAACCATCAGGGGCAATGGAATTATTTAACAAAACTGCATTAAATATAATATCCGGTTCCCCAATAATCCTAACAAATACCTTTTTCTCATGGACTATATTTCGTTCTTTAATTTTGAAAGTAATTGGATATTCTCCGGATTTTACATCCGGCAACACAGTAAAATAATAAAGATTGTCTTTTGAACCTCCAACACCAATGCTGAAAGGTTTATCAAAATCATCATCTTTTCCTGTAAGAAAAAAGGCATCACTTTCTATAAAAGCAATACTAACATTTTCCGCTCTTTCTCCGCCATCATTATAAACCCTTAACTGCACTGTAAAATCAAGTCCTGGCTCCACAGGATAAGGGGTTATACTTTCAGCAACAGTGTTTATTACAGGAGCATCTATATCATAAAAAGATCTGCCGGCATTTACACTTGTTATCATTAACAACATTGCTATGACTGCAAACACCAAGATTCTATATTTCATTCGTCTCATTAATATATTATATTTAAAGTTATTTAAGTAGTTTCAGTTTTTAGTGAAATTAGAGGATTAAAAAATCATCCTAACAATTTATTTATCTTTTCGCCGGTAATTTTTTTCATAACTATCATTTTTCCAAACCAATTAAAATACCGTTCCATTTGTTTGTATTCATTTTTTAATTTAAGCAATTTTGGATTTTTATTAATGCCTTTAATCTGTTCCAAACCATTAATTAATGGTTTAACATCGCATTCTAAGAATCTTTTGATTATTGCATTAAATGCTTCTATAAAAGACATGGCAAGTTCGTATAATTTTTCTCTTCCTTTACCTCTAACAGACCTAATCATGTTTAACTTCTCAAGAATTTTAAGACTTGGACTGACTAAACTTAAACTATATCCTGTTTTTTTTGCTATATCTTTTTGGGATAAATTGGAATCTGCAAACAAAAGAGTTGCCCACACTCTCCCTGTTGGCTCCCCAAGACCCCATTGTTTTGAAATTTTTCCAATTCTGTCAATAAAATCTTTCTCATTTTTAGTTATATTTTGCGCCATTTTTATTCACAAAGTTCAGTTTTCAATAGGTTATCTCCAAACATAATTATAAATATTTCTTTTTTATTCTTATTTTGAATATTTGCTTCGCAGAGATTTATTGAAATTGAAAATCTTATTAAATATAATAAATGAGGGTGGATAAATTCAATCACTTCCTCTCATGCCTTGGTTTATTATGACCCACATCCCTTCGATGATTCAGATTATCTATATGGTGTATCTTTTCCTTTAAGAATTTGTTTATATCCAAACCGTATTCTTCAATCATCATTGATGCGCGGGTTCCTCCCAAAAGATGCGGCATTAAAACATAAGTTGCGCCCTTATGATATAAATTCATAGCTTCATCAATCTGGTGGGAAACAACAATTATAATTGCATCTTTGTTTGATTCCCTTATTTTGCTTATTAACATAAGAGTTGTATCAAAATCAGGGATTGTGGATACAAACATTTTTGCTTTTGAAAGTTTAAGGTCATCCAGCAATTCATAATCATTCACATCCCCATACCTGCAATTCATTCCGTCCTTTGATAATTTTCTTATGATTACAGGATCATAATCCACCACAAGATATTTCTTTTTTATCCTCCGGATGGAATCAAGTATATCATATCCAATTCTGTTATAACCAAAAAGAATCACATCATAATCCTCCTCTTTAAATCTGTTCTGCGCATCAATTCTTTTACCTTCTCTCTCAAATATACTTAGATATTTTGATAAATGAGTATATATATTGTTTGAATAAAGCATGATATAAGTTGATACAGAAATTGTGATAAAACCTATAACAGTTACAACAGATAATATTTCCGGGGCTAAATGTCCTGCCGCAACACCCAGAGCTATCATAATCAATGAAAATTCGCTTATCTGACCTGAAGTAATTCCTGTCATAAAACTGGTTCTCTTTGTATACCCTAAAAATCCAAGAAGAGAAGTCACTATAAGAGGATTTATAAAAATCACAAATGCTGAAAATACAAAAATAGGCAACAAATAAGGGATAACATTTGCTATAACTATTTGGGAGCCGATGGATATAAAAAATAAGATTATGAAGAAATCACGGATAGGTCTCATCTTGGAACTTATTTCATATCTATAAGGCGATAAAGCCAAAGTAACTCCTGCGAGCAAAGCGCCGGTTTCTACAGAAAAATTCAGGTAGTGAAACAACATTGATAATGAAAAACACCATCCAAGCGAGAAAAGCAACAGATATTCCTGAGATTTTGCAACCACCTCAGTAATCTTTGGGAGGGCATAATAGCCTATTAAGAATACTCCGACAATCAGACCGCTGCCTTTCAAAAGAGTTTCAAAGGCAATTTCCATAACACTGCCTCCTCTTGAAAACGAAGTTATTACCATCAATATTAGTATCACAATTAAATCCTGAATAATCAGGTAACCAATAGACAAATAACCATATAAAGTTCCTGTATCATTCTTATCAGATAAAATTTTCATTACAACAATCGTGCTGCTGAATGCCAATGCAACAGAAATATACAGAGAAGAGGTTACAGAAAAACCAAAAAAAGTGCAAATCATATAGCCAATTAAAGTGGCTATAGCAAATTGTCCAATACCTGTAACTAATGAAGGCTTCCCCAATTCCTTTATTATCTTTGGGTTCAAGCCCAATCCAACCACAAATAGAAGCAAAGCTATTCCCATATGTGAGAGAGAAATTATGGTTTCATTTGTTGGACCAACATTCAAAAAACTTGCTATAAGCCCAGTCAAAAGGTAGCCTATAATCAAAGGCTGCCTGATTAATCTAATAAACCCGCAAACAACCATTGCGAGTATAATCATAAAACTCAACTCAACAAAGACACTTTCTATCATATTCTAAGCATAATATTAGTGATTAATTAAGGATTTAAAAACTCTGATAATTTTTAGGTATTTTTCTGTGAATATCTCTGTTTTCACAACCGGGTATTTTCTTTAAGTCAAATAACTCATAAGTTATTATTCCATATAAACCCCTATCCATTTTATCTACAATCTCTAAACTTGATTTCTTTAAACCCTTTAAAGATTCTTCTACATTTTGTCCATCATCAACCTGTTCTTCCAAAGTTTCAAAAGCATCTTTAAAATCAGGATATAAATCCCTGCATGCGAAATAATGCTCTGTATATTTATTCACAGGAAGTTTTTCAAAATTAAGTTCTTCATAAACAGCATCTAAATAACGGAATATATCTTTCATCACAGGGATAGTCTCTTTTAAACTATTAGGATAATCTAATATTAAACCAGACATCACAGTAATACTTGTAACTTTGTTTCCGTAATTATGATAAAATCCAGATTCATAATCTCTTAATCTATCATCCAGACATCTTGCTTCTTCTATTCTATCCTCAGGCACTTTATCCCAGTCGATTTCACTCACCATAACGAGAAAGGCAATAAATTGATTTATTGGCTTTGAGAATATTTTTATAAAATATAATCTGTTTTCTTTCTCTCAAAATCTGTACTTCTTTTTAAAAAGAAAAGGGTTTTTATGGATAAAGAGGTTCTTGAGAAATACAAAAAAGCAGGAGAAATAGCAAAAACTGTAAGAGATGAAGGAAAAATTATGGTAAAACCCGGGATTAAAATTGTGGATATTGCGGAAAAAATCGAATCAAGAACAATAGAATTAGGAGGAATTCCAGCATGGCCTGTTAATATTTCAATCAATGATATTGCAGCCCACTACTCCCCTTCAAAGAATGATGAAACCGAGATTAAGAAAGGAGATGTTGTGAAACTTGATGTTGGCGTCTCAGTTGAGGGATATATTGCAGATACAGCAGTCACAATCGCACTTTCTGAAAAAGATAAAAAACTGGTAGAAGCCTCTGAAAAAGCTCTTGAAGAAGCAATAAAATTGGTAAAACCCGGGGTTGATGTAAAAAAGATTTCCGCGAAGATTGAGGAAGTGATTGAAAGTTATGGATTTAAACCAATTACCAACCTGACAGGACACGGGCTTGAACAATATATAATCCACTCAGAACCAAGAATTTCCAATTACAAAGATGATTATTCTTATATCCTTGAAGAAGGGGAAGTTATAGCAATAGAACCTTTTGTTACAAGAGGAAGAAATTACATCAAAGAAGAAGATGAAAGCAGGGCTTTGATTTATTCTTTAATTCAGGAAAAACCGTGCAGGTCAAGGGAAGCGAAGGAAATAATAAAGAAAATGAGCGACAGACAGGGACTTCCTTTTTCAGACAGGTGGGTAGATGCAAGCGGGATAAAACTAAGACTTGCATTAAACGAACTCAGCAGAAGAGAATGCATTAGTTCATACAAAATATTGAGAGGAGACTCAAAAATAACGCAATCTGAGCATACAATTATTGTTCTGGATAAACCTATTGTGATTACTCGATAAATTAACGGTTCTGTGTTAATTAGATTGTCTCAAAAATTCTTTTTCTTCTTCAGTGGATTTTCTTCCCAATATTTTATTTCTATGGGGAAATCTGCCAAATTTAGATATAATTTTGTTGTAATCATTTGATGACTGATAAATCCATCCAAATGTTTTCGGGTTTTTTTCATAAAGTTCTTTGAAAACTTGATTAGCTATTTTTTGATGCTCTGGATTTTCAGAATGGTGGTACGGAAAAAACACAAACATAATCTCTAATGGTGAAAGTTTTTTGTATTCAGAGTTCTCAAACATTTCTGTTGTAATTTCACGGGCAAGTTTGTCTGTGTCATATATTTTAGAATCATTATCATCAAAAATCACTCTCGGAGCTTGGTCGTAAATCAAAATTAATGCAAGATTCCCTTTAATTGTCTCTTTCCCCTGTTGGGGTTTATTTTGAAGTGCTGTATGATAATATATTTTTAGAATATCTTTTGATTTTAAAATTATTTTAATTGCTTTACCTCTATTTGTCCAATCTTGAAGAAATATTTTGATTATGTCATTTGGATTGTATTCCATAGTTATATATAGAAGGAAATAATGATTATGAAAGAAAACTGTTATATAACTTCACTAAGAACAACTCATAAAGATAGAGAAAAAGAACTTACAGGTCCTTGCGGACCCTGTTCATTCATCAACCTAACAAAATCAAAAGGCAGTTTTGAATTTGAAAAGAAACTTTCGGATATGGGAAGATTAAAACCTTTTCTTGTGTGTTATTACATTTCTTTTTTAGTGTGGGGAAAGAAATTCAAAAAAGATTTTAAAGTCTTTACCTCATCAAGAAAATTAACTAAGAAAGGGTTTAATCTAATAATTGCGTATGAAAACAAGTATGAAAATAAATATGGGGGTATATCAAAAGAGAAACTAAAAAAATTTAAAGAACAGGCAATTAAAACTCACGAGAAAATAGACAAAAGATTTTCCAATAAAATTAAACTTTTAAGGGAGCCATTACAAAAATTAGATAAACTTCTTGAACAAGGTTATCGGGTTGCGGTTCTTACTTCAAGTTTTTATTTTGATGATGATTTTAACAAAAAGAATCCAGCACCACATTGGATTGTCGCATTTAAGAAAGAAAAAAATAAATATTGGTTCTGCGACTCTGCAAATGGGATAATCTCTTTTACAAAAAAACAACTTGAGAAGGGCTGGAAAATAAACAAAAAGGATGGTTTTTCTGCTCAATTAGTAGCCTATAAAGAGAAAGAATAATCATGTCTTTTGGGAATTAATACTTCAATAATATCTTAAGGCTTATATTTTTTTACGCGCTCCATTTAATAAGTTTTTTAAAGAATCATAAGCTTTAGTTGCGTAAGAGGTATCAGAAGGATTATCCGAGCCAACAACTTCTGGAGGTTGATAATTAGGTAAATCCTTAACTCTTGAGGATAACAAAACTTCCCGTGTAGAAGGATCTATTATCCTTATTTCTCTCGATCCAGACGCCTTATATAAATCATATCCTTTTTCTAAAGCTTCTTCTGGATTTTGTGCTTTTACAATTTTAGTGGAAGGTATAGACATAAATGCACCTGGTATATAAACTACATAAAGATAATATCCTCCTGAACCTGCTTCGTAGGATGCTACATTGTTTCCTAAATCATCCTTTATTTCTACTTGATTCAATCCTGAAGAATCAGTATATTCTTTCATAATTTGTCTTAATGCACTCTCAGAATCGGTTGCTTCTACAACTCCAGTCTTATTTATCTTGTAGTTGTATTCTTTTAATTCTCCACCAGTTTCTGCTTCTCCATCCATTTTCACCACTAATAAATAAGTATTTATACTATATATAGTTTTCGGTAGTGAAATATATATTTTAGAGTAAATAGATTTCACTCAAAATAACTTGTTTTAGGATTTCAAGATAATCTTTTTTGGCTCGAGCTTCACTCGTTTTTCTTTGAACCCTCATTTCTGAAAGAAATGGGACATTGTTTTCAAAGAAAACAAATGAAACGGTGCATAATTTTGCATAGCAAAATTAATGTTTTCTAAAAAGGCTTAACTTTATTAAATTTTGTGTTTATTATGAGACTCGCATTCAGGAGAAGTGAAGCCGGGAGGTTTAAACGACTTAAAGAACGATGGAGAAGACCTGGAGGAATTCACAACAAAATGAGGGAAAGTAAAAAGGGAATTAAACCCAAAATAGGGTGGAAAAAACCGGAAGTGGAAGAAATCCCTATAATTAATAATTTATCTGAATTAAATGGATTAAAAATTAAAGAGATTATAATTTCATCAAAAACAGGTATGAAAAAAAGGCTGGAACTTGAGAAATTTTGCGTTGAAAAAAAGATAAAAATTCTAAATATTAAAAAATTGGTCAAAAAGAAAAAAATCGTGAAAAAGAAAGTTGAAAAAAAGACTGTGAGCGAAAAAATACCTGAAACAAAAAAAACACCAGTTAAAACAGAACCAATTAAAAAAAATGTTGATAAAAAAGAAGTAACTGAAGTTAAGAAAAAAGAAGAAACAAAACAAGTTGTTAAAGAATCCAAAAAGGACCTCAAGCCTTCAAACACTGCAACAGACGTTTCCACAGCTGAAGCAAAGAAATAATTCAATTAGTTTAAATCTAATTCAATATAATTATGGATAAAGAGAAATTGCAACTGATTTCCAATTTTACGAGCGCGCCAATATTTGGCAGTATTATATTTTTGATATTTATATTTTCTAAAATGGGAACCCTTCCAATCACTCAGATTGCTCTAATTTCAGTGATATCTCTTTTATTCATGACTGTAATTCCTGTTACCTATGTTGTTTTGTTTGTTAAAAAAAGGAAGAAATTTCAGGATATTGATTATGATATTTCTGATAGGAGTCTTAGAATAAAACCATTTCTTGCAGTTATAACAAGTTATGCAATTGGAATCGTTGCGTTATTCTCTATCAATGCCCCGGTTCTGGTAAAAGGTTTGATGTTCTGTTATTTTTTAAATGGTCTGATAATGTTTTTAATCACATTATTCTGGAAAATCAGCATACACACTTCAGGAATCACAGGACCTTTAACTCTTCTCATTTATGAATTTGGTATTATTTATTCTCCATTGCTTCTTATTGCAATTCCTGTTGGGTGGATGAGAATAAAACTGAAAAAACATCTTCCTTCTCAGGTAATTGCCGGCGCTGTCTTGACAATTATATTAACCTGGCTGCAAATTGTTTATATAATTGTGCCTTTCTTTTAATCCGTTGAAAAATAAAAAATCATTCAAAAAGTGAATTAACCATTTGTTCCTTATTTGTGCACCCGCTCAATAAAATCAGAATTCAAATTAGGGTCTTTGCCGCTATCTTATGCTTTAAACCCTGATTTTGAAAATTTCATATCTATTTTCCGCAAGTATTTCCGTAACTACTTTTTTTTCAAATTTCCCATTTACAAGCCGTCTATTGCCGTTTTATGAATCAAGTATCAAAGTTGAGTTTGGATTTCGTCTGCGCAAATACAGGCGTTAAAATCATTGATAAAGTCACTGCAAACACTAAAAAACGATTATTTGTTTCTGTTTCATATAATAGTTTGGATATTGGTATATATAATAAATTTAGAGAACTATCGTCTACGCTTTACCTTAAATATCACTTTATCCCATGCAGTTGGGTCAAGTTTTGAAGTAGCATATATTTGTATTTCAGCATTATCGGGTAGCGAATCATCTTCCGTATATTTATTAATTATTAAACTGACTGTTTTATTTCCTTTGGGTGGAATAAGAACAGAATTATAAAATAACGAAATACCTCCATCTTCTGGTGAAAAAAAGTGTTCTTTATATCTTTTAAAGTATTCTTGCTGAAGGTCATTTGTTACCAAGAAATCAAACTTAACTTCATCTTCCAACTCACCCAGATTATTTATTGTCAAATTAATATAAAACACTCTATTATAATTTTCTTCTTTGACTTGAAGGGTATTATTATCTCCAAGAAGAGATTTATCAAGTATTAACTCAATATCATGATTATCAATAGCAACAGGCACAAATATTATTGCGTTGGAACTCTTATTCTCAAAAGATACAACAACTTCAAAAGAATGGGTGCCCTCTTCTTTCGCTGTAATTGTCCAATTTATCTTTTTTTCAAAGTTGGGAAGTACATCAATGTGTTTTATTAAATTATCGGATGTTATCAGTTCTGGTGGCAAACGCAAATCGCAACGAACATTTTTTGCGATTAAATCGCCGTAATTCTTAATGATTGCCTGAGCATTAAAATCCTCCCCCACCTTTACTGGTTTTTTAGATATTTCATCTTCATAGAGTTCATCCACACTCATAATACCAATTTCAGCAGGAATTGGACACTCCAATGAAGTTGGCCAAAGTGTTTCATATATATAAACAAAAATATTGTGGGATTTATCTGTTAGCGAACTATCATTTATTGAATTCAACTTATTCGATAAATATTCTGATTTTATTTCCAGATAAACAGATGGTTGAATTTTTTTGCAGTCAATTTCCCAAGTTAATTCTTTTGATTCTCCCGGCAAAATTTTATCAATTCTTTTATCATCAAAATCACGACTTTGTATAATTAAATTATTTAATTCTACATCCAATGGATTTGTTATTACTACTTTCAAAATTTTATTTTTAATACTTAATTCGTACCAAGGGTTCTTTTCAAATTTAATTACAGCTAATGGCCTGCGTTTATTTGGGTTTCTATCCACATAAATAATTGATTTTTGTGATGAATATAATTCTATATAAGCCTCATCAAAATTGCTAAAATCTGCAAATCCTGGCGTTATATGCAATTCACTTATGCTGTCACGCATAGATTCTATTTTTCCAAGAATGATAATTTCTTCAGCTGAAACAAGAATTAATTCGTTCTTTTGAATGTTATCTTTTTGGATATATCCTATAAAAAGGACGATTAATATTAATAAACAAATTAACCTAATTTTGATTTTCTTTTCCATAATCATAGTTTAATTGTATTGATTAATAAACTTTGCAAAAGCCTCGCAATTTCCGATAACTATTTTATAATATCCTTCCCAACAAAAGCCCTCAAAATTTTCGGAACAATTATTGAACCATCTTCCTGCTGATAATTTTCAAGGATGCATGCAATTGTTCTCTCAGTTGCAATCGCTGTTGAATTTAATGTGTGGACCAATTCTTTGTTTCCACCGTGTTTTCCGAATTTTACATTCAACTTTGCTGCCTGAAAACCAGTGCAGTTTGAACATGAACCAAGTTCCCTGTATTTTTTCTGAGCCGGGAACCATGCTTCCAAATCATATTTTTTTGCTGCATTGTCATTTAATTCTCCGCTCGCAATATTCACAACCCTGTAAGGTAATTCCAAAGCCTGATAAATTTCCTCAGTGTTTTTTATTAATTCCTCAAAAAGTTCCCAACTGTTTTTTGGGTTAGAGAAAATGAACTGTTCAATTTTTTCAAACTGGTGAACCCTAAAAATTCCTTTTGTGTCTTTCCCGTGACTGCCGGCTTCTTTCCTGAAACAAGTTGAATATCCCGCGTACTTTAATGGAAGACTTTCTTCCTCAAGAACTTCTCCTGAATGGAGTGAAGCAATTGACTGCTCGCTTGTCGCAATTAAATATGAATCCTCGCCTTCAAGTTTATATAAAGTTTCCTCAAAATCAGCAAGTTCAGCGGCAGCTTTCATGTGTTTTTTGTTTATGAAAAAAGGCGTCTGCATAGGAACAAATCCTTTTTTGATAAGACTTTTAATCCCAAAATCAATTAAGGCGAGATTTAACAAAACCAAATCCCC
Organism: Candidatus Aenigmatarchaeota archaeon; assembly: GCA_023134135.1. GTDB lineage: Archaea > Aenigmatarchaeota > Aenigmatarchaeia > QMZS01 > QMZS01 > QMZS01. The sequence continues at coordinate 45,074 of JAGLVB010000003.1, forward strand.
TTTAAGAAAATAAGTTCTTGCACCTGAGATTCTTGCCGCTCTCTCAAGTTCCGCAAATCTTTCAACAAGTTCAGCATGCCCTTTTGGAGTAAACTCAAATTCATTCTGTTCCCCAAAAGTTCTTACTGTTATATTGTCTTCTTCTGTTGGGGCAACAGGAACGCTTTTGTCAAGAATATTCCCGATTTTATACCTGCTATCCTCCCGTTCTTCTTTTAGGAACTGAACCTCCCGTTCCAGTTTGGAAATTTCATCATCTGTTTTGCTCGCCTTAATTATTAGCTCTTCAGCGTCTTTTCTCTCTCTCTTTAGGACGCCTATTTCCTCCGAAATCTTGTTTTTTTCGTGTTTCAGTTTCTGGATTTCATCTAATTTCTCCCTCCACCTTTTATCAAAGTCAATTACTTTAGCCACAAATGAAACGTCCTTAAACCTGGCTTTTTCACTATTCTTTATTATTTCCGGATTTTCCCTGAATAATTTAATGTCTAACATAATTAAACAATTTTAAAAATAATTTAAACAAAGGACTGCTCAAAAACCTTTAAATAATATAATTAAGAAGTTTGGGTGGTATTAATTTCAGACAGAACTTGTTCCAATAAAGTAATATTTTCAATTATATATTCTACGTTTAATTCTTCAGCTTCGTTTTTATTTAAATGACCTGATAATACAACTATTGGAATCAGACCAGCCGCTTGAGCCATGAGAACATCGCCTTTAGCATCACCAACAAGCACTGCTTCGTGTGGTTTGATATTTTGAGTCTTCAAAATTTGTTCAACCATATAAGGGTGGGGTTTTTGTTTCTCAACATCATCAATATCATAAGATGATATTACTTGTTTGAAAACATCAGGAAAATCAAATTTAAGTATTACTTTATTCTTAAGAACATCTGGATTAAGACCCGTTGCAACGCATAAGATATAATTTTTTGATAACCTTTTTACCAATTCTATTGTTCCTGGAATTATGCTTAAGTTATCTATAAAAGTATTTCCAAATAGTTTTGATTCATAAATTTTACATGCTTTATCAAGTAGTTCAGGATGTTCTTTAAGAAGTTCTCGCAGTTCCTCACGATGAGATTTACTCCATTTTGCCATAATCCTTTTTCTTTCTTCCTTTGGATCCAAATGCATGTTTAACTCAACTAAAGTTTCATGATAACACATAAAATATCCCTCTTTTGATCCCAAAGTAAATACATCATCCCAATCGAAGACTATCAGTTTAATCATAAGAATATATAAAAGTTAATTCTAAAAATATTGATATTATATCTTACAATATCTCAATTTAATAGTCAACTATATTTCCTCTTTAAATATCCATACAAAACATCTCTCTTAACAAGTGCATCAAACGATTTCTCTTCTGTTAACTCCTTGTATAAATTCATATCCCTTTTATCATATTTTTCTCTTACAAAATAAGGCGTATCTGAATCAGTATAAATTCTGTAAATATCATAATCTTCAAGATTTGCGGCATTTTCTTCAATGATTTTCCCAAAGTTTCTTTCAATGAATTCTCTCGCAGCGATTTCATGCTTGCATTTCCCCGGAACCCTGCAAACATCTCTGCTATAAAGTGTATGTTTACAACCATGAGCTTCTTTTACTGGGTTCAGAATATTTCCGATTTGGTCCGGATTATAAACTCTTTCCAATTTAAACATTACATCATGACTCATAAACATTCCGCTTTCTGAAGGAACTTTCAGCACAATATCCAGAGTGCTCCCGTTTTCACAATCACCTCCAACCCAATTAATTTCTATTTCATTACTTTTGAAGAATTGTTCTGCTCTTGCAATGTGCCAGGGATCTCCAAATAGATCCACATCTTTTCTGCTAATTCCAAAATGGTTCCAGGAATTATATAAATCTCCTCTCCACCTCACAGCTTTATCGTGTTTCATATTTCCACAAAGGATAATTAAAACTTAAAGAATCTAACTCGATGCCAAATTCACTAAACCCTGTTTCAGGATTGGTTAAAACTATTTCTTTTCCGTTAATAATTACGTTGGTTCTCTTTTTGTAAATCTTAGTTAGCAATTTTTTATAATCCTCATCAAAATAAGGATAATTCAATATTTTTGCATTTGTTGGTCCTGCAACCATATAATATTTACGTTTAATTTCAGATATTCTGCCAATTACTGAAATATCCTGACCTCCATAATCAGCGCTGAATCTATCCAGTATTTTTCTTTTATTTACCATAATTTAGTAAATAATTTTTTTAAATATTGTTGAATTATAGAGGATTTTTATGGAGCTATTGTTGAATTAAAATTTACAGGTAATTTTTAAATTTAGACAATCCTAAATTCAGATAATCAGATATTTCGGATTTGTAGTCAAAAGCATCAACAAATGCTGAATATGCTAATAATCCGCCAGCCAAAGCAGTGCCAATACCCGGAACTTGTCCTGTAATAAAATCTGCGCCTAATCCAGAACTACCTATAGCAATAATTTCCACCCCTCTGTTAAAAATATAGCCCATAACAAAAATATTAATTAAATTTAAGTTATTTATAATTTTCTAAGAATCCTCGGATTTTTTCGGGTAACTCTGTTTATAATCTTCTTTTGGGTCTTTTTTATACTCCGTAATCTGTTCTTTTGTGTATCCTTCTATATGACCTTTTAAAAGATCTTTATGATTAAAATCCTCCAATCGCAAATCTTTCACAGGTTTTTCCAGATTTTCTGAATAATCTTTATTCTCTTCCTCCAAAGATTCGTCAGAATAATTATCACGAATTCCATTTGAATAATTCCCTTCAGGTCTATCAGTTTCAGATAAAACCTCAGAATTAGTTGAGGATTCAACAGGTTCAACTTCTCCGGAATAAACAGAATTTTCTTTGATTGAATTAGTTTCTTGGATTGGATTATTTGAATAATCAGCAATTGGTTTTACTTCCGCGCTTTTTTCCTGAAAAATATTCTTCTGTTTGTATTTTAGAGCAACATTCCTGAACTGCAATTCCTGATTTTTAACTTTTTCCAAATCCACATTATCAATTGTAAATTCTTTGGGTTCAACTTCATCTTTCCCAAGAGAAGTATTGGTAAACATAATATCGATTTCTTCCTGAATTGCAGTTCGGTTGCCCCTGAAAGTTCTTACAAAAGTATTTTCCACAGAACCAAAATAAACAGGTTTATTTTCCGAAGGCGGGATGTAAAATGCCAAAAGAATTTTTCGGTTTAGCTTATATTTTATGCATTTTATATTTATTTTTTGATTGAAATTTACCTCTTTCAATAAAGATGAAAATTCCTGTTTAAATTCCTGCGGTTCCAGTATTCCAATAATTTCATAATTCCCCGGGGTTTTTTTAACTCCAAAAACAATCCACCCTCCCGCAGTATTTGAAAAAGCGGTTACGGATTCCATGCTGTTTTTTAAACTATCTTGTTTTGCTTCCTTGACTTCAAAATCTTCCCATTCGAGGTCGTTCAGCAGCCCAACAAATTCAGATTTATTCATATTATTGCAAATATTTATCGTTCAAGAATGTCAAGATGGGCCTTAAGTTTAGTTTCCAGTCTGTCAATTCCTTTTCCCCCGCGACCTATCAATTTAGCAATTATTTTTTTATTAACATAAACTCTGAAATCAGTTCCTGAAGTGTGTTCTATTACAGCATTTTTATCATACTTGCTGATTTCCTTTTTTATCTGCTTGATTTTTTTTTCTACTTCTTTTTCATCAAACTCTTCAATTGGAATAACAATAGTTTCTTCTCCGAAAGAATAAATCTCATACTCAAGTTTTCCGGTTTCAAATGACCTGATTTCCATTAAAGGTCTTGCCAAATCAGAGTCTCTCATTCCTGTGGGAATTCTCACTATTAAATCTGTGGAATAAACTTCTTCAATTTTACCGTCTTTTACAAAAATTATTGTATCCACAATATTATGAAGCATTCCAAGTTCAACTTTATTAACAAATCTCTGGATTGAATCAATTGGCTTTGAAGCGTGAATCACCCCAACCATCCCAACGCCTGCGAGCCTTAAATCACTGAAAATCTTAAAATCAAAAGAGGTTCTTATTTCATCAAAAATCGTGTAATCAGGCCTGACCAATAACAATATTTCCGCTGTCTTTGCGAAGGATTTTGCCAACGGGGCGTACTGAGTGATTTTTTCATCCACCTGCAAATCCCTTGGTTGTTCCATAGTCTTTACAATCTTATCCTGTTTCTGATAGAATTCAGCCAGACTTGCCGCCAGTGTTGATTTTCCGCTTCCGGGCGGACCTGAAATAAGAATGCCTCCCGCTTCGTCAGTTATTCTCTTTTTAAGTTTCTCTGAAAGTTCATAATCATTAATATTTAATTTTGCTATTGGGCGCACAATTGTTATCTCCTCCGCGTCTGAAAAAGGAGGTCTTGTAATTGATATCCTCATATCCCTCACCTGCAAAACCATAGCTCCATATTCCTCAAATTCAACAAAAGCAAAATTCTTTCCCCTGATTTCCTTGAGGATGCTGGATGCAAGTTGTTCAAATTTTGATTTTGAAAGTTTTTCTTTCCCGACTTTTTTCAAATCCCATTTTCCCGGGTGTCCTCTTTTTGCGAGAGGGACGCAGTTCACCTTAAAATGCAATGACATTGTGTCTTTCGTGAGTAATTTTAAAAATTTAAGTTCTGCTTTTTTATGCGCGGTTTTAATGAATTTTACTTTCACTCCAAAAACTTCCGCAACAAGCGCCTGCACAAAATCCCTTGTATATAATGTTGCTTTGTGTTTCTGCGCAAGTTCTCTTATTAATGCATCAATTCTTCCTTTCTTTGCGAGTTTTATTTCTTCGATTGTTGGCTTCCTCCCCACAAATTCAAGCTTTACATTTCGTTTCCTTAATTCCTTAATTTCCTCCAAACCTAAAAAACCGATTTCTTTGCCTTTGTTTGCTTGAGCCTGAAGTTCATCAATAACAAATTCAGGAACAAGAACCTTTATTTTTTTTAGTTGTCCGCTGTCAATTAATTCAGTAAGTTTCTTCGAAATCAATACTGAAGTATCCGGCACAATTAATTCTTCTTTTCCGAAATTCATAATAAATCTGAATAAATTAAAAGATAAGGATAAACTTGAATAAATTAAAATATAAGAAGAAATTTAGATTCTATAGGATTCTACTACAGTGTCCTCTACCAAAAAATGCTTGAAAAGGTCATTATCTTTTATAATCAAAACCTTGTTTGTTTTTTTGTTACTGCACCAAGCACTGCCACTATTATTTTTATTATGACCTAAATAATCAAAAAGAGCAAAGTCTGTGCCAACACTGTAGAATTCAGATCCATCTAAGATGTCTGGACCTCCTTTTTTTATCAGGAAATAAGAATTAGAAATATCTTTCTTTAGTTCTGTTAATTCTTTCTTGTAATTTTCAGGGAGCTCTGCATTATCAAATAAAAAAATATTTGCGGGAACATATAATGCATTTAAGATTTTTGTTGGTGAAGGTAAATAAGAACTCTTTCCATCTTCTGAAATATAATCATCATAATTGTCTTTTAAGGCTCCTCGCGTTTCCCCATTTAAAAGTTCTTCCAAAAAATCCTCTGTTAAAATACCAAATACACACCTCCTACTCTTTGGTGCTAATTTAGGTAATTCCTGAAGACCTTCCTTCCAGTCATACTCTTTCCAAGTTCTTTCAGGTTCACAAACATCCAGCAATTTTTCCTTAAGATCTTCATACCATTTACCCATAATAACAAAAACAATATATATTAGATTATTGCTTTCAAAAGAATTATATTATGTATCTTAACGCAAAAGAAGGCGAGTATCTTGTGAGGCTTGCAAGAAATTCAATTGCGCATTATCTTGAAAATCTTCTTCCAATGATTCCCCCAAAACCAGATTTTCCAGAACTGCTTGAAAAAAAAGGGGTTTTCTGCACACTGCTTAAACATTCAGGCGGGGATTTAAAAGGATGCATTGGTCTGATTGATTCTGACAAGAACCTGATTAACGGGGTTATAGAAACAAGTTGTTCCGCAACTCAGGACCCAAGATTCCTGCCTTTAATCATAGAAGAACTTGATAAAATTGTAATTGAAATAACTGTGTTGAGCGATATGCAGAAAATTCTTGTTTATCAACCAAGGGATTACCTGAATGAAATCAAGATTGGAGAAGACGGGTTGTTTATTAAATACAAATATAATTCGGGTATTTTCCTTCCTCAGGTTCCTGTTGAACAGGAATGGAACCTGAAAACTTATTTGTGCGAACTGTGCCTTAAAGCCGGTCTTGATGAAGATGCGTGGATTATGAAACCCGTGAATTTATATAAATTCCAGGCGCAGATATTTTCAGAGACCGAACCGAGAGGAGGGGTTTTTGAGAAGAAATTGAAATAAGTGTTTAGTTTTTTGAAAGACAAATATATGGAAAAAAGAAAAATTCTGGTGACTTCATATAAAAATCCTGATTTGGACGGCACAGCCTGCGTTTTTTCATATGCGGAATATTTGCAAAAAAATGGCAAAGAAATAGTTTCAGGAATTTTTGGAACACCTTACAGGGAAGCTCAATTTGTGATTAATAAATTCAATATTCCTCCAATAAAAAATGCAGAAGAACTTATTAATAACTACGATATTGTCCTTGTTGATTGCAGTGAATTGGCCGGAATTTCAGATAAAATAAATCCTGATAAAGTGATTGAAATTATTGACCATAGAAAACTTACTGAAGCTCGCAATTTTCCTAATGCAAAAATACAGATTGAACTTGTTGGCTCAGCAGCTACTTTAATTGCTGAAAAATTTTATGAAACCCAAACAGAAATCTCTGAAGAATCTGCTGTATTTCTCTTTTCTGCCATTATCTCCAACACAATTAATTTTCAGGCTAAAGTAACTACAGATAGAGACTCTAAGATGGCAAATTGGCTGAAATCAAAGTGCAGGATTCCGGAAAATTATATTCATGAAATGTTTTCTGATAAATCAAAATTTGATAAACCTCTGAAAGAAATATTTATTGATGATTTTTCAATATTTCAGATTGAAGGATTTAAAATTGGGATTGCCCAGCTTGAAATTATTGAAGTTGATAAGTTTATCAGCGATAGATTAGAAGAAATTAAGAAAGTTTTGTTGGATTTGAAACAATCAAACTCATTGGATTTTATTTTCTTGACTTGCATTGATATTGAAAAATTATTTAACAAACTGGTTATTGTTGATAATAAAACTAAAAACCTGATTGAAAAAACACTTCAGATTAACTTTAAGGAAAAAATTGCCAGAAGAGAGGGAATAATTATGAGAAAAGAAATTGTTCCTAAAATCAAAGAATTTCTTGAAAAAAGCAATATAAATTAATTAAATTTTTATTAGATGTATGGAAATATTAAAAAAATATGAAGAAGGTTGCGCGCATTGTCCAGGGGGTATTGGATTACAATATCCTCTGTCTAAAGATAAAATTTTACAGGTTGTTTGCGATGTTCATCCTCTGGTGCAGGGTCATATTCTAATAATACCTAAAGAACATATTTCCTGTATGGGTAATCTGCCGGATGAAAAATTTGCCAGATATGAAGAATTATATAACAAAGTAAAACATTTTGTAAGTGAATATTACGGTCCCACCGCAGTCTTTGAACATGGTGTTACCGGACAAACTGTGTTTCATGCGCATACTCACTTTTTTCCTTATAAAGGAACTACAAATTCAATTATACCTCAGGATTATGCTTTGAAAAAAATTGATTCCTTCCATGATATTAAGAAAGAATTTGATGAAAAAAACAAATATTTATTTTTGGAAAACAATAACGAAATGTATATGGTGGATACTGATTTAGGATATCCCAGATTCTTCAGGGAAATTTTTGCAAAGTTGCTAAATGTTGAAGAAAGGGCAAATTGGAAGAAAACAATGGAGAATGAAGAGTTAATGAGGCAATTTAAAACAGATATAAAAGAATTAACCGCTAAATGGCGAAAATACAATAAATAAAGTGTTTATCAATTATTTCAAATAATTTTATGTTCGCAGATATTTCAGAAGCGATTAGAGAGATTAAGAGTAAAGATTATAAGAGAATTCTGATTCAGGTGCCAGAAGGCCTAAAAACAGAGGTTTCCCGCATTGCGTCTAAAATAGAAAAAGAATGCTGTGTGGATGTTTTTATAGCCGCTGAACCTTGTTACGGAGCCTGCGATTTGCCTCTTAAAGAAGCAGAAGTTTCGGGGTGCGACATAATTATTCATTTTGGTCATTATGATTTTGGGGTTAAAACCCAGATTCCAGTGGTCTATGTTCCTGTTGAGATTAAAGCTGAGATTTCAGAGGAACTAAAAAAAGAAATTGAAAAAATTGAAGAGAAAAAAATAGGTATTTATTCTTCAGAACCATTCAGGAGACTTCTTGAGTCATTTAGGGATTATCTGGAAGATAATGGGAAAGAGGTTGTTGATAAAAGGATTATTTTGGGATGTTCAGATTTTGAACCTTTGGGTGAATTAAATATTTTCATTGGATCCGGGAAATTCCACCCACTTGCCCTGAAAGGAAAAACTTATTTTTTGAATCTTGAGAAGAACAGGTTTGAGGATTTAAGCGGGGAACTTATGAGAGAAGAAATGAGAAAAGCCGCAAGAGTTTCAAAATTTAAGGATGCGAAAAAAGTGGGAATTCTTGTATCCACCAAACCCGGGCAGTTTTACAAAGAATATGAACAACTTGAGGATAAACTAAGAGAACAGGGCAAAAAAACAAAGATTTTGATATTTGATATGATTACAAATGAGAAATTGATGGGGCTGGATTTTGAGGTTTATGTGAATACCGCCTGCCCAAGAATTCTTGACAATCCTTTTGACAAGCCCGTGGTTAATTTGAGGGATTTGTCAGTTTAGTTTATTTCTCTTCTTTTCCAGCAGGTCTTTTAAATCGATTTTCCATTTCTCTGTTCTGGGTTTAAGGTGTTCAAGTTTTTTCTCGAATTCAGAATCCAAATCGAAATTATACACATTTGCAAGCTCTAAGATACATATTAATACATCCGCAATTTCCCCCTTTAATTATTCTATATCCTCGGTTTCCTCGTAGATTTCTTTCTTCATAATTTCATTGGCAACTTCCCCAACTTCTTCTGTTAAAGCAACAAATGAAGCTAATCTCGGGTGTTCTATTTCTCCAAGCAACTCCTTAATCTTTTGCTGGGCTTGTTGAATTTCCATAATTTAATTGGATTTAAAAGGTATTTTGATTAAATATTATATTTCTGGGTAGAACTCTGGTTAATAATTATCTTCAATTATTCCCATTGCTCAATAACAACAAATATTTCTTTGGAATAATTGTAATTATTCAGAGTTAATAGTATTCTTAAGTTATTTCATTTATTATCTTAATCCCATCCAATTAAAAATCTCCCTGAATTCTTATTCCAATCCTCACACCGATTAACAATTATCTTCAAGTCTCACATTAATTTTCTCTTTAACAATTTTCTTTATTCATCTTAATCCTCACATTTTTCATTTATCTTTTTTATCTCTCCGATTAATAAACCACTCAATTCTGATTCTAACCCTCACATTGATTAATAATCTTCTTCACTTATTACATTAATCCCGTTCATTTTTAAAAGCGCTGAAGCAGTCCCATTACCATTAACAACTTCCTTAGGGTTTTATTATACTATTTAAATTTTTCCATAGTGTTTCTTAACTTTTTCTGGTAAATAAGAAAACTTTTTAATACCTTTCCACCAATTGGTTGAATTCTGTTCTTTTAAAATAGTTCCAAGCCTCTTTGCAGATTCTGTTTGTAGCCTTTCAATTTGATTAACAATCCAATCTTCAGTTTCATATCCTTTTTCTAAGAGTTCTTTTGTAGTTACAGCCAACTCAAGTAAATCAGCATCCCTCGCAATAATACCTGCTTTGTCCTCTGCATGTTCAAATTTTTCCCAAAGTTCAAAAATTTCCTTACCAATATCTCCAAGTTTATCCGTTTGTTCTTTAACTGCATTTGCTTCATCACATTTTATATATCTACTTGCAATCTTGTTTATATCTCCAACCCTGCATTCTCCGATTTCGTGAAAAACAGCAATTGTGCAGACTTCATAAGGATTCTCATAATTTTCAAGTTTTGCAAGGAGATAAGCGATTTGCGCTACTCTTAAGGTATGTTCTCCTATACTATCTCTATCTTTGACCCCTGCTAACCTTAATCCATCATGATTAACAAATCTTTGTTGCCCAAGTTCAAATATAAAATCCCATATATTTTCATCTTCCATAATTAATTGATTTATCTTTTTTTAAAATATTGGAGTTACCCAAATCCCAACAGACAAGCGCTGCAAAGTTTCATATTCAGATATGTTATAAAATTTTATAAACCCTTTTATTCAATTATTTTTGGTAATTTTCTTTTTCTGTGGTTTTATAGTTTTATTATTTTCTTCTTTCTTCAAATATTTTATTATTCCAGTTTCCTCGTTGCGTAGCAACGGGACATTCTTTTGCTTTGCAAAAGATGCATCGTTTTTGGAAACGCTTGCACCGTTCAGAGAACGAGTGTTTCTTTTAACTGAGGCACAATCTGTTTTTTTCTTGAAACAATATGTTCAGCAAACATTACATTGTTTTCTAAGTTGCCTTTGAAAATTTCTTTGGCAAGATTAATTTCTTCGTCTCCCACTAGATACAAATAAGTGTTTTTTTTGAGAATGTCCACGACACCGAAGAACAAATAATCCAGACCGTCTTTTTGTTTTTTGTCTTTTAATGCTTCCAGAATTTCCTCTTTCTTTTCATTAACTGTTGAAGGCATAACAGTCTCCCACACTCCGATACCAACCTTTGATTTTCCCATTTCAAAAAACTTGTAATCTTTTTCAATTATTTCATTTGTTTCGATTCCTTCCAGACTGGATTTTGCCTTGAACATTTTCATTGAATAATCTTTTAGATTTAACCCCGCGATTTTATTTAATTCCTCCAATATGGTTCTGTCTTCATCAGTTGTGGTCGGTGAATTCAAAAACAAAGTGTCTGAAATAATTGCAGATGCCATTAAGCAGGCAACTTCCCGGGTTATTTCCAGATTTTTTTCTTTCAGGATTTTATATAACACCGTACAGGTGCATCCGAGAGGTTCAATTCTTGCATAAATTTGTTTTGAAGATTTCAATCCACCCAAGTTGTGATGGTCTATGACTGCAAAAAGATTGTTTTCATTTATACCCTCAATAAGCTGTGTTTGTTCTGTGGTATCAACCAGAATCACTTCTTCTTTATTGACTTTCTTTAACAGTTCAGGCAATTTAATTGTTGATTCTGTGAGATACTTTAAGATAAATTTTGTTTCATTATTTAATTCTCCCGCCCTCTTTGCGACTGCGTAATGCCCGAACAGAGAATCGCTGTAATAGGATATTATCATTGGGGAGATAATTGAATCTGTATCCGGATTTTTATGCCCTATTGCAATAAGTTCCATAATTTACCTATTTTTATTTATTCTCAGGGATTATGTCTTATTTTGGGGAATAAAGGTATAATTGGGAGGTTTTCACGATATTTAAAGGTTTTCAGGTAAATTATATATGGCAGATAAAATAAAAGGAGAAGTAAAATTCTTTAACGACTTCAAAGGCTTTGGATTCATTGCTGGAGAAGATGGAAAAGAATATTTCGTACACAGCACAGGTCTTAAAGAAGGAACAAAAATAAACGATGGAGACAAAGTTGTGTTTGAGATAGAACAGGGAGATAAAGGTCCAAAAGCAGCAAATGTTGAAAAGGACACTTCCGAATAATTCTAATTTTGTGAGTAAAATTTTGTTTTAAATTTGACAAATAGAATTGAAATAGTTTATTTTTTAAGTTGTTTTGAAATTTGAGAATAGTGGAGCGTATATAAGATTTGATAAGATTGCTGGAATGATTGAGTTTATTTAATCAAATATTTCTCGATACTTTTCTTTAGAATTAAAATAACAAGTATTTATTATTTTAAATAATGTATATATGGGGAAAAATAGAGTATATAAATATATTGCAGCAATTATTATTCTAATTATTGGTCTAAGCGGATGCACCTCCCAGCAGCAAGCAGAAGAAGCAAAATTAAATACAATAACAATTGGTGTCCAGCCAAGCACACACCAGATTGCTGAAATGGTAGCAATGGATAAAGGATGGTGGCATGAGATTTTTAGCAAATATGGGATTACAAAAACAGAAGATAGATTATTCCCAAGCGGTCCCCCGGAAATGCATGCAATGCTTGGAGGAGAACTTGACATTGCTTATGTGGGCGCAGCGCCCGCAATAAGCGCTATTTCAAAAGGTCTTGACGCAAAAATAATAGCGGCAGTCCAGATTAGCGGTTCCGCGCTTGTATTAAAACCAGAACTTGCGGATAGTTATAAAGGTCCAAATGATCTTATCGGCAAAAAAATCGCAACATTTCCCCCAGGTTCAATTCAGGACAGCGTCCTTAAACACTGGCTAAAACAGAACAATATTGACCCTGACAAAGATTTAAGAATTGTTGCCATGGGTCCTGGCGATGCTATAACCGCAATAGAAGCGGGACAGATAGATGGAGTATTTCTTCCAGCTCCATCCCCTTCAAAAATAGAACTTGACAAAAAAGGAAAAATGGTAGAGCTATCCGGCACAATGTGGCCTGATCACGCATGCTGTGTTATTGTTGTAAGCGGCAAATTAATAAGAGAATATCCTGAGATGGTGAAAGAAATTCTGGATATCCATATTAGAGCAACAAATTATATTTATTCGGACACAGATGACGCAAAAAAGATATGCGCAAAAAAAATAAAACTTTCAGAAGAGGTGATTGATTATTCACTGAAACACTGGGACGGCGCATGGATAACAGATCCCAAAGAAATCGTTAATTCTGTGCTTTCCTTTGCAAAAGTTCAATATGATTTGGGTTATATTGAAAAAATGCCAAAACAGGAAGATTTATTTGATATGAGTTTTTACAATCAGATACAATAAAAAATGAATTATATCTATATTTATGAACAACCTTAAAAAAAATAAAATCCAGATATTCTCCATTCTTCTCTTCTTATTCCTTTGGCAGATAATTTCACAATATCTTATAAATGACCCTCTTATACTTCCGACTGTAAGTGAGGTAATAAAAGCCTTTTTTGAATTATCTTCTGATATTCCAATAGATCTCGCAGTAAGCCTGCTTCATTTATCAACCGGTCTCTTTTTCGCTCTTATTATCGGGATTCCGATTGGCGCATTAATGGGGTGGTACAAGAACGCAGACCAGTTTTTTGATCCAATTATTGAAATGCTCAGACCAATACCCCCATTGGCATGGATTCCTTTTGCAATAATCTGGTTTGGTCTTTCGGATTATTCTGCGGGGTTTATCATATTTATAGGAGCATTGTTTCCTATTTTGACAAACACCTATACCGGGTTTCGCAATATCCCCAAACGGCTTGTTGAAGCAGCAAAAGTATTGGGTTGCAAAAAAAACATTAATCTGATAAGACATGTTGCTTTGCCTTCTTCCTTCCCTTATATTCTTTCAGGCATCAGAATATCTATTGGCATTGGATGGATGTGCGTTGTTGCAGCAGAGATGTTTGGACTGGATAACTATGGTCTGGGCAATGTTGGTGTGGGAAATATGCTGTGGCAATATTACTCCCTTCATATGATGGATAGGGTTGCATTATATATGCTTATCCTTGGGGTAATGGGTCTGTCAATGGACAGATTGCTTAAATACGCAGAAGCAAACTTATTAAAATGGAAAAAAGGAACAAATATAAGACAAATATAATTATGTACCAACTTCAATTAAAGAACCTGTCCAAGACATTTAAAAGAAACAGCAAAAAGCTATTAGTATTGGACAATATCAACCTAAATGTAAAGAAATCAGAATTTATAGCAATAGTCGGTCCCTCTGGCTGCGGGAAGACAACTTTGCTGAGAATAATTATGGGTCTGGAGCATCCTTCCAAAGGAAGCATAAAATTGGATGACAAAAGCATCAAAGAGGTAAGTTCTGCTTTGGGAATGGTGTTTCAGGAATTTTCATTATTTGGGTGGAGAACAGTGCTTGAAAATGTTACTTTTGGTCTGGAGATGAAAAAACTGGGGAGAAAAGAACAAATGAAAATCAGTGAAGAATATCTCAAACTTGTTGATTTGGAAGATTTTAAAAAGCATTATCCATGTGAACTCTCGGGAGGAATGAAACAAAGGGTTGCTGTGGCGCGGGCTCTGGCTACAAACCCTGAAGTATTGTTAATGGATGAGCCTTTCGGGGCTTTGGATGAACAGACAAGAAATACTCTTCAAACAGAACTTATTAAAATATGGAAAAAAACAAGAAAAACAGTTATTTTTATTACGCATAATATTGAAGAAGCAATATTCCTTGCCCAAAGAATAGTTATCCTGTCAAAAACACCTTCAACAGTGAACAGAATTATTGAAAACAAATTACCTTATCCAAGAGATAAATTAGCTCCGGATTTTATTAAATTGAAATGCGATATAACCAGACACTTTTATGATGGTAAAGATAAATGAAATATTTAACAACTTTATTTTTTAAGTTGTTTTTGAAATTCAAGATAAGAATAAATTATCGTATACAAAGCAATTAAAATTGCGGGAATTATTATAAAATATATTGCCTGATCTGGGAAGAATATTCCCATGAACGCAATTATACCTGCCAATCTGAATAATTTTCCTGCTAATTTATGCGTTTTATCCCATACTTTTTCATTGCTCATAGTCCAGGGGGTTCTTATTCCTATAAACCAATTTCTTTTTATATTTTCAAGAAGACCTCCGATATAATAGAACATAATCCCTATTAAAACTGGAAGGACTAAATTCAGGCTTATTTTAGTTCCAAGATTCCAGAGAATTATGTGGATTTGGATTAATAGCATGAAGATAAAAAATATGATTATGAATCCATTATAATATTTTCTGGATTTCTCAATATTTTCCTTTAAGGGGTCTATTCTTGGGATGGCTATGAAAAGCAAAGCGAGTCCTGTGAGAATGAAAGGCAATAAAAACAAGCCCCAAAACTTTGACATGTAACCATCTACTTCCCCCTGAGCATTCCAGTGCGAAGCCATTTCGTCGGGTAATTGTGGGTAAAAATATAAACTGATTATAAATGAAATTAGGAGTAAGATTAAAAGAAATAATTCTGATTTGTTTAGTTTCATAAGTTTATAGGATTATTGGATAAAAATAATTGTGAAAATGAAGAATTAGGGTTCAATTAAACCTGTGCATCTCCAGTTTATTTCCGCTTCTTTTGATATTACATAAACAACACATGCAGGATTGCATCCTTCTTTTTCTATATCCAAATCAATCCACCAACTTCCTGTATCCTCATTGCACATATAAGTCTCTTTAAGTCTATCCCCGCATTCACTATTGACTGCTATTTCTTTAGCTTCAGAAAGAGATAATCCTTGCTTCGCCTCTTCAGGAATGGATAATCCTTCTTTTTCTCTAAGATAACAATATTCTTCTTCTTGAGGATAAAAGTAAATTCCTAAAGCAATTACTGAAACAAGAATGACAATTCCAACAATTAAACTATTTTTCATAAGATAATATTGATTCCTTCTTTAATAACCCGATTGTTCTTACGAGATTGGATTTAACTCGCAGTTCAAAGAAGTTTTTGGAATTGTGATTTGAGTAGAGCCGAAGGCGGAACTGTTCAATGCCTGTTATACGAGGATAAGCGAAGCGTTTTGAGTTTAGGAATTTACCGTTTTATTTGATTTATATTATCAATAGAAATCCACGCGGACATCATACCAAATCCACTTTTGTCTATAAAAAAAGGAGAAATCTCTTTAATATTTTCCAGAAAAATTAAGATGCAGTAACGCTTGGTTTTAATTCCTTCAAAAAAAAGTTTTAAATTTTGAATTCCAATTTGTTTGCCAAATTCCAAAAGAATTTTATTTACTTTACCTGGAGTTAAATCTTCGAATTGAATAACTTGTTTTACTTTTGATTTTACAGTTACTGCGCATCCTGAATTTTGGAAATATACTATATCCCTTTTTTTTATTTTATTCCAGGGAGATTTTCTTGAATTATACCATCTTGATTCTATAATTTTATCACTGGAAGTTATTTTTTCAAGATATCCTAATGATTTTTTCATGATTGCAAGATGTTCCATATTTAATAAGCGAATTTCTTTTAATAAAAATTTATCGATAGGTAAATTCCGGGCAACTCTTTTTATTCTTCAGTCAACTTTCTCCAGTTTTCCTTATAATACTCGAATTTCTTTTTAAATTCCTCTTTTGGAGTTAAATTGATGTTGAGGGATTTTAGGTTTTGTTTTAATTCCTCAAGAATTTTCATTGCCTGTTTTTCTTCGGTGGAACACATTTTCTCCAGTTCAATTATGTATCCGTATCCCTTTGTGAAATCCATGCACACTTTGGTTTTATTCCACTCAAATTCATATCTTTTTCTGAACCATTTTATTTCCACATTATATCCTAAACCAACAAACAGGTTTTCAAGATTTTCAAATTCATCCCTGCTGAATTTTATTTCAATTTCCTCCCTGCATTCATCATGGAGGTTGCCTTTCTTCATCCAGATTTTTGAATAAAAATTGTTTTTCTGTATTCTTAAATCCTGTTTGGAATCAAAATAAAATGTTTCCTGATAATCCTCTTTAATCAGTTTGGCATTTTCCCTGAAAAAGTTTAAGAGTTTTTCATATTGTTTTTTTGAGATGAAGCTTCTTATTTCTAATTCTTGGTTCATAATTTTATAGAAATATTGGATAAAAATTGAATCAATATTGGAATTTTACGAAGAGAAAATGTGGATGAAACGAAACCGTAAAATTCTTTGTTAAATTTCATTCACCCATAGAATCGAAAGGTTATAGCCTCAAAGAGATAAAGAAGTTCTGACGAAATATACTTTATTTTTTCTTTTCAACTAAATCTCCAAGCCATATTCCAAATATAAATAAAATAATAGCTAGAAGAAGTAAAAAACTCAACACAATACCCATTATTGTTACAATTAACTCATCTATAAAACCAACCCCAGTACTAAAGTTATACAAAAAATATATTATTGCAAAAAGAACGGCAAAACCACCAAAATCGCATAATATTTGATACATCAAACTTAAATTTGTCTTTCCATGAATAAAATAACCAAATAGGAATCCTATAACAATGAAAAATACGACCGCAATTATGAAATGTATCATATATAAGTTATTTTAATAAATATTTAAACATATCCAGATTTTAGTTATAATTTACACCAATAGGGGTTCAATAAATAATATTTATTTAAAATTATGAGAATTGTAGAAAATTATAGCCACTTGAACGGTTACGAATCTTTAAAAGTTCATAAAAAACAGATTCTTGATGAAATAAAAAATATAATAAAAAACATTAATGCAAATAATTTCAAAACAAAAATAAGTAAAGAAAAAACTATGAAAGGAAAGAATTTATTTAATCCAGTTGAAATAAATAAAGCATTTAAAGAAGCATTTTATAAAAAAGGTTGGAAAGAAAGCCGATATGCTTATTGTGTTACTACAGATGAAGAAGACGTAAAAAATACACAAAATTTATCATTATTAGAACAAAAAGAATATTTTAAGAATAAAAATAAAAAAATTATTCCTTCTTATAATCAGACTGATTTTGTAAAAGATAAGGTTGCTGTTGAAGTTCAATTTGGAAAATATGCTTTTGTTGCCTATGACTTATTTGTTAAACATATGTTATTCTATACAGGTGGGGTTATTAATGTGGGTGTTGAAATATTACCTATGAAAGAAATGCAGAAAGAAATGTCCTCTGGAGTTGCATATTATGAAGGAGAAGTTTATAATTTAATGAGACAAGGAAGAACAAGCCCACCTGTTCCTTTATTAATCATAGGAATTGCTCATTAATTCTTTTTTGAAGGATCATAAATTGGTTTTCCCAAAGGTCTTAATTTTAAGTTTCCATTTAAAAAAGATTTTATTCTATCTTTAGTTATTTCAACATATTCTTCTTCTTTTTCACTTCCAATTACTTTTCTATTATGTTTTAATCCTGCAATTAATGCACTACCTACCCCTGCATAAGGGTCATAAATATAATCACTTTCATTTGTTAATGCCAGAACACATCTTTCCACTAATTCAACAGGGAATTGGCAAGGGTGTATCGTTTTTTCTGGATGGTTGTTTTTAACATTAGGTATTTCCCATACAGCTTTTTCCCAATCATCATAAATTACGTTCCAAAAATCAGAAGGATTTTTGCCTAAAGGGTTACCAGATAATAATCCTTTTTTCTTTCCTTTAAAATATTTTTTGTTTGGGTACTTTGATGGGACTCTTACGGGGTCTAAATTGAAAGTATATTTGTCTTCTTTGGTAAACCATAATAGAGTTTCATATCTCCCAGAAAATCTCTTTTTTGCATGCAAGCCATGTCCAAAGTGCCAAATAATTCTGTTTCTTAATTTTAATCCTAAACTCTTAAAAAATTCATAATAATAAATATCTAAAGGGTAGATTTCTCCTTTTTTTACATAGTTTCCAACTTGCCAACATAAACTCCCTTCGGGATGCAAAATTCTAACCATTTCTTTAATCAAAGGTTTGTGCCATTCGAGATATTTATTTATATCTTGTCTTTTTTCATAAGATTTTCCAACATTATAAGGTGGAGAAGTAATTATAAGTTTTATACTATTTTCCGGAATAGTTTTTATAAAATCTGCTGTATCTCCTTTATGTAATATCACTTTTGATTTTTTTGAAAAATTATTAGTTATTTTTATCATTTTAATCACCTATTTTATATTTATCTCTTTCTTTAATAGATTTTCAATTAAATTGGAGATAGTTATATCTTTATCAATACAATATTTTTTTGTTTCTTTCCATAAATAGGGGTTTATCTTTATGGATGTGGTTTCTTTTTTATTTTTATCCATGGTATTATATAATTTTAGTAATATATAAAGATTTCTATACTTGAATTTATACATTAAACAATAGAAAAGTAAATGCTGAAATTTACTGTTAAGAATTTATACGAAAAAGCACCCAATTAGAAACACAACCCATTCAAATCATACCCAACAGTTTCCTCTGCAATTTCTCTGAGGATTTCCGGGGGTATTATTTCAATAGGTTTATCATACCTCTCAGAAATTGGATTGACCACAATCCTTTCCTCAATTTGACCATCAAAAATATAAGCCTCCCACCCAAAATCTTCATAAAATTGTTTAATTGTTTTTGCGGCATCCCGAACCCGAGAATTTCCTTCTATTTGAACAACATCCAAATCAGGTAAACACAATCCTTCTTTGGATTCCGGATTGAAAAGATAACTCGAAGATTTAAAATTCTCATAAACATCTCCAACTCTTGTCATTGGTTGTTGCGCAAACAAAGTTAATAATAAATTTCTACTGCCTTTTTGCCCAACAACAAATTCATAATCAGGAGTTTCAACAAAAGGCATATATTTTTCATCAAAAGAAATTAGTTTATCATAATCATCAATAGCCATTTTAGTGTACTCTCTGGCAACATCTTTTTCTAATTTCCCCGCATAAACCTGCTGGGGACTGCAGAATACAATCAATTCAGACATAATATTCACCACTAAATATTAATTTATAAAACGATTTTACCAATTAATATTTCTTCTAATTCACTAAATTATGCCAACACTAAAACAAGAACTCCAAAAACTAAAAAACCCGGAGAAAGCAAAAGTTTATTTGAGATTTTTCAAAACAGGGAAAGGCGAGTACGGGGAGGGAGATACTTTTCTTGGAGTCACTGTTCCCGAGCAAAGAAAGACAGCAAAGAAATACATCAATTTATCACTTAAAGAATTGCAGGAATTACTGTCCTCAAACATCCACGAATACAGGGCATGTTCTTTGTTCATACTGATTGACAAATACAGGAAATCAGATAAAACAGAAAAGAAAGAAATATTCAATTTTTACTTAAAGAACACAAATAATATCAACAACTGGGATTTGGTTGATATATCAGCCCCCCACATTATCGGGGATTACCTCCTAAATAAAGACAGGAAAATTCTATACAAATTAGCAAAATCAAAAAACCTGTGGGAGAAAAGAATTTCAATAATCTCAACATTCACTTTCATAAAAAACAACCAGTTTGAGGATACCCTGAATATTTCCAAAATTCTCCTGAACGACAACCACGATTTAATACATAAATCAGTTGGATGGATGCTAAGGGAAATTGGAAAGAGAGACCAGAATACAGAAGAAAAATTCCTTGAAAAACACCACAAAACAATGCCTAGGACAATGTTATGGTATTCAATTGAAAAATTCGACGAAACCAGAAAAAAATACTATCTTAGAAAATAACCGCAAGTTATATCCTGAATGAATGAAGGTTATTGTCATTTAAAGTTTTAATGTTTCTGATTTTATGGAAGTGTTGCACTTGGCAGGTAGTCTGTTTGACTTAGAAAAAATACCTGAAGAGGTTTATAAGAATTTCCATAATAGGGGCTTTGGCGTGCCTTTGACCGTACTTAAAGCTTACCAGATTTATCATGAAGCTAACGGCACTACAGAAGATGATTTTACAGATGCACTTCATAAAGTATATACCCAGAATTCAGGACCATTTAAAAATTTCAACGAATACTTGTATTACATAGGAAAACCTGAGTTTACAGAGATAATTGAATCCGATGATTCATCCAAAATAAACAAAAACAATCCTTATCTTTTAATGTTATCTTTGAGGGAAGAAAATGAAAAAGCAGGGTTAAAAAATGAAGATAATGAATTAGACAGAGGTCTGGAAATCCTTATGCGATTGAGAAAATTATAATCTTTACAACTTTTAGGTAATTCTAAATTAGATAACTATCAAATACACTCCAAGCAACATAACAAGACAGGCAATGGCTTTTTTCAATATATTTTTTTCATGAAATATTTCCCCTCCTATTATTGTTGAAAAAAGAGTTCCTAATTTTTTGATAGGTATTACCAGACTTACATAAACCATGGATACTGCCTGCAACTGCAGAAGTCTGTAGGACACTGTAAAAACAGCAACAATAAATATCCATTTTCCTGCTTTCATTATTCCGTTTTTTATTCCATAAATGCCATTGTGGAACAGATGAATCATTATGATAAAATTTATTGCTATAAAAAACTGCAGAGTTGCTAAATAAGTGACCGGTGTTATAAAACCAAGAGCATATTTATCAATTATTGAACTTAAACCATAGAGAAAAACTGAAATAATTATATAGTGTATATATTTTGAGGTTGTAAACTCTTTTATTGTTTTTGCAAAATTGTTTCTGCCATTATTTGATTCCAATAGATAAGCTCCAATCATGAGTATTACAATTCCCACAATCTGAACTAAAGTAAGTTTTTCCCCGAGAAGTATAAATGCCAACACAGCCACTACAGCGGGATTGAAATTGAGCAATGGAGATACTATTGAAATATCCATATGCCTCATACTTTTCGCAATTAACAGAAACGCAACACTTCCGAGAAGCGAGGCGCAATAAATTAAAATAAGCAAATCTATTGAGTTATAAAAGATGCTAAAATCCGCAAAGACTAATAAAGGCAGGGATAAAATACAGTTGAATATTGCAAGAACTGTGGAAAATTCCATGGCATGCTCTTTGATTAATGTTCTTTTTTCAGTTATTGCGGCAAGTGAAACTACAAAAGCGCAGGCAAAAGCAAATATATACCACTCCATAAAATAATCATAATTGGTTTTATTCAAAACTAATTTTCACATTTAAGTTTATTTAAACAATTAAAATTGCATATAATCCATTAAGAAATAAATAATATATGGTAGACTCGCCATTATCCATTCTATTCCAGATTTTCTATGTAATCTTATCAAATACCATCATAACCATTACCACAGTTTTCTCATTATTTATAGAACTCATAAATTCTCTGATTTATGGAATTGCTGTTGGGGGTCCTTCAGGGGTTATTCTTGCATTCCTTATCTTAACTCCATTGGTATATTTTCTCAGTAAATTTGCAGTTGGAAGCGCAAGAACCGCATTAACCGCCCTGCTTACTTTGTTTATATTCTTCTTATTTTTTTCTTTATTTATCTGAAGGCAAAGTCCTGTTAAGTTTTTCAAGCATATTTTTATCTAATGAATAATCAACAAGATGCAATGATGAAGCATGGTGCGAATAACAGCCCCAGGGAATTTTCTTCCCTGTATCTTTCTCAATGTTTTGCAAAATAAAATTCCCCATTGCAAGAGAACCGTGGACATTTGCGGGGAATGCAAACCAATCGTGGGCTCTTAGATAGGCTGATGGCATAAACAACCAATCATACTTCAAATCATTTTCTTTTTCCACGCTCAAAGAAGGAACCAAAAACCTGCGTGTAACCCCATCCTTATCATATTCCCGATAATAGGTTTTCCTGAAAAACGGAACAAACATACAATAACATGGGTTGTGCATTTTTCTTGGGTCAATTGGTTTTAAATCATCCGCAACGTGCAACTGCAGGTAAGGTCTGTAAGTCCCGGTAATATTATCTTTAACAATAATGGAACAGGCTTTGGTAATTGCCAGCAATTGATTAAAACTTTGTTTTTGAATCCCTTTCAAATCATGATAGAAATTCAGGATTGATTTAAAATCAGGAACTTTTTCATAATATTTTTCCTGGAAAGATTTTACCAGTCTGATAATTCCTTCCTTCTCCTCTCTTTTGCAGGAATCCATTCCCTTTGCGGTAATCCTCGTTCCGTAAGAATAAGATAGATATTTCATGTCCGGAATGGAAGGAACTGTTTTTTCAAGATTTTCATCAAACACAACATTGCTCCAGGGAACTAAATAGTTCCACACCCCATAAGCTTTCAAATACTGCTTCATTTTTTCATCAGAATTGACCCATTCTACTGGCTTGTAATTTTTTGGATAAAGACCCTGCTCAAGATTTTCCACAACAATTGTTGTTGCAATCACATCCAGACCCATCCTGTTGCTTTCCTGTTTTACCCACACCCCGGCTCTTTTTAAAAAATCAACAAGTATTCTATGGGCTTCCTCAACAGTGGAAGCGTAAACCGTGGTTCCTGTTGTTGAAAATGCTTCGTAAGGAAGGGACTGCAAATCAACCAAAGAATAAGACAACACCACAGGTTCTTTGTTTTCAGTCCCTTTATCAAACAAAGTGTGGGTAATTTTTTTTGGGTCTTCAATTTGTTTAAAGAGAGACGAAGGTTTTTCTCCATAGGTCAATTCATAAGCATTACTTGGTTCCTGCAAACAAAGCCGAATTATTAAAGTTATTAGAGTGGAATCAAAAACCCCAATCAAATCTATAACCACTAACTGTTCCCTAAATCTATTTATTGCTTCCAGACTGAGGTTTGGCAGATAAGGGAAAGAAGGACACTTTGTCCCAATTACTTTTCTATTTTCATCAACCCCTTTCAATATTAAGTTTTCAATTAAATCACCGGTTAAATGCCCGGAATCTCTTCCCGCAAGAATCAAAAACCTTATGTTTGGGTTTGAGATTGTGTTTGTTATCAGGAGCTCAACTCCCCTCGGGGTTAAACAGGGTCCTGTTGCGCATACTCCAGCATAGATTGCATGTTCCTGCAATTCCCTGTCCTGAGCCGGGCATATTAACATAACCGGGTTTGCAACATCCCCAATATCATAAGTTCCCGCATTCTGGGGCCATTTTATCTCTTCCATTAACTTGTCTCTTGGGTATTTTAGCAGTTTTTGGGCTTTCTTCGGGGTTCTCTTAAACTCAAACTTTCTCCTATCAACAATAATTGAGAAATAATCCGGCAAATCATCCAGATTCCTGCCAGAACCGAGAAATTCCCGCAATTCTTTTAGATTCATATATAATATCCTAAAGAATATTGAAATATTCAGAATTTGATAACTATTTAATTTTTATTCTTAATTATGGCAGACTTTATCTACAAGGGGAAAAAGCCAAAAGAGCTTTCAAGAGAGGAATTTGTAGAGCTATTGCCCTCTGAAATAAGAAGGAAATTTAAGAGAGGTCTTACAGAAGAAGAAAACAAGGTATTAACCGCAGTAGACAAGTTTAAAGAACAAAAAGGGCGAAAATTTGTTAAAACCCATTGCAGAGACATGATAATTTTACCTGAAATGATAGGGCACAAAATCGGGATTCATAATGGAAAAGAATTTGTTGCAGTTGATATTACTGATGAACTTGTGGGGCATAGGCTTGGTGAATTCGCATTAACAAGAAAATCACTTCATCACGGTTCTGCTGGTATAGGAGCTTCAAAGGGAACAAAGTTTAGCGCTTCCAAAAAATAATACGGTTCAATTAAATTTAGCACAATTTTAAAACTATAATATTTTTGGAACTTATTTTTTCTGGGATATCGCATAATCTAAAGCAAAGTCATCGTAAATTTTACTTCCAAAATCCACTACTTTGTAATCTACAGATTCTAAATCCTGTTTCATATTATAGGGGTTCTCACATGTACCGCTAGTGTTTCCGCAAAGACGAGTAATTATGATTTTATTGGCTCCAGTATCGGATAATGCGCCTACAGTAATATTGTCATCCAAACCTAAAGAATCAAACCCTCCCGGATTTTTTCCAAATACAGAAGAAGAATTCCCATATAACACATCCATACTCAATACACAATCTGGTGAATATTGAGCCTCAATACCATAAATCATATCCCAGTTAACTGCTTCAACTCTATCTTCTACACCCAACCTCTTCGCATTCTGTAGAAACATTTCCAAGACTTTAGAATCATTATCCAATCCAATTAAATTATCCATATAACCATTTTTCAATAAAAATAATGAATTTATGCCTTGCCCCACACCTACATCAAGAACCGTTTTATATCCTTTTACAAAAGGTCCTATCAAATCGAAAATGCAAGTTCTTTTAAATCTATCTTCTTTAACATCTGTCTTTCTATTGAAATTATCTAAAATATAATCAAAGGTTGATTTATCTATTATATCAAAATAATTGTCATATAGACCGCACCTTAAAATATCATCACCCATAAATAATCAGATAATAGTTTATTAAGTCTAATTACTCAGCGGTGCTAAAAGTATTTAATTTTTTTAGTATATTTAATATGGGAAATTATCCGGAAAGAGACTGGAGCAATTTTATAGATGATGAAACTAAAAAAGCAATAGGCTCTGCCACAATAAACGAAGGAATGGGTGGAATCACATATGCCTTAAAACTTCTAAAAGAAGCTTGGACAGAATGGGGTGAAAAAAACCCTGAATACCCGACAAATATTCATAAAGGTTGCGGCGATGCTCGGATGATTTTAGATATAGACTATAAATTTTTAGGCATTAAGAATCTTTCGAATGGCAGGATAAAACCTTTAGTAGAAGAAGGAATGAATTTTTTACGTAAAAAAGGTGAACTTAAAGGCAGTTACAACCTAAAAAAAGATATAGTAAATTGTGTAGATGAGGTGTTAGTGCCTAAGAATACTTATACAGGCGAATTATATAAATATAATAAAATGTTGTACTTAATAGTTCCTGAAGACCATCCTTTTCAGAAGAATGTATATATTGACTTAAATACATTCTCTTTGTACTCAAAATATTAATGATTTTGCCCTTATTTTCGTTCGTGAGATATACCTGAATTTTGCAATAAATCGATACTTATTAATTTTATTTGAAAAGGTTTATGTATAGCAGAAAAGTTGAGGGGGATAATGTGGCAAAAGCATGCTCAAATAACCTTAGAATATCAGTTAAAAACGCCAAACCAGTGTGCAAATCAGTAAGAGGTCTTGGGTTGCCTGTAGCAAAACAGTTCCTTGAAGATGTTTTGAAAGCAAAAAGGAACATCGGAGGTCGATATTACCCTAAAACAACAAGAGAAGTCCTGAATATAATTTTATCCGCTGAAAAGAATGCGGAGTTTAAGAATCTTGATACAGAGAATATGTACATTCTGCACATAGCGCCTTTGGAAGGAACGCATATGCACAGGAGAAGGCACAAAAGGAACATAGGTTCAAGAATAAAAGCAGCTCATCTTGAAGTAATTCTTAAAGAACGTGTTGGGAAAAAGGCAGTTGAATCCAAAACAAAAACCGAAGCTAAAAAAGATGAAATAAAAAAAGATTTAAAAACACAGATAACTAAAGAGATTGAAACTAAAGTGAGAACTCAGATTGCGGAAGAGAAAAAGACCGAGATAAAAACGCCTGTGGAAAAGAAAGTTGAAGTTAAAGAAAAAACCGAGACAAAAACAGAAGAAAAAACCGAAGTTAAAAAGGTCGAGACAAAAACAGAAGAATCAAAAGATAATCAGGAAGTGAAAAAAGTTAAAGCGGAAACCAAGAAAAAAATAGAAAACAAAATCTAATACTAAAAATTTCTTAATGAATTATGATTTTACGATAATATTTATCATCTTATTTGCCTGATTAATTTTATTTATCTTTTTACTATAATGTTATTAATATACTGTTTGCATGGCGATGAAATCATTACAGAAAAAATAGCCAAACAATTAAATAAAAAATATGGAATTAATATCCTGCTGGGAAATCCGGAAGCGAGAAATAAACAAATACGATTCTCAGAATCAGACCTTAACCGCAGCTTTAATAAAAGAGGCACTCAGGAATCACAAAGAGCCAAAGAATTGAAACAAATCTTATCCAAAAGGAATGAAGATATAATCATTGATTTGCACACAACAACAGCAAAGATGCCGCCCATAGGAATCATTACCAATTTAAAACAACTTAAGCTTGCATCGCGATTAGGGGTGGAGAACCTAATTTTAATGAATGATCGATTTTCAACAGGGGGAAGTTTGATAGAAAATATTCCAAATTCTATTTCCTTGGAAATTTACCCTGACAAAAAAAGTATCAAAGATGCAAAGAGAATGATTCTTAACAGCCGAAATCCCGAAATGAAATTAAAGTCCTTTAATATTTACGAGATAATAAGTAGTGTAAAAATAGAAAGTGTAGAAAAAGATATCACAAATCTACAAGAACTAAATGATGGTCATTACCCGGTTTTTTATGGAGAAAAAGCATACAAAGATATTGCTTATTTGAAAGCGAGAAAGAAAGTTATAACCCTTCAAATTAATCAAAAAAAAAAAAAAATAATATATTTAAGTGGAATCAAAAATAAAAACAACCAAATTAAACTATATTTAATTTAATCTAATAATATAATGTTCGGAGGCGTCTTTGAGATAATAAGTTTTGTGCTTTTCATTGCATTGATGTTCTTTTTCCCAAAAATCATGCTCTACCAGATTCTTACATTATTAAATGCCAAAGCCGCAAGTTACGAAGAAATGACAACAAAAGCGCAGAAATTAATACTCAAAAAAATAGACAGGAAAACAAAACTTACAAACAAACAACTGAAAGCCAGTATAGACAGAATAATGGAGACTTTTGTTGTTGAACCCGATTCCATAGACCCCAATGGCATTGCAAAAAAAGTCAGATATATTACAAATAGGCACGACAAAAAACTTGATTTATTTGTTGAAGATATTACTGAAGGATTTTCAAAAGAATACAAGAAAAATTTATCCGCAAGCATAACCCACACAATTGGTTTGTACCAAATAACAAAGATTATAAAACATTTTATTGAACTTATAAAACAGACAAAAAATTTCCAGATAGGAATGATACTGCAGATGCAATTGCCTTTTATTGATAAACAGATGAAAGCATTATCCAGTTCAATACCAGCTTTTATAAACAATCTGCCTGTTGGGGACTGCATAGGTCCACTTTACGCCGCAAATATAATCGGAGATTCAAAAACTGAAGAGATTACAGAAGGGACTGTTGTTGTAAAGAAAAAAATTAAAGGAAAAGAAGTCTTTATATTAAAAGCTGATGGTCCAGGAGCAAACCTTGGAAATGTTGATGAAGCAATCAGGAAAATTGTTGCAAAGAACAAAATAGATAAGATAATTACAATAGATGCGAGCGGGGCTCTTGAAAGCGAGAAAATAGGATTGGTTGCGGAAGGAGTTGGGTTTGCAATGGGTCCAAGAGGAGCAGAAAGATTCTTTGCTGAAACATTCCTCACAGATAAAAACATTCCTGTTGATGGAGTTATAGTTAAAATGAAGCCTGAACAGGCATTAATGCCAATGAAAAAAGAGATTAAAGAAGCACTTCCTTTTGTTGATGAAGCAGTATGGAGGTGCATGAAAGAAGTGAAAAAGAAAGTGATAATTGTGGGTGTTGGGCTTACAGTTGGAGTTGGAAATAACAAAAAAGCCGCAGAACTTGCAGAAAAGAATATTGATGCTTATAACAAGAAAATTGAAGCAGAACTAAAGAAAAAGGAGAAAAAAGGATTTTGGGCTAAGTTATTTGGAGATTAATCTTCCGTAACCACCCATAAAACAATCGGGGTACTTTTCAGTAAAATTTTGATTAAATTAATTTACTTATGAATAATAAGTTATAAATTTGCATTAATTATGACATGGGAAACTATTGAAAGACCTGGATATTTTGGAAAGAAAAGAAATGAATTATATACTCATTGGGATGAACAATTTGGTCAAGATAATTGGAGAATCGCATGGGAATTTGGAGAGAATTACTTTTCAAAGATTCCAGCACTCGAACTTGTATATACTACAGGATATTATGAAGATTTACGAGCTAATCCTTATAAAGTTGAATTTTTAAAAAAATGGAAAGATGTTTGGGATACTGCAAAGACAAACATTGATTCAGGGTTGGATTTTGGAATTCAGGAAACACCAAACAATCATTATCATGACATTGCAATAAGAAGATCTTTGAAAATGCTCGGAATTTCATTTGAAGGAAAAGAATTATTGCATATAAGATGGAAAAATAGTAAAGGGTTTGATTATAATCCTGCAATGACACCTTTTCATAGACCTGATTTAACACCTCAGGAACCAATAAAAGATTATGGAAATAAAGGTTTCTGGTGGGAAAAAGGAATTGATAACTCAATAGAAGAATGGTATCAAAGAGCTAAAGTTCTCCAAATCCAAAAATAATCCTGTCTATTTATTAAAACTAAATATTTTATGATTGACATCCAATATACCCATAAAACAAATAGTTATACTTGATTAAGTCTCAAATATATTTTATAAATAACTAACTATTACATAAATTTGTTTAGATTGGGTATTTTATTCAATATGTTACTACTATGACAGGGTATATATATAAATACTTATAATTATATGGGAGCTCATATAATAGATAAAGTTGGCTGGGAAGGCAACGAACAAGAAAACTATGAAGTTTGTTCATTATTTGCCACTAAATGGCCTGAACTAACTTGGGATGAAACAAAATATAATTTAAAAGACCCAAACAGCCTTTTTCAGGATATAGACAGTATTTTGGGTATTGACCGGAAAAAAGATTATTTTGATTGTATAAATCACGGATATCTTATTATTGATTTTGATAAAAAAGAATATTTTGACAAATTGGATAAATATGCAAATAAACTGGAAGATTCAGAAACTATGGATGAGATATATAATTGTCTGGATTACCTTAGAAACTCCAGTTTGCATTTTTTATCAGCCTGGAATCATAATACCCGCGAAGGTGGAGCTTCCGTAATAGATAAAATAAAAGAATATGGGCAATTAAAAGAAATTTCTAATAACATTTGTGAAGAACTGTATAATTGCGTGTCTTTAGAGGAGTATAAACCTAATACAAAGAGTATATTTAAACAAACAGATAAATTAAAAGATATTTGCGGATTATTGCCAGAAGAATGCAAAAGTAAAATAAGGCAACTCGACAATCCTATAGAACACCTTATACACGCCCATAGAATTAACCTTTCAGCCCAAGATTATGATACTGCAGTGGGTATTCTTAATGGTGGTTTAGAATTGCCTTTTACCCTTAGTTATGTCCAGGACAAAACTCCTGAAATAGCTTATTTAAAATATTCTGGTTATTCTGAAGGCGATCATAACGGAGAAACAAAAATAGATGAAAAATCTTCAATACTTGAGCTGTTTGAACTAAAAGAAAAAATAGAAAATAAAAGAATAATAATATTAGATGATAGTATTTCTACAGGAAGAACTCTAAATAAAATCGTTGGTTTTTTGAAACCTTTGGTCGGAGATGGTGAAATTGAAGTGAGCTCCACAGAATATATTGGACCAAAAAAAGGGATATCTCAAAATATGATAAATTATGGTCGATATATAGATGCCCCTATAATTCCCTCTACATTTAAAAGAAATATCTGGAAATCTGATATTATCAAAGTACTTGAGAAATTTAAGATTTAACTGCTTTATTTAATTTTTATTTAATTTATGACACACCTAAAAAGACAAAAAATGCCTGGATTTTGGCCATTGGCAAGAAAAGAGGAGAGATTTGCAGTTGTCCCTATCCCGGGACCTCATCCAAAAGCAACATCAATACCTATTACAATCGTTATCAGAGACATTCTAAAGCTCGGCAAAACCAGCAGAGATGCAAAGAAAATCCTAAATAACAAAGAGATTCTTGTGGATGGCAAAGAAATCACAGAAGGGAGGTTCCCAGTTGGATTGATGGATATTGTAACAAATAAAGGAAATAAAGAGAGTTATCTTGTGCTACCTTCAAAGAAAAGTTTTGAATTCAAAAAAATTAGCGATAAAGAAACAGATTCAAAATACTGCAAAATTATAGGCAAAACAATGGTAAAAAAAGGTCTCCAGTTAAACTTGCATAATGGCAGAAATATTCTGTTGTCAAAAGAAGATAAAGACAAATATATGGTTTCTGACACAATAAAAATTTCAATTAAATCCGGAAAAATTCTGGAAGTTATTCCTTACAAAGAAGACGCCGAGGTTTTAATTATTAGAGGCAGAAATAAAGGAGTAAAAGGAAAACTTAAAAAAATAATCATCAACAAAGACTTGCAGGGTCAGAGAGCTGATGTTGAAATTAAAGGAGAAGATAAAATATTTAAGAGAGATTTGATTTTCGTTGTTCCAAAGGATTTTTAAAATGGGGCACTTGTTTTTAGATATTGAAACCTATTCCTCTCAGAGTAATCCACATTCCTCTTTAAATCCTTACCTATCGGAATCCAAGATATTGGTAATAGCCTACAATTATTATCCCAATTTTAAACCTCCAATAAAAGAAGAACTTAAATCACCTGTTTTCTTAAAGGAATGGAAATCGGATGAGAAAACAATTTTAACTGAATTTTATAAATTTCTGAAAAAAATTGAGAATGAAGATAACTATGTGAAGATTATAGGTTTTAACATTTTGAAATTTGATTTACCTTATTTGTTTGGACGGATGAAAATATTGAATATTGCTTCTGATTTAGAACTTTATAATTTATTATTTAGACCATTTAGTATTGACCTGTTTCAATTAAGTCCAATCATCTCTGATAAAAATAAGAAACATGAACAACTATGGGGTATTAATCACAAAGAATCTTGTAAATTCTTTAAACTTCAGATTAAAGAAGGTAATGGTTTAGAGTGCAGCCAATTTTATGATGACAAGGAATTCAATAAAATTATGAAATATTGCACCGAAGAATTTAATTTTGAACAACTCTTGGATGCATTTTATCTTTATGTAAAAGATAATCTTAACTAATTCAATTCTTATTTTAATTTATGAATTTTTCAATTTCAACAAATGGTTTCAATAAGGCATAAATGTTACAGATAATGTCTAGGAAATTGTAAATAAATCATACAAAATAATTTAGTTTATGGAATCCTCCTTTTGCAGATTGTTGTGTATCTCTGATGTAAAAACGTTTGTAGACTGTGAAAAATTAATAGATGAAATAAAACCAAATTATATCTTATTTTTAGGGGATATTTTAAGACAAGGTTGTCAAAGATTTCCGATAACTCCAAAACAGAAAAAAGAAATAGAAAAAGAGTTGCAAGGATATACTTTTGAGCAGGATTTTAATATACCCAAAATTGTTAAAAAACATGGAGATTTTATTATTCAAGCATATTATGATTCTTGTGAAGCTATAAAAATCTTATTTCAAAATATATTTATTAAATTTGTGAAACATTGTTTGGATAAAAAAGAGATAAAAAGAATAGTATTTATAAGAGGAAATAATGATGCTGATATAAATTATAACGACCTCGTGCAGAAGGTTTTAGGTGATAATGAAAAAATAATAACTACACAGACCTTCAAATTGGGAAATTATAAATGCTCTTCCTTGGATTATGATCAAATACATTTTAAGAAAAAATTAAAAAAAGTCATGCCTTTGATAGAAGAATCTTCAATAATATTTACTCATGCTTCTACTTTAGATATAAAAGATTTTTTAAATAGAACTAAAAGAAGACCAAATATGATTATAACTGGTCACTCTGGAACAGAATGGCTTAAAATACAAGATACTTTTATTATACGTATAGATAATTTTCCATATAGTTTTTCTTTAATAGATATCAGCAATGGATTAAAAGTATATTTTGGAAGTTATAGCTCTTTTTCTGGAAAATTAAAAACCAGAAAAATTCTTGAACAACTTAATGAAACTATACCTTGGAAGTTAGAATATCAACCTTGGAAGGAAGAATAATCCCTCTCCAAAGAGTATTTTTTTCAATTAGAACTTATAAAAATTTAATTTTAATGATTTAGTAATATTGTGAAATATTATTTATGAACTTCTCAATCCAGACAAAAGGATTCAATGATATAATTGACATCACAGACAAAGTCAGGGAAATTGTAAAAGAATCAAGAGTTAAAAATGGAATTTGTCTTATTTTCTGCCCGGGTTCAACAGGCGGAATCACAACAATTGAATTTGAAACGGGAGCGATTTCTGATTTGAAAAATGCTCTTGAAAAGATTGCTCCTATGAACAAAGATTACGAACATAACAAAAGATGGGGTGATGGAAATGGTTATGCGCATGTAAGAAGCGCTTTGCTTAAACCATCAATGTGCATTCCGGTGGAAAATAGTGATTTGGTTTTGGGAACATGGCAGCAGATTATTTTCATTGACTTTGACAACAAACCAAGAAATAGAGAGTTAATTATTAAAGTGAAATAACCTTTATTATTTCTATTGTTCCTTCTGCTGTTTAGAATAACTTGGATACCAAGCTGAACGTTGTTCAACAAAAAATACCTGATTTTCAGTTAATTCTGTTTTTTCAACCAGTTTTTCTTTTGAATCAAGATATAATCCAACCAATTTTTCATAATTTAGATTTGAGCCCTTTCTTTTAAAATGTTTGCCAATAGGTCCAAAAACAGGTTCATAAGGGTCATCTAAACTAGTACCCATTCTTGAATATAAATCCACTCTCTTTATTTCAGAATCTTCAGTGTGATAAATAAATTCTGTTGGCATATATCCGAGTTCGGTTTCTTCAACTCTAAGATAATCATATTCAATTTTTCCCCAAACGTCATGACCAAATAATATCTCAATATATTTATTTCCAATAGGTCCTTCGTCGATTCTCGTAATAATATGTTTAAAAGTATCATCTAATAAATCCATGCGACCTGAATGAATATAATCGCTTTGATTTTGTTCTTCATCAGGTCTAACACCATTTCGTCCATTATTTTCTCCAGCAGCACCTCTAACATATTTTTTCAAACTTTGAGTAACTTTTTTCTTATAATCTCTAATTCCCATTTACTTCACTAATTAATAGTAATTTAAATTATAAATACCCTAATTTACCGGAAATCGGTCAATCTTTGGAAACAGAACCAAATATTTAAATTACCAAATTTCTTATATAATCAAAATTCCGAATATCATTATGAAAAAGCTAATTTTAATTGTTTCTTTTTAAATCACGCAAACATTTTATAGCCGGAAATATTCCAAATAATGCAAAAAGTGCAGTAATCACAAGAGATAACACAAGATTTTTTTGTTGCTGAACTTCCATTGCGGACTTTGCTCTTATATTACCCCATTGCCAGCTATCTAGTTTAGAATCACATTTAACAAGAATATTAATGCCATTTTGCCCTTCAAATAATTCTTGAGTTGGGAAGGGTTTAAGTTTTATAACTTTCTTGGATAAATCTATTTTAGATATATTAATTGGTGTATCTGGAGGACTAAAATTGTTAGATTTTATTCCATTCACAATATAATTATCTATTTTATAAGTATAATACGTTACATAAATTCTCTTACAATTAGAATCCACTAAAGTCTGATTTATAATTGATAATTCTAAAATACAAATCATCTTTTGTCCTTCCATAAAATATTCATATTCTGGGTAACATGTTGCAGATACATTTATACAGGGTACAGGGACAAAAATTCCATTTAAATTTGAGTGACATTCAATAGGATTTGTAATTAATTTAAAGGCTGTATCAGGTTCTAAAACTCTTTGGTAAAAAAAGATAATCAAACCTAACGCCAATAAAAATAGAATAACAGCCAATAAAAACCAAAAAGATTTACAAAATAATGGAAATTTTCTACAAACTTTGGTTTTTATATAACACAACATTTTATAAAGATTTTTCTTTTTACGAACCATATCTAAATTACACTTTAAAAGAGTAAGTTTATATATATTCCAATATTATTATGAAAAAGCTAATTCTAATAACCTTGGTTATTCTGGCGGCGATTTACACGGTCTTTTACTACACAAACCCTCCTGCAATGCTGGGTGAAAAAGAAGCTGTTTATTCATCAGGCTCCATCCAGCAACCAAGACTTTCAATGTTTTTATCAGATTACACGTACATTCCTGAAACTTATAACAATCCCGAATATGAACTGCCTCTAACAGAGTTGCCGGAAAATTATCAGAGAGATTTAGTTGAAAGATTTGGAAACAATTTAAGCGAAGAACAAATACAAATTTTGCTGGATAATGGAGCTATCATTCTGCAGGGAAATGAATATAACAGATTTGAACACGCTTATTCAAACCTCAATCAAAAAGACATACCTGTGTTTATAACCTCAGATTCCATTTTGCATTTATTCCACCTTGAATTTAATGAGATTCTCAAGAATCTTGAAATTAAAAAATTATCCCCAATGCTAAAAGAATTCCTGAAATCTTTGATAAAAGAATCTATGAGACAATACAATGGGTTTGAAGATGGAGAATTAAAAGAACTTTCAAAAAGAAATATTGCTTACCTGAGCGTTGCAATGAAATTGCTTGACCCTAATTATGTTGTCACTTATTTTGTCTCAGATGATGTGAATAAAGAGCTTGATAGGATAGAAAAACATGAAGGATTTTTTAAATCTGAAATCATGAGCAAAGACTGTCCGGATGAATGTTTGAGACTGGCTTTTCCTAAATGGGAAGATGAAAAATGCAGCCAGGAAATAAAAGGCGGAAAAATATTTTATCAAAATAAAGAATGGGATTCTGTTGAATTTTACAGTGAAATATGCACAAGAGAATGCTACTGCGAAGACTACTCTCAATATATTCCAAGAGGTCATTACACAAGTTCAGAAGGACTAAAACAATATTTCAAATCAATGATGTGGCTCGGAAGAATTACTTTTAAAACAAGAGGAGAAAGCTGGACAAAACAGGCAATTCTGCTGACCGATGCGGTAAAATCCGCGGAAGTTAAATTTGAAGGAAAAACATATCCGGCTTCAGAAATTTACAACAAAATATATTCAATAACAAGTTTCTTTGCTGGAGTTTCGGATGATTTAACTTTTTATGATTATGATGAAGCCATAAAAAAAGTTTATGGTTATGAATTCAATGAAGAAGATACACTTACAATAAATGTCGCAAAAAAAATACAAAAAGAATTAAACAACTCAGAAGGTCCGAAGATTCTTGGGGGTTTTGAAATTGACCTTGCAGGAAACCTGAAAGAACTGACGCAGGGATTAAGATTAATCGGACAAAGATATGCTATTGATTCCCAGATACTTGGGGATTTGGTTTACAAAAATGTCGGACCAAATGTAAAATCCCCATATTACCAAAAAGTTATAAATTGCGAATCAACTTATTCAAAACTTTCAAAACCAAAAGGTTTCTATATCACATGCGCTTACATGGATGAAAATAAAACAAAATACTGGAATGAAGTCTGCAGCAAAGCAACAGAAATGTATATATTTGGATTCTGCGGTGGATTAAATGAATCTCAGTTATATTCTGTATGCAGGTTTATGCCAACCGGACTGGA
This sequence comes from Candidatus Aenigmatarchaeota archaeon, assembly GCA_023134135.1. GTDB lineage: Archaea > Aenigmatarchaeota > Aenigmatarchaeia > QMZS01 > QMZS01 > QMZS01. The sequence goes on from JAGLVB010000003.1 coordinate 81,466, forward strand.
TGTTGTGAATATTCTTGGTTCTGAAAAAGCAGAGCAGGTATTAAATGAATATTATAATAATGGATATTGCGGTTATGATAAAAAGCAGTATGAACTGAGAACCCTTGTAGATTCATATTCTGAAGAAATGTGGACAAAGAATTTGTATAATACCTGGTTATGGATGTTGCAGCCGGTTCTGAAAGAGAAGCCGGAAGGTTATCCAAACTGGATGAAAAGTGAAACTTGGAGATTAAAGGATTTAATTACAAGTTTGTCAAGCTGGGCTGAATTAAGACATGACACAATTTTATATGTAAAACAGAGTTATACCTGGGCAACCGCAATGGCAATAACCTCAATGCCAATTGAAGCAAAATATTACGGTTATGTTGAACCAAACCCAGAATTATTTGCAAGGGCAAAATACGCCATTGATTTCCTTAAACAGGGATTAAGTGAACAAGAAGTTATAACAGAAGAAGTCAAAAGTTCCCTTGAACAGAGTTCCGAGATGATGGAAAAATTAAGAATAATTTCAGAGAAAGAATTAAAAGGAGAAAATTTAACAGAAGAAGATTTTGATTATATTAAATCCATTGACTCAAAATTTAATTCTATTCTTGAAGACCTTGCATCTGCTTTGAAAATCGAATCAGGCGGATGCCCTGTTGGAAAACAATGCGAAAAGAAAATTTCTCTTGAAGGAAAAGATGAAGCTTTCAAAACAAGCATGATTGCGGATGTTCACACAGACTCAAACACAAAGAAAGTTCTCGAAGTTGGAACTGGGAAAGTTGACTGGATTGTGGTTGCACATAAATCAAAAGACGGGAGGATTGGAATTGCTATAGGTCCTATTTTCAGTTACTATGAATTTGCATGGCCTATGGATGACAGGTTAACAGATGAAAAATGGAGGGGTGAAATATTAAGTTCTACTGAAAGACCTGTTTTGTACAAAGAAATTAATTTAAGTTCAGTGGAAGGGGTTATTGTAAAATAATTTAATAAATTTGTTTCATTTAGGATTCCCACCTAATTTTACTTTTTTTCACCCCTAATTTTTTGGCAATTGTATTATCAATTTCTTTTTCAAGAACGCACCCGAAAACTATGTTTTGCTCGCCATATTGACCTATAGCGGAAATTCCTCCAGATTTCTCTTCTGTTCCAAATGTACAGATTATTTTCTCGGGTTTTTTCCCTTTTTCTTGACATTCTATTTCATAAGTTTCTCCAATTTTTCGTCTTTTACAACTCACTATATCGTTTTCTATCATAATAGGATATACAAGTTTAATAATTTATATTTCACAAAAATTACTGCATAGCTCAATTAACACAACTAAAGAAATCTCATAGCCTCCATATTCATCGGAGCATAACTTTCAATATTGAATATGCTGTGAATTGCTTCAGCCAGTCCAATTGCTTTGGAAGACTCTCCGTGATTGATTAAAATCCTCTTTGGTTTTTCTTTTAAGTGACCTATAAAATTAAGCAACTGTTTCCTGTCAGAGTGTCCTGAAAGACCATCCAAGGTCCTCACTTCAATATTAGATTCGACTTTCTCCCCGTTTGGCAACTCCACTTCTTTATCCCCTTTCTGTATCCTGCTTCCAATAGTTCCGCGAGCCTGATAACCAACATTAACTAAAGTGTTTTTTGAGTCTGGTCCGAATTTTTTAAAGTATTCCAATATAGGACCCCCATTCATCATACCAGAAGTTGCAATCACCACATAAGGCTTTTCATCGCTTAAGACCTGTTGCCTTTCAGCATAACTCGCAACATGGATAAACCTGTCAGATTCAAAAGGATTGTTCCCGCTGATTATTTGTTTTTGAAGATCCCGCGCAAGATATTTTGGATATGTTGAATGGATTGCGGAAGCATCAAAAATCATCCCATCAACATAAATAGGTATATCAACTTTGTATTTTTCAAGAATTACCATTATCTCTTGTCCCCTCCCTACAGCAAAAGAAGGCATTAATATTTTACCTCCTCTTTTGCTTGTTTCTTTAATTATAGAAATCAATTCTTTTTCCGCATCTTCCAATCTCGGTGTTACATCATTGGCAGCTCCATAAGTGCTTTCCATTATTAAACCTTCGCACCTCATAAACTGAGTGAATGCTGGGTTGAGTAAATTAGAAACCGAATATTTTATATCTCCGGTATAAATTATATTTGCCTTCCCATTCGCAATATTAAAATGAGATATTGCGCTTCCAAGCAAGTGACCTGCATTTTCAAAAATCAACCTGATATCTGAAGTAATATCCGTAACTTCCTTGTATTTTAAAGGTATTGTATTCTTTATCGCCTTCTTTATGTCTGAACTTGTGTATATACTCTTTCCATATTCTTTCTGCATCAATTGTATTGTATCCAACTGCAAAAGAGCAGAAAGTTCTCTTGTTGGCTCTGTGCAATATATGGGACCATCATAACCCATCTTAAAAAGATAAGGTATAAATCCGCTATGGTCAAGATGCGCGTGACTTAACACAATCGCATCCAGAGCATCTATATTAAAATCAGAGGAAAAAATAGGATACTGGTCCTCACCGGAAGCTCCTGTAGAAATTCCGCAATCAAGCATTACATTGGAATTTGGGGTCTGCAATATAAAACAACTTCTTCCAACTTCCCTGCAACTTCCCAATGATATAACCCGCGCATATTTTGTTTCTTTGGGCTCTCCTTGGTAAATATTTTTCCCAACGCTATTTAAAAATCTTTTCCTGTATTTGGAACTCTGAACCAGAACATTTCTTATTACCTCAACATGATGCGATTTTGGAGAAGCAATTCTTTGCACAAGAGGTATCCATAAAGTCTCGTGTTTAATTCGTCTAACAGTTTCCCCCATTTCCCCAATAGCCATTTGCGGAAATCTAACTATAATTGTAACTTTTGAGAAATCAGGCTCAAAAGAAATATCTGAAATCTCAGCATCAGTTGGCACAATTTCCTTGATTTTTTTGATAGTGTCTTCTGTGGAAGGGAGTGTATCTGATTCAATTCTTATCTCCACTCTCTTTTTTATTTTCTCCACTATTTCCCTTACCTTTTCATCCTGTCTCAGGAAGAATTCCTTATCTCGGGTATAAATGACAATTTTACTGCCTTCATAGTGAATTCTCGCATCCGGGAGTTCAGGAAGAAGTTCCTTAACTATTTTTATATAATCCATGCTTAAACAACTGCCGTAAACGGTAAATCATAAATCTGATAAAACAATCAGCAATAAACCGTTAAGAATACGGATAGTATAATATAATTAATTTAATATTTATATAAGAAATTCCTGTATTTATAGCAATAATTGCTATTCTAGCCAGGATTTATATTGTTCTAAATAATATCCTCTTGCTGATTGTTCTGTTCTGGCTCTTTCTTCCTCTTTTCCTTCCTCCAGTTTATCTATAATTTCACCCATTTTGCGGAAAGAATTGACAATTTCCAGGAATTTCCCCTCGTCAAATTCTTCCTTTTTTAAATCAATTATTTCACCATCAAGATAATTTACAGGATATAGATTTCTTTCGTCAGCCTTTAAACTAAGAAATTCTTTTAAATATAATTCTTTATTGACAAAAACCCTATAATTTACAGGCGCTTCAACCTCTATCTTTTTCACTTCAAGATTAGTATCTGGTTCTACTGTTTTAGGGTGTTTCAAATGAGTCCCTATTATATTTTCATATAGTATATTTAACCCAGAGTTTAATAGAACAAGTTTAGGATAAAGAGATATATCCACACCCTTCATTTTTATATATGTTGATGGATTTGAATATTCTCTATAAATTTCCGCGGGATAATCCTTTTTGACTAAATCAATAATCTCCTGTTGAGTTGCCATAAATTTACTTTTGTAAAATAATTAATACTCTTGTTAGTTAATAGGCGAACTTGTATAATAAGGATTATTGACTTTGAAAGTATTTGTTCTGGTAATCGTAACCCTATAAGTTGCATCTGATTTTACACCAAAATTAAACTTTGTTGCATCATCTGGGAATCCTGTTAAAGTTATCTTTACACCGGAATACACAAACTTTTTTTCTCTGTTTTTCAAAGTTAATTTATTATTAAGCCATATAAGATTAATTTCTCCGTTCTCGCCAGATTCGCATTTTACAATATCATCTTCAGATAATTCCACGCTTTCATCGCAACTCAAGTGGATATAATCTTTCGCCTGGTCTCCAATAATAGATAAGCTAATTTTATCGCTTATTGCTCTTTTATAATTGCCTTCTACTTTGTGTATTATTACCCCTTTAGCAAGTTTACAATTTAATTCTTCGCTAAATTCAATATCTATTTTTTTATCATTTGCATTTGCGCAGAACCAATAATTATTATCTTGTTTTATTATATCGCCATTTTTATCATTACAATCTTCTTCGTCACTTGCCTCAAGTTCTTCTCTCATAGTGCAAATAGTGTATTCTCCTTTGCTATTATATTTGGGCACACCCTTATAACTGCCGCATATATCCGTAGAAACACCTTTTAATATTTCTCCAGTCATAGAATCTTCATAAACTGCTTCGCAATGATGGGATTTGGATTCTTCCTTAACATAACTGGCAAGGCAATCAACCATACATTCAAGTTCATTTAATTCCGAACATACTTTTTTGCACCAAGAGGAGGTCTCATCTTCATCAGCCATATATGCAATGTAATGCACAGTTTCTCCCCTCAAACTAATTTTATCTTTCTTCCTTTCATTCTGGAAACTTATTGGGATTATTGCTTCCCTATATCCATCTCCTGCGCCTTCCCAGATTAAAGGAATAAAAGTATACATCAACACATTTGCGGGCGCTGCTTTTTCCCTTGCAGAAACAACTTCAAATCTTTTAATTTCATCAACATTCTTTACTGCTTCCAATTCAAGATAAGATTCTGTCCAGTAATCATAAGAATAAGTTGTTTTTATTGTTCCATCAAGCCTCATCTTGTTTTGCGCATAAGTGCATTCTCCCTCTCCTTTCCAAGGATCACTCACCTTACCCATCATACTATAATGATGTGTCTGGTATGGCCTTAAACTATCTATAAAACCTCCGGAAGTCCTGCTAATATTAAGGGATTCTAATTCACAGTTCCTATATTTTTCACCAGTGCTGTTAATCAACACATTAACCGCAGGATAATCTCCTCTATTTTCAAGCACAGTCCATATTTGTATTGGCATTTTTGCATAAATCTCCACATCAGGTTGGATTTCAAATTCTCTAATCTCAAGACCAAAATCTTCTGGTTGTTCTTCAACCACTTTCTCCTGATCAGGTCCGCACTCCTGCGAATAAGCCATTGGGTTTGTGAAAATCAACATCATGCAGTGCATTTGTTTTTCCGCCAATTCCGGCATACCTGACATACTTTCTTTAATGCCTTTCATAGGACCAGCCAGTTCCTCAGCATAAGGTCCATAAAGTGCATACCCAAAAACCAAAAATATTATAGTTATTGCAATTGTGCCGCCTTCCTTAAATGGGTAGGCGACTAATAAAATAAGAGCCGCGTCTATTAAACCAAACCACATAAAACTGCTCCCCACGATATTTATATCAAGGAAATAATTCATGAACAGGACTGTATTGAATGCAATAAGGAAACCGCATAAAGCGGCTTTCATTATATACCCAGCTTCAATTGTTCCTTTCATCTTCTCGCCTGTTTTTCAAATATAATGTTTTGTTTTCTGCAAAACAATTTTTCAGATTTTGTCTGAAAACTTTTTTCCCCAACTAAGTTTTTTCCTGTCATTTTAGTTTTCTTTTTCTTCCTCAATAACTTTTTCCTTTGCTTCTGCAGCATCTGTCTCCGCTTCCGCAGTATCTTTCTTTGCTTCTTCGGCTTCTTTCTCTGCTTTTGCAGCTTCTTCGGCACCCTTTTTCCATTCACCTGAATTGTCGTCTTGTCTATCCATTCTACTTTTATAATATTTTTCTTCCGCAGTATCTTTCTTTATCTGTGCTTCAATAGCTTCACCCTCTTTTCCGCCTTCTTCCATTGACCACAATACTATCAAAGCAAGGGTATTTAAACCACCGAATAGCGCCAGATGAAACCATGAAAAAGTAACATAAAGATAAGACGCTGCATACTGGGTGCCTCCAATGAAAAGAACAATCCCTGTCCCAGTCATTATAAATTCAATAAAATGTTCACCGAGCGCAGTTTTCCCGAATATCTTGGATACAAGCATCAATATAACAGGTATTGTGGCTACATAAGGTCCAAAAAAATAGTATAAAACAATAGTTGCACCGCTTAACCCTAAAACATATTCAACAAAATGTCCTGGACCAACAACTTTTTTTCCAAATGCGAAATATGTAACTATCACTAAAAGTGGTATTGCAGCAACTATAGGACCAAGTTGGAAATATATAATTAAACTTCCTATTCCAACCACAAGAACCATGCCCCATTTATTCCCTCTCGGGTCAGTCAGGAACCAATGAAAAAGTTCTCTTAAACCTTCCCTCTCGCTTTGGACCCCAACCAAAAGCAGTATCCCTGCAATTACAAGAGGTAAACCAAAAATCCAGTAAGGAGTAAATAAAAGCAAATAAATTCCGAGAAGGAAAGCAAAGAATTGCAATAAAGGAATTAAAGGCACTTTTGTTTTTTGGGTTTTCTCCTTTTTTTCAGGTTCTAATTTAGGTGGTTTTGGTTCGGGTTCTGGACTTGGTTCAGGAGTTTCTTGTCCGGGTCCGAGTTGAAGTGGTTCTCTCGAAGGTTCTGTTTCTCTTTCTTTTGGTCTTGAAGTTCCTATATAATCAGGTCTTATCATTGGTGCATATTCTCCGGGTTTTGGTCCGGGTCCGAGTTGAAGTGGTTTTGGTTTAGTGGTTATTTGAGGTTGTCCAACAACCGATGCCTGTTCAGTTACATTCATTTCCTGAGCCATTAAAACATTATCCATACTGGTTTCTAAATCCATCAATCTGTTAAAACATTCTAAAGATTTATTTTCATCAAACCTGCCGCCTTTTATTAGTTTATAAATTTTTGTTATTAAATATAATTTATTTTGATATTCAGAACGTTGTTTCTCCTCTTTAATCAGAGGTATTTTTTTTCTTTGAATTCTCTTTACTATTTTCTGGAGTTCTACTTTGGATATTGCGCCTCCTTTCGTTGATTTTCCAGTTAACCTATTAATTATATTTTGGACTGGTCCCTGTTCTCGTTGCTTTTCCAAATCAATAATTTTCTCTTCAAAAGTCTCCTGAGCATCATAAGTTTTTTTCCATTCTTTTTCCTTTGTTTTTGCTTCTTGTCTTGTGCTCTCTTCGTCAGCTTTTCTTCTTGCTGCTTCTTGCTTAAATTTTTCAGCAGCTTTTTCTGCTTCACGTATAATTTCATCTTCATCAACTTTTCTTATTGGTTCTTCTTTCTTTATTTCTTCTGAATCACTCACTTTTTTTGTTCTTTTATAATATTCAGCTTCTTTTATTAAAAATTCATAAACTGATTTCATTTCCTTAAATTTTTCTTCTGCTCCAGGTGATGAATTCCTATCAGGATGATATTTCATCGCCAATATCCGATAGGCTTTATTTACTTTTCTAACATCTCCATTAAGTATATCCTGCCTAGAGATTCTAAACTCATTAGGTAAATCATTATCAAACTTCTTAAATGTATTTACAGCTTCATCCAAAGTCATAGAATCCATAATATGTTTTGATAATTCTCATATAATAAACTTTTTCAAGAATATATTTTATTTTGAGCAACATTTACTTTTAAATAATAATCATATATGGCAATCTTATTTGATTTGGAAGATAAAAAAATCTATGATGTTTACGCTAAAGTTATTATAGGAACGGACGAAATCTGCGATATAATTCCAAAAGGAAATGAAGAAATTTTAAAAACAGTTTCAGGAAGACATGCTGAAATTTTTATAGAAAAAGAAGATTATTATCTTGAGGATTTGGATTCTGAAAACAGAACTAAATTAACCCGTTATGGCAAGGATTTTTCTATGACTGAAGAATTGGATTCTTATCGCCCTGTTGAACTTCACAGTGGAAATGATATTATGCTCGGAAAATATAGAATGAAATTTATTGAACACTGATTATCCATTTTCCCGATAGTTAAATTATAAGAATATTTAGAGGAAATAGCAGTTAATTAGTTATACAGCAACAAGTCTATTATTTATCGATTCATACCTAATTCAAAAGAATATGCTGCTCTTTTTATTTTTGTCAGTTTCCTTTTTGAAAATCCATAATTTTCGATTTTACACTCATCATAATTTTTTTAAGTTGTGTTTCTGTTAAATCTTCATTCCACATACCAACAATATTACTATATAATTCTGCTGCAAAGTAGTCAAATTCTGCCAGCGATTTTCCATTAGCTGCAGCATCAATCAGATTATAAATTTTTTGAAAAAGTTCAGGCACTGTTTTTTTATAATAAGCATTAAATCTAGGTTTCTTTTCTTTTTCTTTTGAATAATATTTTTCAGCTACATACGCTAATGATTCATCAACAGCCAATAAAAGATTAAAAAACATTCTTTGCATTTTCTTTTTTTCTTTTTCCTCTGATGATTTTTTATCATCTAATTGCTTCATTTCTGGCATTTCTTCATTAATTGTATTATTAATATCATTATTTATTCTTTTTTCTCTTATATTCTTTGGCGTTAGAACAGACAAAGCATTATGCGTAAACTCATGCATAATCGTGCCTTTCAGTTCTTCAAGAGTTGAATTATTAAAAAGACTATGAATTTCTATTTCATTTCTTATAAGATTATAATTTCCTAAAGTAAGTTTTTTATCTACTACTGACATAATATGAAGTAATTCTTTTTCCAAATTAGTGGTTTTTCCATATAGTTTTCTATTTAATAAATCAAGAAAGTTGCCTTGTGAAGATAAACAAGTTTCAATTAAATTTAGAATCTCTGTTTTTTCCATCTTACTGGAATTGACAGCATCAATTATTTTTATTTTAAGTTCTTGCATTTCCGTTCCTGTTTCACCAATATCTCTTCGTAAAGAATTTCTAAGTTGAACTTTTATTTTATCAACAACATTACTATCCAATCCAAAATGATTTGCCCTTTCATATAATTCAGAAGAAATTTCTTTAAAGTGTTTTTTAATTTCTGTTCTTGCTCTATTGAATGACCCCAAGTATTCCATTCATCATCAATAAATCCTTTTTCCAAATCAGAAGTTCCTGAGATTTTATTAAAAATATCCTCTTTAAAATTAGTTAGTTTTCTGACTATTGCAGAACCTATATTATTTGGATTTAATTTCCCCAAAATTCCCTTGGGTTTTTCTGATTCTATTTTATCCACAACATTTCCTTCTGATTCTGAACTTTGTTGTTCCAGTCCTTGCAATTTAATTAATAGTTTCTTTAATTCCTGCAGTTCATTTTTTAGTTTTTGGTTGTTTGGTTCTTCAATTATTCTTTCTTCCAGTTCTTTAATATCTTCTTCTATATCCACAGTCAAAATTACTTTTTTTATATCCTTTTCTGTTACCTCCATAATTATAGTTTTATATAGCTTTTTTTGTTAAGTTTCCCTCCAATCCAGATAAAAAACAACCCCAAATAAAATGTCCTGTTTTCTCTCCAGCAATTGAAATACTTTTTCCTTAATCGCCCATCCCGGTTGCCATCAAGTATCCCCTTGCCCGTTCTGTTTTTAAATATCTGTTTACTAAATCCCAGAATTCTCCATTATGCGCCGGCACCTTCAAATGCGCAAGTTCATGCATGACAACATAATCGTGAACAAATTTTGGCATTTTTAACAGGCGATCTGATATTTTGATAATTTTATCATTTATATCACAATTCCCGAACATCCTTGAATTCTGTTCTGTGCTATAATAGATTTTTTCCCATGAAAGTTCTCCCCCAAAATATTTTTTATTTAATTTCCGCGCTATTTCCTCCAGAAATTTATCTGCATCTTTTTCTTTAAGTTCATTTTTTCTGCGGTGGGATTTAACGCGCTTTTTTGCCCATTGAATATATTTAAATTCTTCCTCGCGGGAAAGACCTGTTGGGAGATATAATTGGATTACTCCATTTACTTCCCTCATACTTATTGTTTTCTTCCTTTCCCTGCTGCGAATTATCTTTATTTTCATTATTATATTAACCGGATATTCTTAGATAAACCTGTAAATTTAGATATACTTATTTTTCTATAACTACTTATACATATGTTAAATATAAACAAATTTGACACATAGAAAAGTTAAATATACCTAAATCCAACACACAACATAACTATTTCATTTCCTCATTAACAACCTCCACTCCTTTTTGCTTTAAAGTTTTTGACCTCACTTTCTCCGCCAAATCGGGCAAAAACTGCTTGAAAGCTCTTTCAAGAGCATCGCATTTAATGTCCACTGTTTCTATTTCATCTTTTAGTTTATTGGTTTCTTCTTTTGACCCTCCAATCATTTTCTCTATTTTTTGAATTTCATTTGTCAACAAAACTTTCATCCCCTTGATATCTTCTTTCAGTTTCTCCTGATTTTTCTGTATAAACTCAAATTTAGTATCTAATTTTTCAAACTTTTCATCAACAACACCCTCAACAATCTCCTCTATTAAATCCGTTGGTTCAGATTGCATCTCAAGACTTGGCTCCTGCATCCCTGAGAATCCAAGTTTCTGTTCAGGCATTAATTCCTGAACTCGCGGAACCGAAGGAACTTGTCCTCTAAAATTTACCTGTTCTCTTTGGGGCAACTGCGGGGAACCTTGTTGCGGCGGCTGCATACCCGGCTGCTGCGGAACACTTTGAGGGGATTTCATCCCCGGTTGCTGTATAGGATTATTTGAATTGCCAACACCTGCTTTTAAAACCTGCAACATTGCTTTTTCAATTGCCTGAAAAGAAAAGCCCTGAGTTTTCAATTTAGTAATTATCTCTCTATCAGATTTACCCTGCTCTCTTAACAAAGTAACTTCCCTAATAGGAATACTTCCCATCTCTTCCCCCTTATGGCCGAACGGCAACTTTAAACTCATCTTTTAATTTTCTAACTTCCCGGTTTAGTTCATTCCAGGTAACAAACTCATGTTTCATCGGAGACAATAACTCCATCTCCTTTTTGATTGTATTTATTTCTTTTTCCTTCACAAAACTTTTCTCTTTTTCATGTATCTTAAATATTTCATTTCTGAGGTCGTTTATCTTATTATCAAGACCCTCTATTTCTTCTATAATTTTTTCAAATTTCTCAGAATTTAATTTACTCATTTTAAGCCTTTGTTCTTCTTCATTATTTAACTTAGAATTAATCTGTCTCGTCTGTTCATCAACAGTTCTCAATCTTTGCGTGTGCGAATTAGCTCTTCTTACCAACTCCTGCACAACTAAAGCATTCTGATTTACTTCAGGCATAATATATTAGCTTTTTATATATAATCTACAAAATTCCTCAAATAATTAATCATATTTCCTAAATCCAATCCTGCGCGCAATTTCCCTGAAACAATGTCTGCAATAATATAAATTATATTTTGTTATCACTCCGCTTGTTGATTTGCACCTTCTGCACATTGCAGGCAATTCTTTTTTTCTTGTATCCATTATAATTATATTCTAATTAAACTTTTATAGTCCTTTATTTTTAATTTTATTTTATGTTTATGCCTAAAGAAAATAAAGAAATGAAAGCGGACGAAAAAGTTGAAATAACTGATAAAACAGAATCTAAAGATATTAAAAAAGAGGAGAAAACCAAAGATAAAAAGGGAACTGAAGCTAATAAAGAGGTTAAAACTGAAGAAAGCCCTAAGAAAGCCCAAAAATCAAAGAAAACAGAAATTGCTGAAGAAAATGAAAGCAAACCTAAAAAACAGGAAAATAAAAAAGGAGTAATTCATATTTATTCTAGCGGAAATAACACAATCCTTCATGTGACTGATATTACAGGAGCAGAAACAATATCCAAAGTTTCCGGCGGTATGGTTACAAAAGCGGATAGGCTAAAAAGCGCTCCATTTCAGGGAATGCTCGCGGCTCAGAGGGTTGTAAAAGAGACTTTGGAAAAAGGAATAACTGAAGTGGATATAAGAATCAGGGCTCCGGGAGGACACAAATCACCCTCTGTTGGAAAAGGGTCTCAGTCAGCAATTAAAGCAATTTCAAGGTCTGGTTTAAAAATAAACATAATTGAGGATTCAACACCTGTCATTCATGGTTATATGAGGAAGAAAGGGGGCAGGAGAGGAAGGAGATTGTAATTTCTTAAAATAATATTTAATTGAAAAATAGGCTCATTTATTTTTAACTCAACTTTGATACTTAATTCATAAAAAGGCAGTAAACCCGCAAAAGGAGGCGAAATTTGAAAAAAATGTAGACGCAGAAAAAGAAAGCATATTTTCAAAATCAGGGTTTAAAGCATAAGAGAGCGGCAAGACCCCAAATCGAATTTTTGGAAGTGTTAAACTTGAGTTTTAATTGTAAAACTATTCCCAAAAAGAGTATTTAATTTGATACCTAAAATAAATTTACTGGATAAAAAATCATTCATCTAAAATTTTCCTCAATTCTTTCTGTTTCTCTGCCCCGATTTTAAAAATTTCATCCATTTTATTCACAGGAATTCCTTTAATTCCTGTTTTCTGCATTGCGCAGATTGTGTTTTCATCAAGATATGAGATTGAAATGGAAAAATCAACACCACCTTCTTCTGACTGGTTCAAATCAAGCATGTATTTGCCATTAAGCCCGGATACCATAACAAGCACAGGTTTTGATTTTAACTCAATTTTTTTGTCTGAAACCCCGACTTTGTCATTTTCTTCAAGTTTTGGCATATTCATATTCATTAATGCTTTTACTGCGGCTAAATTAAGCGCTTCAAGAAGATTTCCATCATAATTCATCACATAACAATCTATAAATATCTGAAATGCTTTTTCTCCTTCTGTCATGCAGAATTCCTTTAAATCAAGCATTTTGCTTTCTCTTATGCTCCTATCAAGCACCCGGGATATTTCAATATCTGAGTTTGCTGGTAAATCCTTCCAGATAACTGGCGCATAATTAAGAGTAACCATTAAACCGCCCTTATCTGGTGAGTCCGGGTAAGGGGTCATTGTGCCAAATTTAACTCCAACAACAACTTTTGTATTTCCCATAGAAAGATAACAACTCCCCTCGGCTTTTTTTATAAAATTAACTTTATACTCTATTTTCCTTGTTTCCTTTGGTTCCCGGGAATCTATTCTCCGGTCCTTTGATAAAAGATCTGCTATTAATTCTGGTGATTCAAGTTTCATAAATTATTATACTTATAATTTTAAGTAAGTTACCAATTTTTGAAAATTATAAAATAAGATAAACAACAAAAAGAGGATTCACTTATTTTACCATAAATCTAAAAAACTTGTCCACCAAATAACGGTTTATCAATTTGTATTTCATGCAAAATTCAAGTATACTTAACTGCAATCTGCTCTTTTTTATTTCTTTAACAAAATAACTGCAATAAGATTCATATTTTTTAAACATCTTTAAAGAAAAATCATTATTTTCCACAGCTTCATTGCATATATCCGCAGCAGCCCTGCCGCTTTTGATGGCAGTTTCAATACCGCCTCCGGTAAGAGGATATGTAAATCCGCCGGCATCTCCGCACAAAAGCGCTCTTTCTTTGTAAGTTTTTTTAAGCATTCTTAAAGGTATCATATGCGCTTTAATATCTTTTGTTTTCATCTCAATATTCAGTCGTTTAGCCAAAGCCACAAATTGTTCTTTTAAATCACTTGATTTGGATACAGAAGTTCCAAGCCCTATATTAACGCACCCATTTTTTGGTATAACCCATTCATATCCAAGGAAATTGGAATAGGTGTATATAATAGTGCAATTTCCAAATCTTTTTTCAATTTCTTTGTTGCTCATTTTTATCTCAGATTCCATTGCAAGCGAGACATCATTCCTGCCCCACCCTTTGTTTAATCCAATCTTCTTTGCGACAATACTGTTTACTCCGTCTGCTCCGATAATAATTTTAGAAACAAATATTCCTTTTTCAGTAAAAACCCGCACTTCTTTGCTGTTGATAATTATATCAATCACCCTGCAATTGTCCATTACTTTTGCCCCGGCTCTAATCGCTCCCTTTGTAATAAAATAATCAAGTTTCTTTCGCAAGAATGAATCTATTGAATAATTTTCTGAAAATATAATTTTTTGGTCAAGATATATTTTTACTCTATCCGTCCTTCTCTCAACGAGATCATTAATTTCAGAACCATATAACTCGATGAGTTCTTTTATATAACCAGAATACATCCCCCCGCAGGGTTTGTCCCGCGGAAGTTTTTCTTTTTCAATAATTAAAGTCTTTAATCCGTATTCACCGCATTTTTCGGCGGCTGCGCTTCCCCCGGGTCCTGCCCCAACAACAATCACATCATAAAAATTTTCTTGAGAGTTCATAATTAATAACAATTTTAATAATTGGTTGGATTTCAATGAATTGTTTAAAAATAGGATTTGTTGGCAGTTGAAATATTTGTCCCTGTTTCAGAAGGGAACGAGGAATTGGAAATAGCAGAGCCTTATAGAGATTTTGAGGAATTAAGGAAATATTTATAATAAACGCTAAATGTAAAATTTTTGTATAATTAATCAGATAAAATTATTACCTAAGGCTTTTTGACTTTTATTGAGGAGATCATTAGGAAAGAAGGAATGAAATAGAATATTAAAAGCCAGTCAAGGTTTATGGATAATTCTAGTAATGCGAAATAGATTAAAGGGATAATTATAGTGTAAGAAACAGGCATTCCTTCATAGCACCCGTCTTTTGTCCCGCAGATGGCGAATCTTGCAAGCCTCGCAATTCCGCACATAATAAATAAGGTAAATACTCCAATTGCGAGATTGTTAGTAAGACCTGCGGAGTAACCAAAGATAATCGGAACTATGAGGTAAAGGACAACATCTGCGAGGTTGTCAAGTTCAACTCCAAATCTGCTTTCTCTTTTCATGGCTCTTGCAACTCTGCCGTCAAAATAATCGCAGAGCGCGGATATGAAAATAAATATTGTTGCTGCGACTAAGTCCATTTTCAAAGCCGAGAAGATTGCGAGGATTGAGAAAGCAAGTCCTGCGAGGGTAATCATATCGGGAATGGCAAGATGTCCTCTTAAATCACGGTAAACCATATATATTTTAGGTTTATTATTAAAATATTAATTTGCTGTTAGAAAATTTCCTTAAATGAAAAACGGAACTTCTTCAATGTATTTTTTGTATTCAGGGGATTTTTTTAGAATCTCTTTTTCTTCTGTCACGCACACGCGAATGTATTTGTAGATTAGGATTGGGGCGAAGATTATTGTGAGGATTGTTGGCCACGCAATAAGCCACCCGAGTATGATTAAGATAAAACCAAGGTATTGAGGGTGTCTTGAATATTTGTATATTCCGTTTGTCACGAATTTGTTTTGCTTAATGTTTTTGTACAGGGTGAGCCATCCAAAAGAGATTAGGAATCCTCCGATGAACATTAAAATTAATCCATAACTCATCGCCATGTCCATGGCAAAGTCAACCCCGAAAACTTTGAATGCAACTATGGTTTCTGGGAGATTGGTTGCGGTGAAAAAGTATTTTGAGGCAAAAAGAATTGTTAAAGGAATTCCGTACATCTCCACGAACAGGGAAACAAAAAATGCGCTTACCAACCCATATTCAGCCCAGTTTGCTTTTCTCCGGTATGACAAAGGAATTAAAAATGCAAGGAATATTACCACGCTTATAAGCACAATATGCCACTGCTGTGTTATGACTTCAGTGATAATATTTCCTGTGAGATAAACATAAAAGTGGTGGGAGAAATCATTGAAGTAGATGAAGGGGATAATTATTAAAAACAGTAATAATAGTCTGAACGGGGTGTTTCTGTGTTTTATTAGTTCTTTGAGTTCCATTTAAATAGTTGGTTGAATTTTTAGGTAAGTGATTTTATCGGATGAAAAATGATACTGTAAATGATTGGATAAACAAATATATAATTATGACAATGAGATTATTTAACCGGCAAAAAGTGTTGCTTAATACTATTAGTGAATTAACCAAGAAAAACATTTACTCACGCAGGGCAATTGTCAAATCCCAGTTTTTGCTGAAAGAAGAATATGGGGTTGCTGATGAAATTAAATTTTATAATTTCTTCGCATACAAGCAGGGACCTTTTTCTCATTTGTGTTTTCATGATTTAAGGTCATTGAAGAATGAAAATTTAATTGATGCTAATGAAACAAAACTTACAAAAGACGGAGAAATAGTGCTTGAGGGTTTAAATAAATTATTCAATGAAAAAATTGTCAGTTTGTTGGGCAGATTCTCCACTGAACTGCAAATGAAAAATTATGTTTATAATCATTATCCAGCTTATACTGTAAAAAGCGAGTTGATTAACCAAACACCGGAAAAGCAAACAGGAGGATTTTTTACAATTGGATATGAAGGAAAGGATATTGATGCGTTTTTAAATATCCTGATAAAAAATAAAATCAAGTTGCTGATTGATGTAAGAAAAAACCCTTTTAGCATGAACTTTTCTTATGTTAAATCAACTTTGAAAAAATATCTGGCTAGTGTTGAGGTGGAATATCTGCATATTCCTGAGTTGGGTATTGAAAGTGAATATCGAAAAGATTTAAAAACAAAAGAGGATTACGAAAAGCTTTTTGCAGAATACAGGAAAAGATTGCCGTTAAAAGAAGTTTATATTAATAGAATTATCGAACTTGGAAAAAGAAAGAAGATAGCTTTGTTGTGCTATGAAAAAGACCCTGAGTTCTGTCATAGAGGACAGATAGCGAATGCGGTAAGACATAAAAAATATGGGGTGGTGGATTTATGATGCAAAATGAATCTTTTTGGCTAAAGGATATGATTGTATTGGGGTGGAGTATATGTGGTTTAAGAGAATGAAAACAATAAGGGATATAAATGCAGAAGATGTACAGGATTTATTTGACAGCGCTATTTATCTAAAGGGCGAAGAGTATTTTGAGGATGGTTGTGTAATGTCTATAGAGTTGATTGATGCAGGCACAATAACCGGTATTGTAAGCGGCAATCAAAATTACAATGTTTCTGTTTCAATTGATGCTGATGGAGATCTTGCCTGCAACTGTTCTTGTCCGTGCGACTTTAACTGCAAACATGCCGCCGCATTGTTGCTAAAGTGGCTTTCAGTTAAAAAGAAATACAATAAAAAATCTGTTAAAGCATCTCCAAAACAATCAATAAACCAGATACTCAATGAAAAAAGTAAAGAAGAATTAATTGAACTTTTAGAGACATTTATCAATAAACACTCTGAGTTAAAATCCTTGGTTAAAATAGAAAGAGAAGAAATAATTTCAGAAATAAAATTATTGTTTTCAAAATACTGGGAGTGGAACGAAGTAGGCGATCTTATCTCCAAGCTGGAAATCATCTTTGAAGGCATTAGAAAAAATAAAAATTCGTGGGATAAAAACTTGCTGAATGACATAGAAATCAGTTCCATGATTATGATTAACAATATTGAAAATGTTGATGATGAAGGTGATTTAGGTATATTCCTTGAAGACTGGTTTGAAACTTTCGGGGAAATATTTTCAAAAACAAAACCAGATATTAAAGAGAAAAAAGAATTCATACAAAAGATTCTTGATTGGATAAATAAAGATGATTATGGTTTTGATGATAGTTATGAAAGGGCGTTACTTGGAATGTGCAATACTGAAGAGGATATAATATTAATTAAGAAGTTTATGAATCAAAAAGAGTCTGAATATTATAATAAAGATGATAGGGCCTCTTTTTATCTTGAATTATATGATAAAATTGGCATGGATGATAAATATGTAGAAGTTGCTGAACAATCAGGATTATCTCTTGCCCTCATTGATAAATTGATTTCACTTAACAGATTAAACGAAGCATTGAAGACCTGTGAAAAAAACAACAAAAAAGAATTTTCAGAGCAAATTGAAAATAAGAAAATAGAGATATTGAAAAAGTTAGGTAAAGGGAAGGAAATTAAAGAAACCCTATCAAATCTGTTAAAGAAAACAGGCGATTTCAGTTATTTTGTAAAATTAAAACAGGAATCATCAAAAAAAGAGTGGATAAAATACTTTAAAGAAGCCGTATCTGACGCAAAAAGTAAAAAGAGATTTATTCTTCTTTCAAGGATTTATTATCATGAAGGTGACTTCAAAAAAGCCTATGAATATTCTAAAACCCTGACTGATTTAAATTATTTAGAATTATTGGCAAAAAAACTAAGCGCTAAATATCCTGAATTAGCTTGCAATTTATTCAGGAAAATGTGTTTTGATTGGATTGATTCAGGCTCTGGATGGCCTTACAGAAAAGCCGGCAATATGCTTGAAGCCATTAAAAAATTAGATAAAAATGGAGAATTCTTCAAAGAAACAAAGGAAGAAATAATCAGGAAACATAAGAAAAAATGGTCTCTAATGAAAATCATAGAGAATGTTTAAAGAAATGGGCAAAGGAGCAGGCAGCTTATTTAAAAACAAATAAGCATAAGTGTTTTCATATAGATGAAATTAATTATTATGGATACAAAACAATTAAATTTAGTTCTTGAAGAAGGGGAAGGGCAGTATATAGAATTCAAGGAAAGGTTAGATAAGAAATTCGCAAAAGAGATTGTTGCGTTTACAAATGCTTCAGGCGGTCAGATATTTTTAGGAATAGGTGATGGTGGCAAAATCAAAGGGGTTGACATCACAAACAACCTTAAATCTAAAATTACAGACCTCGCAAAAAACTGCGATCCTTTTATATCTTTGGAGATTGAATCTTATAAAAACCTGCTTATAATAACTGTTCCTGAAGGAGATAATAAACCTTATCAATGTTCAGATGGTTTCTTTATGAGAATAGGTCCTAATTCACAGAAACTTGACCGCAACCAGATACTTGAACTAAGTATAAAAGAAGGTAAAATTAGGTTTGATGAGCAGATATGCGTTGATTTTGATTGGAAAGATTTTGATGATGAAAAATTTGAATATTTCCTGAGACTTGCGGGAATTTCATATAATCTTGACAGGAAATATATTTTATCTAATTTAAAATTGCTTACAGACAAAGGCATGACAAATGCGGGTATGTTGTTTTTTGCAAAAAATCCATTCAAATATATATTCACTTCCAAGATAAGGTGCGTGACTTTCAGGGATGATGATAGAGTGGATATCCTTGATAAAAAAGAGGTTGATAAAGGAATCATTGGGAATATAGAATATGCCACCAATTATCTAAAAGAGCATGTTGATGTCAGGTTTGAGATAAAAGGAATTAAACGGATTGAACACCCTGAGTATCCGCAAGAGGCATACCGTGAGGCAATAGTAAATGCAGTAATACACAGGGATTATTCTGAAACCGGGGAGGTTGCAGTTGAAAAACTCAGAAGCGGAATAGTTATCAACAACCCGGGCGGGTTGATTAGTTCATTGCCTAAAGAAAAATTTGGAAAAATAAGCAGACCAAGAAACAGGCTTCTTGCAAATATATTATCAAAAACAATGTTTATGGAAAAAGTAGGCACTGGTATCAGGAGAATAAGGACTGACTGCAAAGAAAATAATAATTCTGTTGAACTCAGTTTTGACCAATATAATTTTTTTGTAAGTATTGGTTCTAATAAGAAGTACCCAGAAAAGTACCCAGAAAAGTACCCAGAAAAATTGAGCGATACTCAGTTAAAAATACTCAAGTTGATAAAACAAGATAATGCTCTGACAAGAGATAAAATGGCAAAAAAGCTGAATTTAAGTGAAAGTTCGATTAAGAAGAATCTTAAATTGTTAAAACAAAAAAATATTTTATATCGTATTGGCTCTGACCGAGCAGGATATTGGAAGATAAAAGATTAATAAAACAGAAATATTGAATGATACAACCTGTAAAGAAAATAGCAGGATGACTACAAAAAGAGTATATTGAGTTGGTAGAAGTCTCGCAGAAGACAGCAAAAAGAGATTTATCTGATTTAAAAGACAAGAGAATTATCTTATATATAGGGTCGGCGAAGACAGGTTATTATATATTAAATGACCTTGTAAATGACCTTGTAAATGACCTTGTAAATGACCTTGTAAAAAGTGATTGAAAATGGGTTGTGTTTTGTTAGGAATCTGATAAATAAAAGGTTTAATGAAATATAAATAATTGAAATTATGGTAGAGAAACAATTAGAGGATAATAAATATGTTTGATAAAGAAAAAGCCAAAGAACAAGTAAAAATTCTTGTTGATAAATACAACCGAGTTGCTGAAGCAGGCAAATTAAAGAGATATAAAGAAGAAGACACTAAAGCAGAATTTATTGAACCCTTATTTGAAGCATTGGGTTGGGATGTCAGAAATATAACCCATGATGACGAAGTTACAAGAGAAGATAAAGTATCTCGTGGAAGAGTGGATTATGCGTTTAGAATAGATGGAATTCCTAAATTATTTCTGGAAGCCAAAGCTATTAAAGAAGATTTAGAGAAAATTAAATTTGCTGAACAGGCAATTAACTATGCGTGGCATAAAGGAGCGACATGGGCGGTCTTGACTGATTTTGAAGGTGTAATGGTTTTTAATGCAGAATGGAAATCTGTTAATCCCTTGCGAGATAGGCTTTTTTACATTAAATATGATGAATTTTTAGATAAATTTGATCAACTTCTCCTATTGTCAAGAGAAAGTTTAGAAAAAGGATTACTTGATAAAGAAGCTGAAAAATGGGGTAAAAAAGCTAAAAAAATTCCAGTGGATAAACAACTTCTTAGTGATTTGACTAAATTTAGAGAATTGCTTACAAAAAACATTTTGAAAAATAATCCTTCACGAAATTTATCTGGTGATGAATTGGATGAAGTAGTCCAAAGAATTTTGGACAGGTTAATATTTATCAGAACTCTTGAAGATAAACAACTGGAAGCACCTGTCTTACAGGCTTTAATTAGAGAAGATAAACACAAACGAGTTTATAAAAAACTCAGTTTATTGTTTAGTGAAATAAATGAGATTTACAATAGCAAATTATTTGCACATCATCTTTGTCAGGAATTAGTTATAGATGATGAAGTTTTAGAGAAAATAATTCATGGTTTGTTTAAAACATGCGATAACACAGTTCATTATGATTTTGGAGTTATTGATGCTGATGTCCTTGGTAATATTTACGAACAATATTTAGGACATATTCTTAAGAAAACGGATAAAAGAGCAAAACTTGCGGATGGAAAAACACACCGAAAAGAACAAGGAATTTATTATACTCCAACTTATGTAGTAGACTATATTGTTAAAAATACTGTTGGGGAACTGGCGAAAAGTAAAAAATTTGATTTGAAGAATATTAAGATTTTAGACCCTGCATGCGGTTCAGGTTCTTTTTTGATGAAAGCATTTGATTATCTTGTTGCGTTGGATAAAAAAAGAAACAAAAACACAGACCAGACAAAACTTGATTTGTCTGGCACTTCTGCAACCTATGGGAGAAAAATTGAGATATTGAAAAACAATATATTTGGGGTTGACTTAGACTCAAAAGCAACAGAAATTGCCCAACTTAATTTGTTATTGAAAGCCGCTGAAAAAAAACACAGGTTGCCAACATTGCAGGAAAATATTAAAGTTGGGAATAGTTTAATTGATGATTCTGAAATTGCAGGAAATAAGGCTTTTAAGTGGAATGAAGAATTTGGAGAAATTATGGATGATAATGGGTTTGATGTTGTGATTGGAAATCCTCCTTATGTTTTTACAAGGGATGTTGAGTTCCTTGATGCTTTTAAAGAATATATTAAAAGCAATTATTTTAAAGGATATGATACCAGTTCAAAAAGTCATGCAAAACAAGCGGGTAAAGTAAATTTATATGCAGTATTTCTAATAAAAAGTATTTTATTGTTGAAAGAAAGAGGTCTTTTTGGATTTATAATACCTAATAATTTACTCAGAACCACCACATATGATATTATTAGAAAATTCATATTAGATAACTGTAAGATTATTCAAATAGTGGATTTAGGTAGTGGTGTTTTTGAGGGAGTTACCGCTTCAACGATAATACTTATTTTACAAAAAGAAGGCAGTGAAACTAAGAGAAATAAAAACAAAGTTATAATATATCCGGATATCAATAATTTATCAAACAAAAAAGAAATTGAACAAAAAGATTTCTTAGAGAATACAAGTTATACATTTAACATCACACTTGGTAAAAATGAAAGGACAATATTTGGTACAATAGAAAAAAATTCAATTTCATTGGGAAAAGAGACAAAATATATTATAGAAGGTATTGTTGGAAGTCGAAAAAAAGATGTTGTCGATTCACCGATTGATGATAAATGTAAAAAATTCTTAGTAGGTAAAGATATAGGTAGATATAAACTTGATTATAAGGATAAATATATTATTTACGATAGGGACAGATTACATCGGGCAAGACCCGAAGAAGTATTTACATCTAATAAAATAATTATTCAAAGAATAAGTGGAGGGTGCATGCCATTAAGATGCGTTTTAGATAAGAAGAAATATTATACTTTTGCATCAACCAATCTTTTACTTTTAGGAGAAAACTCTAAATTTGATTTAATTTATGTAATGGCATTATTAAATTCAAAATTAATTAATTGGTATTATGTGAATAAATTTACTAATAAATCAACCTTGACTGTAAATATTTCTAAAACCTTTTTGGAACAAATTCCAATTAAAAATATTTCAAAATTAGAGCAGAAAATAATTATTGAATTGGCAAACAAGATGCTCTCTATTAATGAAGATTTGATTAAACTGAAGAACAAAACAACAGATGAAAAAGCCAGATTAGAAAAAGAAGCTGAAAAAGTAGATAAAGAAATAGATAGAGAAGTTTATAAGATTTATGGTCTGACCAAAGACGAGATTAAGATTATTGAGGAAAAATGAAATCGTTAAATTTAATTCGGGTAATTTGACACAAAAGGATATAGAAGAATTTGAATAAGATCATTATATATAGATATAAAGGAGATTAATTAATGAGATATCAAATAATATGTACTACGAGAAAAGAAAATGATTCAATTGACAAATTAGGTTTTATTGAAGAAGGGAAATCTGAGGGTAAACCTACCCATATTGAGACTAAAGAAGCAATAAACCAAAGAATAAGATCGGGTGATAGTTTCTTTTTTACAGACGAAGCTGGAAAAGAAACTGAGGTAATTGCAGTCGAAGATGATTATGTTAAAACAAGTCCAGATAGTACAACGAAGAATAATTTGTTACATTTGAAAAAATGTTGAATTTAGATTTTTTGTTTTTTAAATATTAATTAATATTCTTAACTGTATTACTTAAACTTTTTAATTGATTTGCTTTATTAGAAACTTCTGTAAGGTTTTAGCTGATTTGGCAGTAATTTTTAATAAATTGCAATTTTCTTCATTTAAACTTTTGCAAGATTCATCCACAAGTTGATTAATTTAATTGATATACCCCGGAGCAATAGTCTGAACGGTGTGTTTCTGTGTTTTATTAGTTCTTTGAGTTCCATTTAAATAGTTGGTTGAATTTTTAGGTAACTGGAATATTAGACCTGAGACTTGTTTTCAATTAATACCCTTTCTCAGAATGCAAAAAACTCTCAAAAATAGTGTTTGTTATATTAAAGAAAAAGGATTTAATTAGTGGTTTAATATCAGGCACATTGTTTATAAAGAATAAATCTTATTATTACGCTTTTCTGGGATATATTATTTAATAGAGGGAATAGTTATGTAGGTTATTTAACATGATTAAAAAAAGAGATTTTGAAAATTGGAGTAAAACTGAGTTGGTTAAAGAGATTAAAAAATCAGAGAAAAGAAAAAACCTATGGTGCTCTGTGAATAAACCTGAAAAAGAGTTTATGAACAAATATTTTGAACTTTGGCGAGATGAGAGAGGTTATACAATTTCGAGGTTAGGATTAATACTCAATAGTAATTCGATCCTGTTTTTAGGATATGTACTGATTAAGAATACTTGGTTGGGTGCTTATGTTGCTATTATTGGAATTGTAGCCAATATATTTTATTTTCTATTTTTTTGGGGGTTTGCAAAAAGAATGAAATATCTACAAAATAAAATTAAATCTCAAGAAGTTGGTGAATTTGCAAAGATATCAGTTAAAGGACGATGGGGATTCGTTCCGATGGTTATTATATTTGAATTAATATGGATTGGTTCGGTATTTTATACATTCTCAGGGGGTTTTATTTAATGAATTAATAAAGCTATTATTTAAATACTCTAAACTCACCTCAACAACAATTTAATTTCAACTAGTTTGTATTTCCATTTCTCAAGAATTTGTTGAGTTTTATTTTAATAATTGATTAGGTAAGTGGTTTTGTAGAAGTGCGTTAGGAGTATATCTTTTAAATCGTGCTTTTCCATATTGCTAAATTAAACAGATAATGGATTATTCCCGTGGATTAATTTTTTACTGAAAAATAAAATTTCTTTTCCTTTTCTTGCCCTGTATGCTGAATGATTAAAAGAATATTTTTTCTTTCTTTTTATTGGAACCCATTTATAAATATTTTCTATTTCTGGTGTGTTATCGTAAGAAACAATCCAATAAATGTTTTTTATTTTTTTTATTGCACTGGCCACTTCTTTGTGTTGATTATCTTTATAGTGATTCATGTATAAAGTGGAACCCTTTAAATAATAAGGTGGATCAAAATAGAAAATAGTTTGTTTGTTATTTGATTCTTTTTGTATTTTTTTAACTAATTCCAAAGCATCAAGATTATAAAGGTTGATTTGTTTTTTATGTTTGGCTATTGCTTTAATTCTTCTTATTAGTTCTTTTTTATTAAAACGGCAATCTATTTTATATTTTCCATTTTGCTTTAAGCCACCAATTACACCTGCATTTATAATTCCAGAAATGTTTGTTCTATTCAGGAAAAAAGTTGAAAACCCTAAATCTAAGAGTTCTGCATTTTTTTTATCTTTTTGGATATTTTTTGCTTTTTGCCAGTTTTCAATATTTATTTCGGTGCTTTTAATTAAATCACAAAGTTTTTTTGTATTTTTTAAAACAGAATGCCAAAAAGCAAAAACAGAACAATCATAATCGTTTATTGTAATTTTTTTAACTTTTTTTTCTAACAATAAATGTAAAGCTACTGAGGCACCTCCTGCATATGGTTCAACATAATGACTATTAATATTATTATCTAAACATATTTTTGCAATAAATTTTGATAATTTATTTTTTCCACCAGGATATCTTAAAGGTGAATAGAACATAATTTACTTTTTATATTGTAAAGAAGTCCATAGAATTTCAAAAAATTCTTCTAAATTGTCCCACTTTGCCTTTAATTCGCTGGAAGTTGGTTGAGTGGTGTGAGAATGTACATATTCATGGAAATTATCTATAGATAAATAACTTTGTTCTTTTGTAGATGAACCAACTTTCTTTATATTATTAAACAATTTTTTATCATAACCTTTTTCTATAAAATTGTTGACCACCCAAGTTATCTTTTTGCGTATGGTATCATTTGTTTTAAAATCCTGCCCTTTCATTTTTGCATAATAATCAAGAGAAATTTCCAAAAATACTCTAAATAAAACACCCACTGCATTTGGAACTGCTTTATTTGTATCATCAAGCAATAAATCTTCCCTAAGTTCACGATAGATATTATTAATTTTCTTTTCATCAATGGAAATACGGAAAGTCCTTGGAATAAGATAATTTCTTGAGGTACTTTTAGGATTTATTTTAGTTTTCTTTTTTGACGGAATTACATCAACAATCGGTTCATCAAGGAGATTAATTGTTGTATTTTTTTTAATTTCAGAATCTACTTTATTATAATCATCAGTTGTAATTGATTTTAAATATTCTTCCTTCTCTTCGTTTTTATTTAAAGAACGGGAATCAATTTTGTTTCCAGAAAAATCTTTTTTCTGTAAAACATTCAAAATTATAACTTTCAATTTCTTCTCGAATTCATTATCTTTAATTTCCAATTCTCCATTATCTCTTAAATTAAATCCAAATTTTTTCCAAGCAACAGAATTATCCAAGATACGCCAAAAAGTTGTCACATATCCGAGCCCTAATATTTGTTCTTTTAAGGTTTCAGGAAGATCTAGTTTTTTTATAATTTTTGCAATTGCAATTTTAAATTCCTCTTTTTTAGTCGCATTCCCTCTACGAATATTATAATTAGTTCGTTCTTGTTCCCCCCAACTTACTTCATTATTTCCATTTACATGTTTTCTCTCAATAAAACGAAATCCTTCTGCTTTACTATCTGTTACGAGGCAATCAAAAGAAAAACTATTATCGATACTTATATCTTGCTTTAACTTTAAAAATTTGCTTTTTAAAGTATCATTTGGTGCTAAATCAGGATTCTTTAATAATTTATAAACGGTTAAACGACGGTTTCCCTCCAACACTATATTTTTTTCGCCAGTAGCATAAACAAGCAATTTCTCCAAATGTGGTAAATCAAAATCCTTAACAATCTCTTTTGCAAAAGATTCAATTTTAAAGTTTTTCTTCGTACAAAAATATTTAATTAATTCTTTCTCAGATTTACTGAAATATTTATCGGGAAAACGAGCATTTTCATCCCATAAGGATAACTGTTCTAAAGATATTCTTGATTCTTGCCAATGATTATTTTGTGCCATAGCTACATTATCGTTTAAAATCTTATATTTGCGTTATTATATTCTTTTTAGTAATTAAATAGAAAGAAAAACAAGGTTTTATCAAAAAACCAACATCACCTCAACAACAACTCAACCTCAGCAGGCTTGTATTTCCACTTCTCAGGCAACAAATGCTCTTTCATGTAGTATTTTCCAAGTCTCCTGATTTTGGATTCTGTTAACTGCAATGACCTTTTGTTGTGATTATCTTTTTTATTATCAACCAGATGTTTTCTCAAGTGTATTGCTTTTTTAAACAAATTCATCAAATCCTCAGGATAATCCTCTTTAATATCATTTTCCTCAAGAATTGTCTGCAATTTCTTTCCTGTTGACAATTTAATTGAAGGCACTCCATAACTATCCCTTAAAATTAGCCCAATTTCAGGCTTTTTATGATCATCTTTCCTCAACTCAATAACTTTGGCAATAATCTCCTTTTTGCCCATTTCCTGCCATTCAGGGACCTTGTTTCTGACAACTTTGTCTGAACCGCTTTTCCCTTTTCTTCTAGCATACATTCGCGCCATAAGAATACATAAAAATAAATAATATTGAATACTCACTCTAAAAGATAGTTTCTTAGAATATTATGCAATTTAAAAAGGAAGATTATCCAATTAAAACCCTTGAAAGCATAGGATTCACGAGAAGTAAGTGCAAAGTGTGCGGAAAACACTTCTGGAGCAAGAATACAAGGGATTACTGCGATGATGATGAATGCAGGGTGAAATTAAACCTCCCGGCTTACGATTTTATAGGAAAACCCGTGGGAAAGAAGAAAACTTACTTAGAATGCTGGAAAACCTTCACAGAGACCTTTGAGAAGTTCAAACACACTGTAATAGGAAGATATCCGATAATAGCGAGGTGGAGAGACGATGTTTTCTTTGTTGAGGCATCAATATATGATTTCCAGCCTTATTGCGTTTCAGGAGAGGTTGAACCCCCGGCAAATCCATTATTAGTCCCCCAGTTTTGCTTAAGATTCAATGACCTTGAAAATGTTGGGGTAACAGGCAGGCATTATTCCGGGTTTATAATGGTTGGTCAGCATGTATTTAACAGACCAAATGATTTCATCTATTTCAAGGAAGAAGGATTATCTTACATTTACAATCTATTAACCGAAGGTTTTGGAATCCCGGATGAAGAAATTTACTTCCACGAAGATTCATGGGAAGGGGGAGGAAACGCAGGACCGTGCATAGAATTTTTTGTGAGAGGACTGGAACTTGGGAATCAGGTTTACATGCAGTACAAAAAAATCGGAGACAAACTTGTTGAACTTGAAACAAAAGTTATTGATATGGGGGCTGGACTTGAAAGATTCCCGTGGTTATTGAACGGAACAGACACAAGTTATGAAATGGTTTTCCCCGAAGCATTAAAATTTCTTGAAAAGTTCAACATAACCAATGAAGAAAAAATAATACTTGCGGACCACACAAGAACTTTATTGATTGCTCTGTCAGACAATGCATTGCCATCAAATGTTTCAGGCGGATACAACCTCAGGAAAGTTCTAAGGAGATGTTTTTCAATAATAAGAAAAAACAATTTGGATTTAAATCTTGTTGAACTCATGAAAATTCATTCAACTGAATTTAAGATTTACCCTGAACTCAGGAAAGTAAACTTTGATTTTGTTGAGGATATTTTAAAGGAAGAGGAGAGAAAATACAAGGAAACAATAAAAGCCGCGATAAGAACAATAAAGAAAACAGAAAATTTTGATGAAGAAACAATGAGGACTTTGTACCAATCCCAGGGAATAACCCCTGAGATAATCAAAGAAGTCAAACCTGAAATAAAAATTCCAGATAACTTTGAAGTTTCAAAAAAACCAAAAAAGAAAGAACAAAAAAAAGTATTTGATGTTGATGGTCTGGAGGAAACAGAGAAATTATATTATGAAGGAAAAACCAGATGCTCAGCCAGGGTATTAAAAGTAATTGATGCTGTAAAAAAAGAAAACCCAACACAAAAAGAATCTGATAAACCCGTAATTTTAGAAACTGATAAAACCAAAGAAAATGCAAATGTGGTTAGTGAAGAATATTTAAGAAATATCGCAAAGTCCTTAAATTACAACTGGATTATTTTGGACAAAACCGTGTTCTACCCAAAGAGCGGGGGACAGGATTTTGATTTAGGTGTTATTGGGGAGTGCGAGGTATTGGAGGTTATCAAGCAGGGAAATATAATCCTGCATCTGGTTAAAGGAAAATTTAAATATGATGATGCTGTGGAACTTGTTGTGGATGAGGCTAGAAGAAAACAATTGGTTCAACACCACACCTCAGCCCATATCATCAACGGGGCTGCGAGAAAAGTTTTGGGAGAACATGTGCAGCAGGCAGGGGCCGAAAAGAAGATTGACAAAGCCCATTTGGATATGTTTCATTTCAAAAAAATTTCTGATGAGGAACTCGCAAAGATTGAGGAACTCGCAAACACCTGTATTAAGGAAAACCATGAAGTTTCCGTCAACTGGTTAAACCGAACTGAGGCAGAGCAGAAATACGGTTTTGAGATTTATCAGGGGGGAGCAGTCCCGGGAAAGGAAATAAGGATTGTAAATATAAAAGACTGGGATGTAGAGGCTTGCGGTGGATTGCATTTAAACAACACAGGAGAAGCAGATATAATTGTAATAACCGGAATAAAAAAATTACAGGATTCTGTTGTAAGAATTGAATTCCTTGCGGGAAAAGTCGCAAGAGATTACCTTGAAAAAATGGAAGAATTTTCAAAACAATGCGCGGAAATTCTTGATTGCGATGGAGAACAGGTTTTTGACAGGGCGAAAGAATTGTTTGAAGAATGGAAGAGAAAAAGAAAATAATTAAATCCCTCACCAATGATATTTCTTCAACTCTTTCTCAAGTTCCCGATAATTAGGAAGTATTTTTTCAACCCCAAGTTTAAAATCTTTTGAATGATTGAAATGTTTTAGATGAACCAATTCATGAGCCACAACATAATCAATAAGCGGGATTGGAAGACAGATTAATTTGGAATTAAAGAAAATCCTTCCATCTCTTTTACAGTGCCCAAAGCTTCTTAGGTTTTTTATTGAAACTGATTTTGGATACAATCCAAAAATACTGGAAAATTCTTCGGCTTTGACCGAGACATATTCAAGGGTTTCATCTGCGAGAAATTCAAGCAGAATATTCTCGGTTTTTCTTTTCCCAAATTTATATATTTCAATTGAATTATCAAATATTTTTATGCCTGAATTTTTATCCCTTACTATATTCACACCATATTTTTCTCCTTTGTAATAAACCGAATCCTCTTCAAAAAGTTTCACTGATTTCCCAAGTTCCCCAACTTTTCTTTTAAGCCAGTTTTGCTTCTCTTTCAAAATAGTTTCTGCAGATACACTGTTATTCTCGGGCAGGGTAATCTCAAGGCAGTAATTTGGGTTTAATTTAAGGTATGCGTGTCGGGTTTTTTTATATTTTATTTTGCAGTTTACCTCTTTATTTCCTATTTTCAGGAGCATAATATTGTTAATTTTAAGGCACTATTAGTCAGTATTGGGCTCTGTAACTTCATATTTTTTAATTATCATTTCTTCCAATTCTTCAGGATTATCATCTAAATACTTTTTGTGTTCTTCACACCAGGTATATCCATATCTCATATATTCTGCAGGTTCTCCGCATAAGATGCAGTTATATGAGTTCCCATTCTTAATTCTGAATTCTTCATAGAACCCCCCACTTTCTTCATCATCCATAAATATGAAATTATGATTTTAAGTAATCCCTAATTTTAGGGAAATTTTCGCAGAATGTATTTTTATTAATAAAAGTATAAATAGTTTTAAATACTATTATATTGTGGTGAAATGATTGAAAAGACTTTATATGGTGTACCTGTTATTTCAGAAGAATTAATGGGAAAAAATGATATTATTGAGAATGACCGATATACTGATGCTTATTTAGAACAGATTAACGAATTATATCATTTAGATAATATTTTAGGTTCACGAAAAAGCGGAATTGCTAATGGTGAATGGGCTGATTTAGATTATTTTACGAGGAGTTCTCCGCTTAGAAATTCAGAAGGTGAAGATATCCTTAATGCGATTTTATATCATAGCGCAAATGCAGGTCTTTGGCAGCCTAAAATAATTGATGTAGATAAATTAACAGATCCACGCATAAAAACAGCAGAAGAATATTTAGAGCAGGTAAAAACAATAAGTCCTGATTATGGAAGAGGTATGATATCTAAAGGTAACATATACGGCATTAGCGTCGCTAAAAAAGGCGGGTTTGTTGAATTAAATTCTTTAGATAATAAAGTAATTGTTCTCCCAACACAGTCATTTGTTGAATATTGTATTTCAAGGAACGAGTGATTTGTAAATATAACCTACAATTTAATCAAAGAATTCTCTGTAGCTTTACTATGAGATTAGAGAATCATTTCTTTAAAATCGTAAATATATTGTTGAATTCCAAAAATAGTTTAATTTATTAAATATTATGCAGGAGATAATGATTGGTCTGGAAGTCCATGTGCAATTAAACACAGAAACTAAACTATTCTGTCCCTGTTCAACTAAGCAGGCAGAGCCAAATGAGAATGTATGCGGTGTATGCCTCGGATTTCCCGGAACAAAGCCAGTATTAAACGAGAAAGCAATAGAATTAGCATTAAAAATTGCGTATGCTTTGGAATTGGAAATTAACAAGGAATTTATGTTTTCAAGGAAGACTTATTTTTACCCGGATTTGGCAAAGAATTTCCAGATAACCCAATATGAAATCCCTGTTGCCCAGAACGGTAAGTTAAAAGTCGGGGACAGGGAGATAAGGATTAGAAGAGTTCATCTTGAGGAAGATCCCGCAAGAATAGTGAGAAAAGATGATTGCGCTTTAATGGATTATAATCGAAGCGGAATTCCATTAGTGGAAATTGTCACAGAACCTGATTTGAAAAGCCCGAGAGAAGCAAGATTATTTGTGCAAAAACTCCAGCAGATTTTGCAGTTTATTTATGTATCTGATTTGGATAAAGAGGGAAACATGAGGATTGACGCAAATATTTCCACAATCAGGTACGAAGAAAAATATGATTACAAGGGTGGATTAAAAACAGAAAAAAAATATGGAGAAAGAGTTGAGATAAAAAATGTTTCCGGCGCAAAGGAAGTTGAGAAAGCTTTAGGCTATGAAGCCTTAAGACAGAAAAATACCCCCGAAGTAAAAATGGAAACAAGGCTGTGGAATGAGAAAACAAAAACAACAAGCAGCGCGAGAGAAAAAGAAGGAGAGGCGGATTATGGTTATATTTTTGAGCCTGATTTGCCAAAGTTCGAACTTTCAGATGAATTATTAAAAAAGATACAATCAAAATTGCCTGAGTTGCCGGGGAAGAAAAAACACAGGTTTTTGAAGTATGGTTTGTCTGAGGAACTTATAGATACTTTGTTGACAGAACCGGAATTGACTCATTATTTTGAGTATATGTGCGAGACTCATAATGAAAAAGCTTCTGCGGTGTTGCTTGCAAAATATTTGAAGAAGACTTTGAATTACCACAACCTTAAACTAAAAGATGTCCCTGTGGATGTCAGGAAATTAAGAAGAATTCTGGATTTGTTGCAACAATATTTGATTAGCGATGAAATTGCAGAGATTCTTGTCAGGGAGATGGTTAAGGATTATATAGAGGGAAAAAGGGTAAGAAATCCTGAAAAGATTCTGATTGATTTGAATTATGAAAAACCTTTGGAAGATGAACAACTGGCAAGAATCGTGAGAATTGTTGTGAGAGAACACAAGAGAGCAGTGAAAGATTATCTTGATGGGGAATTAAAATCAATGGATTATTTAATCGGGCAGGTGATGAGAAAAACAAGAAGGGGAGCTGATGTAAAAAAAATCAGAGAATTGTTGAAGAGAGAATTTGATTGAAATGGAAGAGAATGATTTAGTTATTATTTCGGTCGGGGTTTAAGGCTTAATACTCCTTTTGACCCGATTGCGGCAAAGAAAGCAGAAGAATTGGGACTTAAAGTTGTGGTATTAAATGGAAAAAATCTGAGTAATTTTAAGAATTATCTAAATGGAAATGAATTTGTTGGAACAGTAATAGATTAAATAAACTCTTGAATTGAAGATTAGTAGGCACCTATTGCTTTATAAGGAGGTCTATTACCTGATAACTCATCCAGCATATTAACGACTGGAGGTTTACGATATTTTGTTAATTCTCCTGTTGATTCATCAGGCAGTCCATTACCACTTATGTCATCTTTTTTATTTAATCCAGGATAACCATGATCCATTATTCCCATAATAATATGTTTAAGTATATATAAATAAGACTCGTTTGTACTGTTTAAGTAATAAAACGCTGTTTTCTTTCTTTTTGCGAAGCAATGAGACCCTCAAATTAAGATTCAATCTATATAATCAGAAAATCCCCTCGACATGCTTTTTTTCTTTACTTTTTCTCCTTTCAATAATTTAATTTTCCCGAATTTGTGTTCATATTTATCAATATTTTCTTTTAACAAATTAAGAAATATTTTTGCCTGTTTTGGTTCAAGAATGATTGAATTGTGTTTAATGTTATAACTTATCATTTGTTCATTCTGAATCATATCCACTTTAGGAATTACCTGCGCAAAGTCCAGAACAAACTCTGTGGGATTATTGAAGACAGCAAGATTATTTGCGTAAAAGCTGTCTTTATTCTGATCTATATTTACCTGCACCTTTTTTTTAGTTTCTGCCATAATTAACTAAGAAGACTTTAATAACTTTCCTGTTGTTGCCCCGGAGGTTGACCCTGATTTTTTGAGGTATAATAATATTTACTTAGGGAAGCAAGTTTCATTTTTCTTTCCAGTTTTTTTAGTTTATCAAGAAGTTCCTGATTTGTTTCTTCAAGTTTCCTGTTTCCGTCTTTTATTTTTGACCATTCTTCTGGTTCTTCACTGGTTTCAGAAACTTCGATGCTATCCATAAATTCCTTGAATTTTGTTGTAAGCGCTCCAAGATGATTGGATAAACCGCTTATGTTTGTAATAAGTTCTGCATTAGTGTTAATAAGATGGTCAACTGTTCTCTGGTTTTCTTTCATCATTTCAGCGAGGTCTTTTAGAACAGAATTATATCCCGGGGAGCCATGCTCAATTCTTTCAAGTCTTTGTTCAATTTTTCTTAAAGGCGTAATCGGAACAACTTCATACTCTTCCACCATATATATACTTAATATATATCTATAATAACCTTTTATTAATTTTACAATATTATGGTTAATCAGGAGGAATTGCAGAAAAAAGCGCAGGAAATATATATGCACATCGAAATGCTAAATAAGGAATTTGAGCAGATTTCAATGCAATATGATGTAATAAATTCCAAGATTGAGGAATCAGCAAAACTCAGAAAAGATGTGAATGGTTTGATTGCGGGCGAGGGTTTCTCGCGAATGGGTTCCGGAGTTTTGGTTCCCTCAACAATCACAGAGGACAATTCTTTTTTGGTTAATGTGGGGAAAAAACTTTTTGTGAAAATGAATAAAGTTGAAGTTGATAAACACATTGAGGAAAAAATAAAAGGCATGGAATCTGTTTTGCCTAAAGTGTTGAGCCGGAAGAAGGAGTTGCAGGATAATATTCAAAAACACATGCTGGAGTTGCAGACTTTGCAACAGTAAATTCTATTGAATAATGGTTGATAAGTACTTTAAATAAATAAACAAATTAGGTTATGGCGAAGACCTTAGAAAAACATCTTGAAAATGTTGACAGCGAACTCGCATCTTTAATTCTTAAATTAAGCGCTGTTGCAAAAGTAATAAGCGATGAACTTCCTTATCGAAGAGGCAAAGCGGATACTGAAAATGTGTTTGGTGAAGTCCAGCTTGTTGCTGATAAATGGGCTGACCAGTATATTACCAATGAACTGAGAGAATCCGGGATGGTAAAAACCTTGGTATCAGAAGAGCAGCCTGAAATAGTAAAATTAAATGAAACCGGAACCTTTAATATTACTTTAGATCCTCTTGATGGTTCTTCAAATATTGAGAGCAATAATTCCGTGGGAATTATAATTGGAATTTATAAAAAAGATTTGCCGGCGCAGGGAAAAGATATGGTTGCGGCAATATATATTTTATACGGGTCTGTAATATCTTTGGTTTATGCAGTCCCAAATAATGTTAGTGAATTTATAAACACAAAAAGAGGATTTGTTTTAAAGGCTGAAAATATAAAAATTTCAGAACCCGGAATTTTGTATGGTGTTGGCGGACTTAAGAAAGAATGGTTGCCGAAATTTAAAACTTATATAGAATCTCTTGAAAAAGATGGACAGAAATTAAGATATGGAGGTTCTTTTGTTGGAGATATAAATCAGATACTTCATTATGGGGGAATCTTTGCTTATCCAGAATTAGTTACAAAACCAAACGGAAAGTTAAGATTATTGGTTGAAAGCAATACAATGGCTTATGTAATTAAACAGGCTGGAGGAGCTTCTTCAAATGGAAAATGTTCAATTCTTGAGATTAAACCTGAGAGTATAACTCAGAGAGTTCCAACTTATATTGGGAACAAAGAACTTATTGAGAAACTTGAAACTGCGCTTAAATAAATTTAATTTTGAAAGAAGTTATAAATAAATATTTGTAGTTCATTAGCTTGATAATTTTTTTACATTTTCTCAGGAACTTCAATCCCCAATAAATCCAAACAAATCTCTAAAAGGTCTCTTGTCTTTTCAATAAGTTTCAATCTGAATGTTTCTTCATAACTCCCGATAACTTTGCAGTTTTCGTAGAATTTTGAAAATGCGGTTGCAAGTTCAAAGGTGTAGTTGCACAAAAGATTTGGTTTCAACTGTCTGGCAGCCCTGTCCAAAACTTCTTCAAACTCAAGGAACTTTCGCATCAGTTTTTTTTCATGTTCATTCACCTGAGTTATCTTTTCATCTTTTTTAATCTTGCACACTTTTGTCTCTGCATTTCTCAGGATTGAATTGCATCTCACCGCCATATATTGGATATAAGGTCCTGTGTTCCCTTCAAATTTAATTGCTTTATCTGGATTAAAATCAACGTTTTTATTTCTTTCAACTTTTAGAATATCATATTTTAAAGCCCCTAATCCAATTTTTTCAGTTATTTTCAGTATCTGTTCCCCATCCAAATTTGGATTTCTTTTTCTCACTTCCTTGCACGCTTTTTCATTTATCTCTTCAATCAGATCATCAATTAAAATAAATTCTCCTGAACGCGAACTCATCTTTGAACCTTTCAGGGTTATCAGACCATAGTTTACATGTTCGCAGTTTTTTGTCCATTTGCATCCAAGCAGTTCAAGTATTTTAAATAATTGTCTGAAGTGATTATTCTGGTCTGCGCCAACAACCCAAATTGATTTGTCAAGTTTGTATTTTTCAAATTTATGGATTGTCAGTGAAATATCAGAAGTAAGATAAACTCCGGTGCCGTCAGAACGGATTATAATTGTATTTGGGATGGTTGAATCTTCTTTTTCAAGGTTAATCACCACAGCTCTTTCATGAGGGAAAGCATATCCTTGTTTCAGAAGTTTCTGCGAGAGTTTTTTCCCTTCATCCTTGAAATCGCTTTCGTAAAAATAAATGTCAAATTTAATTTTTGAATTTTTGTAGGTTTCTTCAAATCCTTCTGTTGCCATCTTTACAACTTCTTTCCATTCCTTCCTATATTTTCCTGTATTGTTTTCGAGTTCGCACAAAATCTTTTGAGCTATTTTGTTAAATTCTTCCTGTTCTTTTTTATCTCCTTCAGCATGAAGCTTTGCGTATATCTCTGCGAGTTCATGGTCGATTTTTTTATTTTTCTTAAGCCCGTATTTGTCAACCGCAAGAACTGTTTTCGCAACCTGCTTCCCAAGGTCATTGTAATAGTTTGCTTTTACAACATCATTTCCGCAGTACTTTAAAATTCTTGAAAGAGAATCTCCAATAAAGGTTGATCTTGAGTTTCCAATATGCATTGCTTTGCAGGGATTTGGGTTTGAGAATTCCACCATTATATTTTCTTTTTTCCCGGATGAAACTTTATAATTCTTAAGTATTTTTGGAATTAATTTTTCATAGTTGAAGTGGAAATTAATATAACCGTTTTTATTTTCAATTTTTTTAAATTCAGGAATTAATTTTATTTTCTTTATTGCTTTTAGGCTTAATTCCATGGGATTTATCCCCTTTTTCTTCGCTTCAATAAAACAGATATTGCAGGAAATATCCCCAAATTTCCCAAGGAACTGGAAGTTTTCTTCTTTAATGTCGGGGAATTCAGTTTTTAATTCCTTTGTCAGTTTTTTAATTATTTTCTGTATCATAACTTAATTTAGAAATTATGAATACTATTATTCTTTATCTTTTCTCTGAATATAATTTGCAGCATCCAGTGCCCCTATTATAACCCAAGGTGCAAAATAAATATTGGTTACAAGAGTTATGCCTGCAATTATACCTCCAATATGAGCCATACGTTCAGATATATTTAAATCATTTGGGTAAAATATGGCTTTATTTGTTTTAGAGCAAAGAGATAGAGAGTTACTTTCATGCGGTTTTTCATATATTGATTCAATTAAACCCGGAATAGGGCTAAGTGAAGTAATAACACCCCTTTCAAAGTTTCTTAAATATCTGTTGTTTGTATTATCTATTCTCTCGACAACCCTATCATAATATTCATCTATATTTACCATTATTCTTTACCTCTTCTTTGAATATAATTTGCAGTATCAAGTGCCCCCATCGCATACCAGAGACCAAAAATTCCGCAAACTGAGCCAATTGCATGACCCATACCCATGGATAAAAACTCATCTGGCTGATTGAGCAACTTATTTTCATATTCTTTAACATTTTCCCATGTTTTGTATCCAAGAGTTATTGGATTATTTTTATATTTATTTGGGGGGAAATTTGTGACTAAATCTTTAACTATTTCTACACCAAATGGAAGAAAGTCAATTCCCTGAACAAAACCTGCTTTAAAACCTTTTTTGTATTTACCTTTAGTCTGGTCTATATTCTCAATAATCTTATTATAATACTTATCTATATTTACCATTAATAAATGGCAATTAAAGTTTTAAATAACTTTCCTGACAAGAATCTGATTAATTAATCTCTATTTTTATCATATTATCCTAATAACATAATTTATGAACAAAGCGTTATTTTATGATTTTGTGTGGATGGGAATTGCCATTGTTGGTGGCATTGTTATATCAATATCATTTGCCCTTTACTTTGATAATTCCCCCTTTCTAAGAGCTTTGTTGAAATTTCTTGGAGTTCTCTCAGAAGTTCTTGGCAATGTTTTTTCAAATCCTCTTTCCATAGTTCTGATATTTATCTGTTTATTGGTAATTTTCTTTTTGATGAGTTTTGAGAAATCCATAGAACCTGATTGATAAATAAATCTAATAACCATAAGAAATTTTTTAACAAGAATCTTATTTTGTTTCTTCGCCAATGCTCAGTTCAAGTTTACCTCTTTCATTCAACCTTGAGTGCAGTTCTATTTCATCAAACCGCGTTATAATTATTGTGAAATCTTCAGAAACAAGTTTTTCTATTCTCCGCGTTTTTCCATCTGAGTAACAGTAAAGTTCTATGTGAGGTTTTCCCTGCAGGTCGGAGATTGTCCCGTGAAGAGTTGCGTCTTCAATATCAATCAACCCTTCTTTGTATTCAATATACCTGAGTTTTCCATATCCTTCAAGAACCCCAGATTTAATCCCATAGGTTTCTATTAAATTCATCAGGTCCTCAAGAGTTTCATTTCTTGAGAGTTTAAGAAATATAATATTGCCTTCTTTTGCTGATATCATAATATAATTCGTATTTTCTATATATTCAGAGATATTTAAATATCATAAAATTTTCCTAATTAAATAATGGGTCTTGATGAAACTTTAGCGAAGAGGGGATTTTTGTTCAGGAGTTCTGAGATTTACGGAGGTGTCTCAGGTTTCTATGATTATGGTCATCTCGGAACTTTGATGAAAAGAAAATTTGAGAATTTATGGAGAGACTATTTTTTGGGTTTAGGGGAGAATTTTTATGAAATTGAGACAACAGACATAATGCCGGAAAATGTTTTTGTTGCTTCAGGGCACATAGAAAATTTTATGGATTCCCTCACAGGATGCAAAAAGTGCAAATCTGATTTCAGGGCAGACCATCTTGTTGAGGATAAAACCGGCGAGACTGCGGAGCATCTTGACAACAAACAGCTTACAGAAAAAATAAAAGAGTTGGGAATAACCTGTCCTAATTGCGGGGGTGAACTTGATGAGGTTGATTTTCTTAATTTAATGTTTCCTTTGAAAATAGGTTCAAAAGACAAGGGAGCTCTCAGACCGGAAACTGCGCAGGGTTGTTATGTTGCGTTCAAGAGAATGTTTTCCGCAACAAGGGAGAAACTGCCTTTGGGTCTTGCGATTATAGGAAAGGCTTTTAGGAATGAGATTTCACCAAGACAGGGAACTTTCAGATTGAGGGAATTTACCCAGTCAGAACTTCAGATTTTTTTTGACTCAGATAAGATAAATGAATGCGAAAATTTTGATGAGGTTAAGGATTATAAATTAAGACTTAAATTTACAGATAAAAAAGATATAGAAGAGATAAGTTGCGGCGATTTATTGGATAAACTTCCAAAAATGTATTTATATTATCTTGCAAAAGTTCAGCAATTTTATCTTGATGTCCTTTGCATTCCACCTGAGAAATTTAGGTTTAAGGAATTGAATGAAAAGGAAAAAGCATTCTACAATAAATATCATTTTGATGTTGAGGTTTTTTCAGAAAAGTTTAATGGATTCAAAGAGATGGGCGGAGTTCATTACAGGACAGACCACGATTTGTTAGGTCACGAAAAAGTTTCCGGGGAAAATCTTCATGTCACAATTGAAGGGAAGAAATTTATCCCTCATGTTTTTGAATTATCTTTCGGGGTTGACAGGAATGTTTATTCATTGCTCGAAATTTCTTACAAAGATAATGTTTTGAATTTAGATCCAAAAGTTTCTCCTTTCACTTTAGGAATTTTCCCTCTTGTGAAAAAAGACGGTCTTGGGGAAAAAGGGTTTGAATTGTACAAAAACCTGAAGAAGGACTTTGATTGCTTTTTTGATAATTCGGGTAGTGTTGGGAAGAGATATGCGAGGGCAGATGAAGCAGGAATTCCTTATGGGATTACTCTGGATTATGACACAATGAATGATGAGACAGTTACAATAAGAGACCGGGATTCCACAGAACAGGTCAGGGTTAAAATCGAGGATTTGGGTGAAATTGTGGGAAAACTTGCAAATAGGGACCTTAAATTCAAGGAAATCGGCGAATTGGTTGAAACAAGGAAGAAAGAGGTGGGTTATAGGACAAGTTAAGTATTTTTATAATTAATAAGATAATTATGGCGAAAGATAAAAGGAGAATGCCCCAATCAACAGCGGGATTAATTAATTATTCTGAGGAGATTGAGGATGGAATTAACCTGAAACCAGAGATTATTTTGGGAATAGGTTTTGGAATATGCCTTCTTGTGCTTGTTTTGAGATTTGTGGTTTAGATATTTAAAAGCCTGTTAATCTTAATTCTATCTTCTTCAACAGTCCCGATTGCTCTTAATTTATCTTCAATAAATATTGCAACTCTTTCCCCCCGAATAAAATCTTTTTTATCTTCCATCTGAATAGGAACCCCATTTTCAACTTTACTTCCTTCTTCTTTGGAAACAGAAATCGTTTTTATTTTCAGCCTTTCAATTATTTTTTCGTTTGGAATAATATATTTTTCTTTACTTATTTTCAGGTCATCATAACTAACAACTTCTTCTTCCCGGAATCCGGCAACTCCGATTCTTCTTAGATATCCCATATGAGCCCCGCAACCAAGTTCCACTCCAATATCATGGAATAGTTTTCTGATGTAGGTTCCATGTTCGCAGTCAATAAACATAGTAACATTATTCCCTTCGATTTTTTGTATTTCAAGCCGATGGATTGTTCTTTTCCGTTCAACTCTTTTCACCCTTGATTTTACAGGAGGCAGTTGCGTGATTTCTCCTTTGAATTTGTTCACGCCTTCTTTTAGTTTTTCCACTTCCACTTCCTTATGCAAATGCATTATCCCAACATAAATTTTGTCAAGTTTTTCAAAGAGAGGTGCAAGTTTTCTTGTTTCCCCGAGAAGAATCAATAAAACCCCCGTTACTTTAGGGTCCAAGGTACCTGTATGTCCGGCTTTCTTAAGCCCAAATATTCTCCCAACTCCTTCAACACAGTCAAAGCTGGTAGGTCCTGAAGGTTTGTCCAAAATTATAAGTCCTGAGGTCATAAAATATCACCGGTAATATCTTTTTGTTTGTGGAAATCCAAAACCATTTTTGCTATATCATACTCACATTCTCCTCTCCAGTTTAAATACAAGCCGGGAATCATACCAATAGCAAATGCAGGATGATAGCAGGCGCCTGCAAAAGAACAAAGAGCTATTGGATAAGATATTCTGATTTCCAGATTACCTCTTTTCTTTATTTTATCCAATTTATCCAAATCAGTTTCTTCTAAGATTTTATCAGCATAATGATCATAAATCCCATCAAGTATTTTAGACAAACCGGTTTTTTTACAGATTTCTCCCCGAACAGCATGAAATGTAGCAGTATATTTATCCTATTTATATTCTTCCATTAAGTCATTTCTCAATTCTTTTATTTCACTTAACATGTTTATTGTGATTTATATAAAATAAAATCTTTGTTAGGTTCTATTGTATAAAGAGAAAAGGCTTCAGGATTATTTTTACCATAACCCCCTCTGTTTAACCCATTTTTGCCATACCCTAAGTTGTCTAAGTCATTACCATAACTAATTTTTGATAGAACCTCATAGTTCGTAACTCCTTTCTGCGGGTTATTATAATTTTCAAGAAACCGCTGTATTTTTTCTATTTTTTTGAGACTAAATTTCTTATTGTATTTTGCATTAGAATGAGTTGGATCTATTTTCAAAACTTTGTTGAAATATTTTAATGCTTGTTTATGAAATCCGTTTTCACCTAAAGTAGTGCCACAATTATATAAAATATCTGCGATAATATTTTCTTTAGGTGATGTATCTGGAAGCTTGCCATATTTTTCTAAGTAATATTCGTCAGGCATAACCTTATCAAAGTCTATATTTTCATAACCTTCATTTGACTTTTTTCTTATAATTTCATGTCCAAATAAAGTTATTTTATTATACAATCTTCCAATATTACAATTCTTAAATAATTCCTGATCTAACATTTCTGCTAATGATAAAAACAAAGAGGTGGTGCCAACACAGTTAATATTATTTGATTCTAAAACCCCTGTTAGATATGAAGTGGAATTTTTCGTTTCTGTGTTAAATTTCTTTTTACAATTTTCAGAGATATCTTTTGTGAATACACCTTTGTTACCTTCTTCTCTAACCCGCTGGATTATTTCTTTTTCTATATCATCAGTTAATTCACATCCATTATTTTTGTATTGTTGACGATATTCTTCCATTTTATTATCTATAAACAACTCCACTTGTTTTTCTCTCTCTTTCTGTACCCATAAATCCGTTTTATTGCTTATAAATTTTTTAATAACTTCTTCTGCATCTTTTCTTATGTCCATTTTTTCTTGTAAATTGGTTTTAATTTCCTGTAATTTTTCGTAATAGTAATGCGGTTCTTCCAATTCTCTATCCCCAATTTCCTGTTCGCTCATCCAGGAGGCATACAACATTCTTTCTGTCAGAGATAACCCGGAAGTCATTTGATTTTGAAGATGTCCTTCTTGATTATTTTCTTTAACCATTAAATAATAGTAATATAATCATATATAAAGACTTTGGTTGTAGAATATATATTTTAGAAACTATAAATATTAAGGAGTTTCCTTTTTTATTTCCAATATAAATTGATTCCAGATTTTTGGAATGCTTTTTGCAAGTTGGGTTAAGGAAGATTCCTCAAGCATAAACCCATATCCATGAATGAAAAAATGCCTAAAAGCAAGATATTCTCTGAGTTTATCTGCTAAATCCTCAGATATAATTTTATGTTTCACTGAAGTTTCCAGTATTTTTTTATGCCACATATCCGATTTTTGAATCTCTATATTTTTTGATTTTAAAATTTGTTTTAGCATATTTTCAATTCCATTGTAAATATTATGCATGAATGTGGCTGTTGCGGATAATTCAATAACAGACTTTTTCTTTTTTTTCATGACTTGTTTCAAATTTTCAAGCACTATATTTACATTTTCTTTTTCTGCATCAATTTTCTCTAATAAATTACCCATATATCTTTTCACCTTCTTTTTCCACTAATTCGTTAAATTTGGATTTTTTTGAGATATCCACAAGGTCAACATTTTTTGGCAGATTTTTTATTAATTCAGCGTAGAATTTAAAGAATAATTTTGGTTTAATTCCTTTTATTCCAATATCAATATCATTATATTTTTTGTTTTTTTCAATAGAAGAGCCAAATAAGTAAAGAGAAGAAACTCTGTACTTTTTTGCGCATTTCAAAATAATCTTTTTCTCATTGGGTTT
This sequence comes from Candidatus Aenigmatarchaeota archaeon, assembly GCA_023134135.1. Classification (GTDB taxonomy): domain Archaea; phylum Aenigmatarchaeota; class Aenigmatarchaeia; order QMZS01; family QMZS01; genus QMZS01. The sequence continues at coordinate 124,905 of JAGLVB010000003.1, forward strand.
TATCATAATTTATATAAAGATTAAGGTAATCTACTAATTTTTAACTCCTAAAATCTTATGAAATTCTTTTTTTAGTTCTTCTTTTAATTTAGGTATTTCATTATATAATTTTTTATTTGCATCCACCCGCCATTGCTGTTTCTGCTGAGGACTTGCTGCATTATTTAAATCGTTAGTTGGGGTTGCATTCCAGATTTCTCTAAAAGTGGCATTTATTCTATATAAGGATCCACTTATTTTTTTGTTGAAATATATTTCATTTTTTGCATAGAAATCAATAAATCTATTACAGCTTTTTCTAGTTTCCTCGGCTTTTTCATCTTTATTTATAATAGAACCTGAAACTAAATCTTTCATTTGTTTTTCAAGCTCCACTAATTTTGCATATAATTCTGCAATAATCTTTGCTCTATTTTCATGCAACTTAGAAAAACGGATTCTATCTTGTGTAAACTTTTCTTCAATTAAAGATCGAATAAGATATCCAAGTAATGTAAATATTAATGGAATTGCAATAGTTAAGATTATTTCTAAGACAGTATTCCAATCCATAAATAACAATATTATATTCTAAGGAGTCTTCCGAATAATCTCGTAGTAAGTCACATCTCCTTCATCATCAACAACAGCCCATAACATCTTTGCTCTAATATTGTGCGCTAATCTAACCGCTCTGGATAATTCTGGGAAAGAACATGTGTAATTTTCGGGTATTGCGTGAACAATCCATTTTGTGTGTTCTCTCACTGATTTTGGACCTCTCTTTAATTTTACCCCTCTTGCGTAAACCCTGAAGTGAGTGCCGAACTTGAACCCGGTTCTCACAAGAAGACCCCGACCTCTGAGTTCTTCATATACTGTAAATTTCCATGGGAATTCTTTGTCCTGCAAGCAGGCATATTCATAAAATTCCTCAACATTTAATTCTTTTTTATTTTCATAGATTTTCAGTTTATTTCTTTTTGCAAGCACAAGAGCTTCTTCAAGGGAGAGTTCATTTTTATCATCTTTGATTTTTCCAAAGCATCCATAATCATAAATTTCTTCTCCATCAGTTTTGTCAAATATGTAAATTTTATTTTCAAGAAGAGTTCCTTTGTAGGTTTTCTTTGGTTCTCTTTTAAATTTGTTGGATTCTTCTGAAGAACTTTCCTGAGCCTCTTCATTTTCCGGGAAAATCTCTTCGCAGCTCAAAGGTTTAATCTCTTCTACTTCTTCTGTTTTCTTGGATTTCTTTTTTACTTTATCCGTTTTAGGTTCATTAGTTTTTTTTGATATTCTTTTTTCTTTGGAAACTTTTTTTGTTTTGGCGGAGGATTCTTTTTTAACTTTAACCGCAGTTTTTTTGGTTACTTTCTTTTTTGCTTTCTTTTCAATCTGAGCATCATCCAAAAATTCCTTTTCCTCAATTATCTTGGTTTTCTTTTTGCTGACTGTCTTTTTGGTTTCTGTTTTCTTTCTCATAAATCCACACCTTTAAGAGTGTTGTTAATTTTACACTCTTTGCAAAAATCCATCACCTCAAAATCAATATCCTTTGCACAGGTAATCTTGTGCATTAAACATCTTGGGTGCTGGCAGTCTTCAAGTCCTTTTATTCTTCCTGTGGAATAAATCACTTCTTTTACCAGACGGTCAATCAATAAATTAAAATTTGGTTTTTCCTGATAATATTCAGGTTTAATCCTGTATGTTGAAATTAAAGCAGGTCCGTCATATTCAACTGTTGAAAAAGTATAACTTAATTTGTCTGTGTATAAATCCGCATCTGTAATCGCAATAATAGTTCCTTTCAGGTTCCTGAGGGTGTCTATAATCACATCAGCGTTATATTGTTTCCTATACACATTTAGCGAGGTTTTTGGAAGTTCGGTTTTAGCGTAAACTCTCACAAGAAAGTTCCTATCTTTCAGCCTTAGTTTTAGCGCCTCAATTGTTTTTTCATCAATATCCCCCATAGGAACAATATCCAGTTCTATCCTCATAAATCTATAGAATATTTAAATAATTAAGCAATATTAGGGGTTTATCTTGGTTATACGCAATCCATCTTGAAGAATAACTTCATATAAATTTAATAATCTACTTTAAATATGAGTGCTAAAAAATGCATAATAATTCATGGATGTCCTTCCAAAGCAGAAAAACTAATGAATTCAAAAACAAGAACTTATGATAAACACTGGATGCCATGGATTAAAAAAGAATTAATAGCAAAAAATATCGAGACAGAAACCCCTCTCATACCTTCTCCCTGGGAACCAAATTATGAAAAATTCAGGAGAGTATTTGAAAGCTATGATATTGATGAAAATACGATTTTAATAGGTCACAGTTGCGGTTGTGCTTTTTTAGTTCGTTGGCTCGGGGAAACAAAGAGAAAGATTTCCAAACTTATTCTTGTTGCGCCCTGGAAAATCAATAGCAGAGGTGGTAAATTTAGAGAAACATTTTATAATTATCAAATTGACGAAACAATTAAAGATAGAATAAACAAAATTGTAATGTTTACTGCTGATAATGAAGAAGATGATGGAAAAGAGAGTTTGAAAATTTTTCATAAAGCTCTTGAAGGTGAAATTATTGAGCTTAAAGGGCGAGGGCATTATACTATTGGCGATATGGGAACTGAGGTATTTCCTGAATTATTAAAAGAGATTTTAGAATAAGAATTTTTCTTTTTTGGGTGCAGACCTTTAAATTAACTGAACAAATAAAGGGTTGCAATGCAGGAGGACGGAATTTCATTCACCCAAATAATTGCCTTTTTTGGGGTGCAGACCTTTTTCAATAATTGCATTGAAAAGGGTTGCTTCGAACCGTCGAACTCACTAAGAGACTGGATCTTGAGTCCAGCGCCTTTTTCTGTAACAAAGTCAAACTGACTTTTATCTGACCAGACTTGGCTACTCCTGCATAATATTGTTACTATTTTTTATTTGCCTTTAATCTGGAATTAGATAAAGTTATCTATATTTGTGTTTTAAAAAAAATAAGTAAAAATTAAAAAAACTGAATTACAGGTCGTAACTTCTCAATGTTTTTCTTCCGTTTGCTTTTGATCTGTTTACTGCTTTTGTGATTGCTTCTTCGACCATTTTTGAAAGACCTTCTGAGAAATCGCTGCCTACGTTTACATCTGACTGTTTAGCGAATTCCTTTATTTTTGATTGAACTACTAACATTTCACTCATAATAATACCTGTATTGGTATATATAGGCATTTTACGGGGTTTTTTTGGAGATTTTGCGATTCTCCGGCGAATTTAAGGGATACAGACGATTTTAAATATTTAACCCAGTTACTTTGAAACCCAGAATAAAGGCTTTTTAGCTAATATTTCAGGAGAGATGAAATTGTAATTATTACAGAAATTAAACTAATGTTATGGAGAACTCTGTTAAGAAGAATATGCAAATATCAGCCCGTGTTTGTGTCAGAACCTGCATGAAAGTAAAACCTGATGAGAATGTGTTGATTGTAAATGAAAACAATAATAATATTGTTGATGCTTTTAAAGAAGCATGTGAGGGAGCCGGAGCCACAGCGAGAATTAAAAATGTAAAACTTGAAAGAGATAGGGAAGAACCTCCGGAAGAAATAACAATTGAATTAATGAATTCCAATGTTGTTCTTTTGGCGACCCAACATTCTTTGACTCATACAACCGCGGTTATAAATGCGCAAAAAAGCGGGGTGAGAATTGCTTCGCTTCCGGGAATTACAGAAGAAATGTTTTGCAGAGCAGTGCCTGTTGATTATGTTAAGATGCATGAACTTGGAGAGAAAGTAAAAAGAATACTTGAGAAAAATGAGTTCCTAAGAGTAAAAACAGACAAGGGAACTAATGTTGAGTTGGAGATAAAAGGGAGAACAATTATAATAGATTCTGGAATTATTGATAAACATAATTTGGTAAATCTTCCTGATGGTGAGGTTGAGGTTGCTCCTCTGGAAACTAAAACAAATGGGAAAATTGTTGTGGATGGTTGCGGTTCTCCGGTTTGCGAAACAAAATTCGGGAGAGTGGGAAAAATAAAGCAAGACATAATTTTATCAGTAGAAAATGGTCGGGTTGTGAATATTGAAGGCGGGGAACAGGCAGAAATCCTGAAAAATATCCTGGAAGATATGAATGACCCCGGGGCTTATGTAATCGCGGAATTTGCAGTGGGAATAAATCCCAAGGCAAAGATAACAGATAAAATCCTTGAATCAGAGAAAGTTTTGGGTACTGTGCATTTTGCTCTTGGAGAAAACCGGAGCATGGGAGGAATAAATGAAAGTAAAGTCCACTGGGATTTTGTCCTGAAAGACCCGAAGATATATTCAAAAGACGGGGAATTAATTATAGATTGTTCTAGATTATGAAATTAGAGAATTTAATAGGAACCAATTTATATAAACAGATATAATTATGACTTGGGATACCGGATATGGGGATTTAAAGGGAACAAAAAATTACTCAACAAAAAAGCAGATTTTGAGAGAGGATATTATAAAAATCATAAAAAAAGTTCTTGAAAAATACGGGTTCAATCCAATAGAAACCCCAATACTCCAGCTTTATTCTCTGCTGTCTTCAAAGTACGGAGGAGGCGAGGAAATTTTAAAGGAATGTTATCAACTTAAAGACCAGGGAAAAAGAAGTCTTGGTTTGAGATATGAACTCACAATAACTCTTGCGGGTTTTCTAAAAGAAAACCAAAATTTAAAGATACCTTTCAAGAGATATGAAATCGGGAAAGTTTTCAGGGACGGACCAATAAAACAATCAAGGGTAAGGGAATTTACGCAGATTGATTTTGATGTTGCGGGAGTAAAATCAGAACTTGGTGAACTTGAAATTCTTTCAATCTTTGAGGAAGTTTTCAAAAAATTAAATTTTGATATTGAGATACAACTGAACAACAGGAAGATTCTTATTGGGATGCTTGAATATGCGGGAATAAAGGATAACCAAAATTCAGTTATTCTTTCAATAGACAAACTTGAAAAAATAGGGAAGGAAGGAGTTGGAAAAGAGCTCACGGAGAAAGGTCTGAAAGAAGAACAGATAGAAAAGATTTTTGAGGTTCTTGAAATAAAAGGAACTAATGAAGAAATACTTTCAAAATTAGGAGAATTATTGAAAACAGAAACTGGTAAAGAAGGAGTTGAAGAATTGGGAAAACTCTTTGAATTAATTGAAGTTTATAATCTTGAAAAAGTAATATTAGTTCCTTCTCTTGCAAGAGGTCTGAATTATTACACCGGAACAATTTATGAAGTATTCTCAAAGGAAAAAACAAGTTCTTCTTTGGGGGCGGGAGGGAGATTTGATGAATTGCTTTCAAAATCACTTGGAAGAGACCTACCTTCTGTTGGGGGTTCATTCGGTCTTGATGCAATTTCTTCTGTTATTGAATCAGATAAAAAATCAAACACTCAGGTTTATTTGATTCCTGTTGGAATTCCCGATGAAAAATTTCTCCCAGTTGTGAAAAAACTAAGGGAAAAATTAAATGTTGATTTTGATTTATCCGGAAGGGGGATAAGCAAAAATCTTGAGTTTGCAAATGCTAACAATATTCCTTTTTGCGCAATTCTCGGAGAAAAGGAGATGAAAGAAGGAAAAGTCAAATTAAAAAACATGAACACAAGGGAAGAAAACCTTTTAAGTATTGATGAAATTGTTAAGATAATTCAAGGGTAGTATATATTTAAAGTTTTTTAGATTTATGGAAGTAATTGATTTTTTTGATAGTGTTTCACACAAAATTCTTAGTGATGGATATTTTCACCCGGAAATTCCCAAATACCTTAAGGATTTGGAGAGAAATGTAATTTCGGGTTATATTGGAAAATCCCATGGCGAAGTGAAAATCAATCCAGCATTTTTTAGAGCTAACAAAGAATTATCTTTAGAAATATTTCCTCAATTAGTTGAGAATATAAGAAATATGCGTGAACTAAATTTTAAAATAGAAACTGGAGATTATGTTCTGAGAATTCCAGGATATAGTCGCGCAGGGGGAGCAAGTATTTATAAAGGGGAAAAACCTGCATATTTTGCTTCCGGAAATTATGGTTATTTGGGTAATAATGCTAAAACTTCTTATGATGCAGGACAAAAATTTGTTAAATTAGTTGACGCAGAAAATTGTTAACTTTTTGAACTGGTGAATTTTTCTTTTATTAATTAACGAACCAACAAAAAATCTTATTTATTAAAATAAATAAATTAGGGAATGGTATCCCCAATAAATTTGGAAAGTGTTAATATAACCAATCATATGGAGAAATTAAAGCCGGAAATAGATAAGATTATTGAGAAATATCTTCCAACTAAAGTAACTCAGGAATGGCTTGAATTTACATTCGGGAAACCAAGATATAAATATAACCTTGAAGCCTCGCAAAAGGCGATTATTGACCCAATAAGAGATTTTCTTGACAGGGGAGGAAAAAGATGGAGACCTGTGTTATTTTTATTGATTGCTGAATCTGTTGGAGGTGATATTGAAAAACTAAAGGAGTTTGTGGTTATCCCTGAAATTATCCATAATGGAACAATAATGATTGATGATGTTGAGGATATGGGGGAATTGAGGAGAGGAAAGCCCTGCACCCATAAGATTTACGGCGAAGATATTGCGATTAATGCGGGAAATTTCATGTATTATGACCCATTACTTGCTTTCGCAAAAAACCGTAATCTGTTTGAGCCCGAGGTTCTTGTAAGGGCTTATGAGGTTTATGTTCAGGAGATGCTTAATTTAAGTTTTGGTCAGGCATCTGATATTTATTGGCATAAGGGAAATGTTAAGATTGAAGAGGAAGAATACATGCAGATGTGCGCTTACAAAACAGGATGTCTTTCAAGATTGTCCGCAAAACTGGCTGTAATTTTGTCAGGTGGGGATGATAAATTGGCAACAAGAATCGGAGAAGTGGCTGAGACAATAGGCGTTGCTTTTCAGATACAGGATGATATTTTGGATATTGATTTAAAGGGAGAAGACCGGGAAAAATTCGGTAAAATTTTCGGGAATGATATTAAGGAAGGAAAGAGAACCCTAATGGTTATCCATACATTAGAAAATGCAAACGAAGAGGATAAAAAAAGACTAACAGAAATTTTAGACAAACACACCGATGATATGGAAGAAAGAGAGGAAGCGATTTCAATTATCCGGAAATATGGAGCAATTGAATACTCACAAAAGAAGGCAAAGGAAATTGTTGAAAATACCTGGAAAGAAGTAGAACCTTTGCTGGAGGAAAACAAGGCTAAAGATTTGCTAAAAGAATTTGTTTATTATCTGATTGAGAGAGATGTTTGATTTATAATTTGGAAATTGCATCTTTCAGCCAATTTGGACAATCCAAATTTTCCAGTTCTTTTCTTTCAATCCATTTATAATTAAGATGTTTATCACTCAGAATAACATTATCTGAGTTGGATTCGCACAAATAAGTCTTTCCATCTAAGTGGATCCCCTTTTCTTTTAAATCTAAAGACCATTCATTTAACAATTCTTGAATTTTAATTTCAAGTCCAACTTCTTCTTTAATTTCCCTTTTTAGAGCTTCGTCATCAGTTTCTCCGAATTCTTTTCTTCCCCCCGGAACTTCGTATTTTCCTCCAATAAAACATTCATTTTGTAAAGCAAAATGATGCACCGTTTTTCAAAGAAAAACAAGTGTTTTCTTTTTCTAATATAAGGTATTTATTTTTGTAAAGAATTAATCCTTTCACAGCCTTATAATCGTTCATAAATTATTTAGTTATTTGATTATTAATGAGTAACTCTACAGAATATGGGTTTATGGTGACTGAACTTAGAAAATATATAAAACTTTTAGATATTGCAGCTAAAGGATTGCCAACACTTCAGGAATCAACAGAGAAATTTACCCCTGAGAGATTATATAAACAAAATTATGATTTTTTAGATCCATTTAAAAATATGTTTGGGGTATTGGGGGCGAAAGTAGTTAAAGAAGAACTTGTGGGTGATGCAAGATATTTAGAAATTGACCTTTCAGAAAGTGAATATGTAAATAATGGGAGGAGAATTTCCAATAATCCTGATGCACTTACCTCAGAGATATGGTTTGGTTATGATCTAGCTCCTAAGAATGAGGAAGAAGATTCTGATTATTTTTTTGATGGGGTTTATGATATTGATGGGAATTCTAAAATGAGATTAGGTTTAGGCGGTCTTTATTATCATGATTTAACTGAAAAGGAAGATGAGAGAATTGCAATTAGTATTGGAGATAAGTGTTATGAAGGTAGATTTATATTTCCTGCGAAAGACTGGAGAATGATTGTGGACGAATTGTTTGAATCAAAATAATTCTATTTTTTAAGTTGGTGATATTTTACAATTTTTATAAATGGCGACCAGAACTATGATAAATTCCTCTATGAGGTTTTCCTTCTTTAAAATAACCCTTTCCATCTTTGAACTCTACTCTTACCGCATACTTGGATGTTAAGCTGTTTGGGAGGGGTATATTTATCCCAGATTCAATAAGCCCCTCATTGGCTGAAAGAGTGATATATGCAAATTTAGAGCCTTCCAGAGGAACCAAACCCGTAATTTTTTCATCAACATGGATAGGTCTATAATTTTCCATAATCTCAAGTATTGTCTTTTTATCAGAAGGGTGCTGAGCTTGATAATATCTGATAGCATTATTTAGATTATCCAATATATTTTCAGGTGTTTCCGCTGCATTTATTAAAGTTTCACGGAAATCTTCGTAAGAACCCTTAAATGGATGAATCGCATCATAAATTTCACCCAAATGCAAAAAAACTTCTTCGAATGGATTATCTATAGTAATTATACCTTCTTTATCACGCTGAAAATCAGAAAAAGAATTTTTGTTACAGGTTCCGTAGACAGGTTCACAAAGTTTAGTCATACCATCATTAAATCGTATCTGTTCTTCTGAGGACAATTCTTTAAATACCATAAAAGTAATTTAATTAAAATTATTTATGCATTATAATTTATCTATTAATAAGTAAATTGTTTTATCCCTTAACAACCCCCATAGGAACAACCCTTACAACTTTCTTGGAAATTCCCGCCAGGTCAACGGATTTTATCACTTCATCAATATCTTTGTAAGCGTTCGGGGATTCCTCCGCGAGAACTTTGGGGGATGTTGCTTTTGCGATAATTCCTTCTTTCATCAAGTCTTCTTTTACTGTGTTTCCCCGGAAATTTCTTATTGCTTTCCCCCGGCTCATCACTCTCCCGGCTCCGTGACAACTTGAGTAAAAAGTATCCTTTGCGTTTTCGCCCCCAACTAAAATATAACTTGCAGTTCCCATTGAGCCCGCAATTAATACAGGCTGACCAACTTTCATATAGGTTTTGGGAAGCAGTTCATGTCCCGCAGGAAGACTTCTTGTTGCTCCTTTCCTGTGAACATACAATTTTCTTTTCTCCCCATTGACTTCATGTTCTTCAAGTTTGCAGATATTGTGGCACACATCATACATTAATTTCATATCAAGTTCATCTCTCGTTCTCCCGAAAATTCTTTCAAAGCTTTCTCTTACCCAGTCTGTCATCACAGTCCTGTTGCAGAAAGCATAATTGACCGCTCCTTTCATTGCCTCAAAGTAATCCTGACCTTCCTGCGAGTTTGTCGGGGCGCATACTAACTGAGGGTCGGGAAGTTTAATATTGTATTTCTTTGATGCTGCTTCATGAATTTTTAAGTAGTCTGTGGCAATCTGGTGCCCAAGACCTCTTGAACCGCAATGGAGCATTATTACCACCTGATCTTTTTTAGTTATCCCAAAAACTTCAGCAGTCTTTGAATCAAAAATATCATCAACTTTCTGGATTTCAAGGAAGTGATTTCCTGAACCTAAAGTTCCTAATTGTGGAAGACCTCTTTTCTTTGCCAGTTCGGAAATTTTATCTGTGTTTGCTCCTTTGATGCAACCATATTCTTCCATGTGCTCCAAATCTTCTTTTTCAGCGTAATTGTTTTTAAGAGCCCATTTTGCCCCGTTGTTTAAAACCTCTTCAAGTTCATCATTGGAAATTCTTAATTTTCCTTTTGACCCAACTCCGGTTGGAACATTTTTAAACAAAAGGTCGATTAATTCTCTTAATTTTGGTTTTACTTCATTATAAGTCAGATTTGTTTTAATCACCCTGATTCCGCAGTTTATGTCAAAACCTGTGCATCCGCAGGAGATTATCCCTTCTTCTGAATCAAATGCCCCCACAGCGCCCATTGGCAATCCATAACCCCAGTGAATATCAGGCATCCCGCACACAGGTTCAACAACTCCGGGGAGACAGGCAACATTTGTGAGCTGTTTAATTGCTTCATCTTCAATCTGATTCCTGACTTTCTCAGTAGCGATTATTTTCGCATTTACTCTCATCCCTTCTCTTTCTTCTTTTGAAATTGAGTATTCAAATTCAGAGACTTTCTTGACTTTCATAAGAGATAATGTTTTAAAATATTAGTCAATTATTTGTATTAATATATATCCGTATATTTAGTTATGGCATATGATTGTGGATTTATAGCAAGTCCGAGCGTATGCAGAATATTATACGAATTCGCGTTTCCATGGATATTCTGTTTCGCAATATTTTTCGGTTTGCTATTAAGAGCAAAGATATTCGGAGTGGACGAAAACGGAGCAGCAACAAGGACAGCGAGAGGAGTAGCAGGAATAATCGGTCTTGTGGCAGGATTTTTAATAGTAATGTCATTTGGACCAGCAATGGGAGCTTTCATATCAGGAATCACAGGAACAACTGTGATGTACTTGACAGTAATAATGGGTTTGATATTAATAATTACAATAGTAAAACCTGACTGGATAATTGGCACTGGAGAAGAAAAAGATGGCAAAAAAGATACAGGATTTAGTGGATGGCGAGCATGGGCATTAATAATAGGTCTTGTAATATTAGCCTGGCTAATTATCAATGGATATGTTGGTGGAATAAACTGGTTCTATTTTGGATTTACACAGGATTTAATTGCTTTGATAATAATTTTCATAGTAATTGGAGCAATAATGTGGTTCATCAATTCCACTGAGAAAAACGAATAATTTATTTTTTTATTATAATTTTTTTAGTAAAGTGGTCTTGCTGAGGATTAAAAAGAGATTATGGGATGTTATAAATACTAAAACTATTTAAATTATGGTATATGATTGTGGATTTATAGCAAGTCCGAGCGTATGCAGAATATTATACGAATTCGCGTTTCCATGGATATTCTGTTTCGCAATATTTTTCGGTTTGCTATTAAGAGCAAAGATATTCGGACCAAGTGAAGATAAAACAGCAAGAGGTGTTTCAGGGATAATAGGGCTGGTAGCAGGATTTTTAATAGTGATGGCATATGGATCAACAATGGGAGCTTTTTTGGCAGGAATCACAGCAGGAACTGTAATGTATTTAACCGTAATAATGGGTTTAATCTTAGTAATTACAATAGTAAAGCCTGAATGGATAGAAAAATTTGAAGGAAAGTCTGCATGGGCATTAATAATAGGTCTTGTAGTAATCACATGGATGATTATCAACGGAGTTGTAGGCGGAATGAACTGGTTCTATTTTGGACTCACGCAGGACTTAATTGCTTTGATAATAATCTTCATAGTGATTGGAGCGATGATGTGGTTCATTAACAATACTGAAACTAAACCCACCCCACCAGCAGGAAAAAAACAAGGTGAAGTCTAATAAATTATTTTTAATTTTTCTTAATTATAATTTTTGCAGAGAGATTGCCGGATTTTTTCTGAAACTAGCGAGTATTGAAATTTAACTATTTTTGGATAAAAGTTATTAAATAATTTTTGGTGATTGGGTACTTTTCGGAATAAATTGACGAAATATCTCAACAAGCAATGGATAAAGATCCTCGTTTTTATGATTAAATCTAAACTCTATTTCTTTAACATAAGGGAGATAATTTGTTTTCTTGCTTCCTATATTATTTTATTGATTAAATAATTAAACCTTATATTTTCACAGTTCAGGTATAATTATAGAGCAGATGATAAAGAATATTAAACTCAGGGCGGGAAATTGTAAATTTAAGGCATTGCACCTTAAAAACCCCTTTGAACTGATGTTGGGGCTTATGTTCAGGAAAAGAGGGAACGCTCTCATAGAATTTCCCTGGGAAGGAAAACCCGGGATATGGATGCTGTTTATGAGATATTCTTTAAACCTTGTATTTTTGGACAAAAACCTGAGAGTGATTGATATCCTGAAAAATATTCCCCCTCTTTTTTTTAGCCCAAAAACATGGAAAACCTATTACCCAAAAAATAAGTACAAATACGTTCTTGAACTAGATGTAAGGGAGAAAATTGAAATAAAGCAAAACTCCAGACTGGAATTTATCTAAAACGGCAATTCTTTCCATTTATATTGCTTCGTGAAAATAAATGTCTGCCAGTCTTTGATTATCTTTGAAAATTTTGTCTTAATTTCGTGCGAAAGAGAATCAAATTCTTCTGTATTTTTTGTCCAGAAACCTATTTTCAGGTCATAGTTTCCTGTAATTTTTTCCACGGAAGTTATGTTTTTATGTTCAATCAAATAATCCAAAAATTCCCCCCATTCTCTTTCTGAATAATTCCACAGAGAAACCATAATCACCGCGCAAATATTATAACCTAATTTTTTCTTATTTATTCTTACAATAAATTTTTCAATAATTCCCGCTTTTGTTAATTTATTCAGTTTGTACCTGACGGTTTCATGAGATAGTTTTACTCTGTCAGCCAGTTCGGTAATGGGAATCCTCCCTTTTTCCTCTAAAATTTTGATTATTTCTATATCTTTGTTATTAATTTTTGGCATTTCAAGGTTTTTTTGCAGTTTTCTCATAATATTTATTAATATTTAAGAGATACTTATTTGAGTTTGGTAATTATATGATAATATGGATAGTGAAAGAAGTAAGTTGGAAGAGATATACCAGATAAAGGAAATATATTATAGCAGCATGGATGGGTACACCCCGCCAACAGAAAAAATTCTGGAAACCTGCACAAATAAGACAAAAGCGGACGATTATTTGCAGAAATTAATAGATGAAAATGAAGCTAAAAAAGAAGCCTTGGAAGAAGCAGGATTGAAAGGATATTATAACAAGTTTGAGAATTATCAATATCGTATGGATATTATAAAGGTTAATCATGATGATTAAAAAGATTAGTAAATCTGAGGTAAAACCAATTGAAAGCAGTTGCGGACTATTGAGAGAATTATATAAATCCAAAGATTTAAGTATTTCTCACAACATTGTTTCAGAAAAACCCAGAAAACATCTCCACAAAAAAATGGAGGAAATCTATTACATAGAAAAAGGCAGGGGAAAGGCAGAAATTGATGGGGAGTTGATTGATGTTAAAAAAGGAGATATTGTATTAATTCCAAAGAATACTTGGCATTGCTTAAAGAAAATCGGAAGAGAACCTTTAGAAGTATTGGTAATTAATAGTCCAAAATATAACCCAATAGATGTTATTCTGGAAGAATAAATCTTAAATTTATCTCCTCGTAATTTTAATTTCCTTCTTTTTTGTCAGTGTTTTCAACAAATCTTTTAATTTATCTTCAGGAAGGGGTTCTGTGAGTTGTCCCTGTTGCTGAACCTGAATTAAATAAAGTTCAACCTGTTCCGCAAGTTGAGGGTTTGCAATTCTCACATTGGCTAATCTTTCTCTTGCCTCTTTTGTTAAACATTCACCAAGGAGTTTTCTTTTCATCTCCTCGACCATTTTTAATTGTTCCTGTTGCATTTTCATTTGGTCTAATTGCGCTACCATAAATTATTAGATAAATTAAAAAGAGAATAATTGAGATTTATGCAAATTCTTCTACCACCCTCGGTGGTAGAGTGAGTATAATAACTATTATTGAGTAAATATATTTAGGTGATGAAAATGATAAATGAGTATGAACCAACAAAAAAAGAGATATATAGTGAAATATATAGAGGTATGAAGAGATATACTAAAAACAAGATTGAGACTATATGCGATGATACCAAAAATAAGTTTGGGACTGTATATAATAAACTCGAAAATGTTGGTATCCCATATCTTGCTGGTGCGTTAAGCGTGCCAATAACCGGTTGCATATTTCCTTCTTTTATAAAACATGTATATATTGACAGAAACACACAGGAAGGTATTGATGAAGAATTAAATCTCTATGAAAAAATAGGTGTTTGTGGTGGTTTGATAACAGGAACAGGTATTACTATTCTCGGTATTGATTTAGCAATGGAATATCCAGAACTTTTTTTAATTCCATTAACAACAAATATAATTTCCGGTGCTTATGAGTTTAATGAAAAATACCAGAAAATCAAACAGAATTTAATCGAGCAACATGAACCACAAGAAGTTTCAGATAAGGAACTTGCCAAGTATGGAGGAATAGCAGGTGATGAAAAATGATAGGAGATAAAAGGTACGAAGAATTAAGAGAAGAATTAGAAGATATTGTTGACCAGATTAAAATAGGTGATGGCATTCTAGTTGAACACCTTGAACAAATTGCAGATAGACAGTATACTGGAAATGAATATCACCCCATTTTCGGTAAATTTAGAGGGGAATTGGATTTCTATGAATTTTCACTCCATGTATTTGATAAGCAAGTGAATCAGGTTGAGGCAGTTTTAGATAAAGCAGAACTCAAACCTGTTGAGATAATGTACTTAAATGAAAAAATTGTTGAATATAGAAAAATTATCCAAGATAAAATCTATAAAGATTAAACTATCAAAATAATAATTTTTACCTCAAACACATTTACTTTTTTTCCACCAGTAATTAAATTGCCCTGAGACGAATTGTATAAGTTCAGGATGTTTTATAAAAATAATTGCAACATCTTCAACATAACCTGCTGTTGAGATTAAGCCTAATTTATTATCAACCACACCAGCCCTGAATGGTTCAAAATCTTTTTGTGAAATCAATCGCACTTCAGTGCCTGCATTCTTTAACATTTCCGCGTTTCTTTTCATTTTGTCGCTTACAATAAACCGTATTTTTACCCCGCGTTTTATTGCCTGTTTAATTGCAGGTCTTTTTTTAGACATTGCTATGCCTTCAAAAGCAAACCCGTCAACAAATTTCTCAGAATTTTCAATACAGTTTTCCAATGCTTTAATGCATTCTTTTTTGCCTTTAACGAGCCAAAGGTCAAGTTCTTTTTTTGGTTTGATAGGTTTAAATTTTTTACTTAATTTCTCAAGTTCATTTGCTTCATTTAATTTTTCATTAGATAAATTTTTTAGAACCTGCTGAATTGATACAGCAAGATATCTTTTTGGTTTTCCCGGCTCTATTTTAACAAATCCTTTTCTTATAAGTGAATCCAAAACTTCATATATCTTTGAAGAAGGAACTTTTGATAATTTTGAGATTTTTACAGCAGTTAGAATATCATAACAGCAAAGAGCAGAATATGTTTTGATTTCATATTTGTTCAAACCAATCTTTTGCAAAACTTCATTTAATTCCATAAATATATAAACAAAAAGGAACCTAAAGTTTTTGAAATACTTATTTTAAATTTAAGTTGACAGGAACTGCTTGTATAAATATTTATTACAAATTTAATAATGTTTAAATTAGATAAAGATAAATGTTTAAGATGTGGAGGCTGTGTGGGAATCTGCCCTGTTGATGCTCTTGAATTAACAGAAACAGGAATTGTCTGCAATGAAGAAAAATGCATTAAATGCAGGAATTGCGAATCTTTTTGCCCTATTGGGGCTATAAAAATCAAGAAAGAGGAAAAATAAGTTTATTATTGAATTCTGACTTGTTCATAAGGTATTCCTTCTTCCCGCAACTTATCAAAATATTCATTTGCATAATTGATGTTTTCGTCAGATGGTTTTTTAGTCCAGGCAATACCGTAGGTACGACTGTGGAGATAATTAATATTTTCTTCAGAGAGTTTTTTAGTCCGAATAATACGTTTAGCACGAGCATAATTTGAATTAATGTCATGTTCTGATTCAAACAAGATATAAGTATCTGAATCATAATTAAAAACAGGGTTGATTGTATATA
Source organism: Candidatus Aenigmatarchaeota archaeon (assembly GCA_023134135.1). Lineage (GTDB taxonomy): Archaea > Aenigmatarchaeota > Aenigmatarchaeia > QMZS01 > QMZS01 > QMZS01. The sequence continues at coordinate 141,008 of JAGLVB010000003.1, forward strand.
GAGCTTTTTCTATTTTCCCCCGAAGATTTGAAGGTGCCAGATCTCTTTTATTTGGTGGTGTGTACATTGAAAGGTGCGCTATTGGAGGTTCTTCCAATATAGATATTTTTGCTCCTCTATTATATAATTCTTCCAAACCCTTTTTGTATTTTTCCTGCTGGGGCATTCCTCCAAACAGATAAATTTCCACATTTCCTTCCTCTAACAATTCCGTTAGTTTTTTATAGAATTTACCCTCTGGGTTCCAAGCTCTATATTCAAAGGACTGGCTCATTATATTGAATTTTGAACCTTCTCTGGCGTTCTCAAAAAAATGCAACATAGTTTCAGCTAAACCCATAAATTAAATTGTTAAGTTTAAGTAAGTTATATTATTACAAAATAATTGTTTATAAGAAAATTTAGAAGGGTTTTATTCCTGAATTCTGACCATTTCATAAGGTCTTCCTTTTTCCCAGAGCTTGTCAAATTTATCATTTGCAATTATTATATTGAAATTATCTGGGTTGTAATTGAAAAATCTCCCTTTTGCTGCATCACTTTTATGTTTCTCTTCAACATATATAAAATCATTATATTTTGGAGAATTATATATAAAATGATGTTGGGTTGGCGGTTTTTTCAATATAGATATTTTTGCCCCTCTTTTATATAAATTTTCAAGATTGGCAATATATGGTTCTTTTAAAGGCATACCCCCTAAAAGTATGAAGTCCGCAGTTTCATTTTCCAGCAATTCAGTAATTTTTTTATAAAATTCACTTTTTTCATCCCATAAATTATGTCCAAACCTGTAACTTATTATCTTGAATTCTGAGCCTTCTTCAGCTCTTTCAAGAACAGGCAATAAATAGTCTATGATTTTCTTCATAATATAAATTTCAAAAAGTTTAAGTGTTATGAGGGATGTGATTATAGTGGGGGCTGGACCAGGAGGTTCTGCAACAGCAAAACATCTGGCTGAGAAAGGCTATAATGTTGCGCTTTATGAAAAGAGGCAGGAGATAGGCGCCCCCAAGAGATGCGCCGAAGGTTTTTCTTTAACCGGTATAAAAGAATTTAATCTAAATCCGCCTGAAAATTGCATAAGGCAGAAAATAAATGGTTCGAGGGTCTATACTCCAAACGGTAATTTTGTTGAGGTTGATTATGAAGTTGATGGAGGTTGTATTTTGGAAAGGAAGGTTTTCGATAAATGGCTTGCTGAGGAAGCAGTAAGGAAAGGGGCAAAGGTTCAGGCAAAAACAACTATTACAGGTTTATTAAAGGAAAACGGGAAAGTGGTTGGAGTTAAAGGAGAATTTGTTGGCGAAAAATTTGAAGAAAGGTGCAAGGTATTGATTGCTTCAGATGGAATTGAAAGCAAGATTTCAAGAATGGCCGGTCTGAATACAACCTGCAGTCCAAAACTTGTGGACTCAGGGGTTCAGTTTGAAATGGCGGGGATAGATATAGAAGACCCAAAGAAGATATATTTATATCTTGGAAATAAAATTGCGCCAAGAGGATATTGCTGGGTTTTTCCAAAAGGGAAAGATGTTGCAAATGTCGGGATAGGCATTCTTGGGAAACATGATATTCCAGCAATTAAATATCTTGAAAGATTTGTTGAGAGCAGGGAAGAATTAAAAAAAGGTTCTATTCTTGAAGTGAATTCAGGGGGGATTCCTGTTGGGGGTTTACTGCAGAAAATGTGTTTGGATAATTTTCTTGTTGTTGGCGATGCCGCCCATCAGGTAAATCCAATTCATGGCGGAGGTATATATGAAGCTCAGTTTGCAGGAAGAATTGCAGCGGAAGTGGTTGATGAAGCGCTTAAGAAGGCAGATACTTCTGAAAAACAATTAGACAAATATAATAAAGAATGGTGGGAGAAGAGAGGAAATTATTTGAGGGAGGTTGAACTGCTAAGGGAAGTTTTTGAAAAACTTTCAGACGAGGATTTCAATTTTCTTTCCAAGAATCTTAAAGGAGAAAATTTGGTGGATTTTTGCGGTGGTAATAATCTGATGATTCTTGGGAAATTGTTGATGAAGAGACCTCATTTGATAAAGTTTGCAAAAGCTTTGTTTTAAAATTATAATTTAAATTCACTTTTTTAAAATTTCCCCTTTCCCATAAGGCACCACTTTCAGGAATTCATCCAGATTAATTTGTTTAATTTTCTCAACATCTTCTTTTTTTGCTTTTTCAAAGATTTTTAATTTGATTAATTCTCCGAGTTCTTTTCCTTCTTTCCCCCCTGGAATCAAACCAACAAAATATTTTGCGTGTTTCTTGATTGATTCAAAAGGACCTTTTACAATTTCAAAATTATCATTAATACCAATATAAATGATTAATTCATTTCTCAGGAAATTCTTTTTACCGTAAATCATGAAAGATCCTTTTTTCACATGACCTTTACCGGTTTTTGAAACCTGATCCGGAGTCACCCAATAGACATCCGCGATTCCCAGTTTTGAAATCCAGAACCTTGAGTAGCACCCCACAAACTGCGCAGCTTCTTTGATTGCCTGTTCTGTGATTTTTTTTCCTTCGTTTCTGATGATTCCAAACGGAGAACCTATGATATGCGCGTGCAGGATAATATCATTTTTCTTGCAGTATTTCTTGACCAGTTTCTCATTTGTGTCCGTGTCTTTTCCCGCGACAACAAGGAAATTGTCTGAGGTATGAAAATACCTGAAGTGTTCATACCATTGCAATTTAATATTTTGTTTTTTTGAAAATTTGCTTTCCTTAAGCTCAATTGGTTTTTCAATCAATAGTTCAATCCTTCTTATTTTCTCTCTCGCTTTCTTTGATTTTTTGTACAATTTATTTGTTTCTTCTTTCAAGTCAATGTTTATATTCAATTCTATTTTGTTCCCCTCAAGTTCAATAATTACAACGCCTTTTTTTTCAAGGACATCTTTTATCGGAGTTATTATTTTTTTATTTTCTTTGTAAATCTTTATAGCATTTTCTACTTCTGATTTATGTTCAAAGAACAGGTCTGCCTGTTCCTTAAATTTTACAATTTCTCTTTTGTATTTTTCAAGAGTTTTTTTCTGGTTTTCCCGAATAAGTTCTGTTTTTGTTTTTCTTTCTTCTGAAAAAACTTCTTTGATTGCCAGAGAAAAACTTTCTTTTTTTTCAGACCTTAAGTTTTTCAAAGTATCCAATTCAAAAGGAGAAACAAAATATTCACTCGTCCTTTGGACGGTGCATCGTTGCTTCGCAACGAATGTAACATCATCTTTAAAATAAATCCGCGGGGAAATTTTTTTGTTTAATAATTCTTTCAGATTTTTATTTTTCAAGATTTCTTCAGTGTATATTTTTCCAATGTGAATTTTTTTCAGCAATTCTTCATCTTTTGTTTCAAGATAATTTTCAATATTTTCGCTTTCTATTTCAATGTATTTTTCTCCAACCCTGATTTTCCGGTCTTTGAATTCCCTCTGGAAAAGACACCCTGCTATTTTTCCTTCCTGACAAAGGATTATATTCCCTCTTCCAATGAACTCAAGAATTACCTGATAATCAGAAAAATCCAGAACAAGGATTTTGTTGAATTTATCCTGTTCAATCTTAATTAATGTTTTCCCTTTTAGCCTTTCTGATAGGAAATTAATAAATCCTTTGGTTTCTTTTTCTTTGGGTTTTTCCGGGTCAAGATAACAAAAGTTTTTTCCCGCGACAAGGGAAAATATTCCTTTTTTTGGCTTGAATTCAAAAACAATGTTTTCTGATTTATAAATTCTCTTTAATTTGCATCTTTCAAGAATTCTTAGTTCTTTTACCAAATAATGAAAATCCAAAGGAGTTAACATAAAATTAGATGTAATTATTTTTGATATTGCGCAGGGCTGTTTATAAGATTAAAAAGATATGCCGTAGTTTCACTGTCAGGTACATATAATACAAAATCCGCGTCTGTATAAATAGTTGATTCAAGAGAAGCAAGATCATTAATATAATTAATAGTGTTATCATCAGTATATTTTGTTTCACTTAATCTATCTGGCTTATTATTGAGCAATATCGACTTTATAACCTCCATTGAATTTCTTAACTGGGATTCAGACAGGAATATCCTATAATTATCAAATTGGTGTCTCAAATCTTGTTCAATCAATTGTTTATTTAAATTATTATATCTTAAATCAGATGGATCAAAACCATCATACGGAGTTTCTTTTAATGCTTCTCTTTCGGATTTCAATTTATTTTTTACACTGTCAAGAACTCTCTGTAAATTAATAATTTTTTCACCTATAAAATTATAATTTTCGTCAAGTTGTCTTTCATCTTCTATTTCCCGATAAGGTTCAACTATTACCCCAGGTTCTCCGCCAAAGGTACCTAAATCAAAACTTCTCTTTAACATTTATGAAATAGTGATAAAATTTTAAATAGATTGTAAATCAAAAATATTTGAAAATTTCAATTATTCCTTTTTCTCAATAGTTGAGAAACAAGTTCCGCAATAATACACTGTTTTCCCCTCAAGTTTCCTTTCTCCAAGAAATACCCCAGGACCGCATTTTTGGCAAAATTCCCGGTTTCTGACGATTTTGTCCCCTTCAATTTTGTATTTCTCGTATTTTTTTGATACTCTGTGTTTGCTCTTTGATTTTGCTCTCTTCCCTTTTTTGTCTGCCATAATCTACACTAAAAATAAGAAATAAAAGCACCCAAGCCATAAATTTTGGATTAATTATACATAAATAAGTTTAATTATGAAGGGTCTGAGTATTGCTTATATGATGATGGGTGCCACTATATTAATAGCGGGTCTATATGTGATTTTGATGGGTTCTGTAGGGGAGACTCCTATTTATTATCATACTCTTCCTGAAATACAGTTTTCTGAATTGCTTACTTCTTTCCTGCATGCTGAGACAAACCTGCAAAGAGTTGTGGAAGAGGATTCTAACAGGCTTTTTGAGAATATGCAGGAGACCCCTATATTATGGAATAATTCCTGGAATTCTTATGGGGATTTCATGGGGCTTTTTGAAGAGAGATTTGGAGATGCAGTAAGTGATTATTTTGCTTCTGTTTATATTTTAGAGAGCGCAAATGTGAATTCTTCAATACTGGATGCTTCTGGAGAAGGCAGCAATCTGTATTATAATCCCGGAACTGGATCTGGAACTGAAACCCTGATCTGGGAATATATTTATAAAATTCAGTTAACGAGCAAGATGTTTGGCGCAGAAATAGCAAATGAGATTAATACAGTAAGAAGCGGGGAAATTGAGTTTGAGTTTTTAAATCTGGAAGAGGTTTATGCTTGTGCACATGATTTTTTTAATGCGGGTCTGGTGTACAAGTTTCAGGAGTGCAGTTCTTCAGAGCTTACTAATGGGCTGGTGAATAAGTTTTTAAGCAACCTACCTACCTCCTGCGACGGATTTGATGTTTCAGTAAAAGCTCCTGTTTTTTGCGGAGTATATAATTGCAAGTGCGATAGCATGGAACCTGTTAAGAGAACTTTGGTTCTTGGCAAAGAAGGAAAAGGAAGTATGGCTTTTACCTCAGAATTTAGTGATTTTGAATGCGGCGAACCTGAGAACACCTGCAAAACAGGAATGGATTGTCCTGATGATGATTGCGTTAATGGATTTTGCGGCAAGTGTTATGCGAATAAATTAGCTTGTTCGTCAGATGACACTCCGTTTTCTTCAGGTTTACGAGAATGTTCTAAAGTAATAGGAGGAGTGAATAAATATGAATGCTTGCAGAGCCTTAAGTCAGGAGTTGATTTTAAAATATATTTGAAGGTGGATGAAGATTTATTTGAGCATTCAGGTCTTGAACCAATAATATTAAACTGCGGGAAACAACCAAAAACTTTAATACTGGAAGGAATTTCGGATTATTTTTTTGAATTTAATGGAGTTAATGTTGGCGCAGGAGAACTGGATTTATGCGATGCTTCAAAAGTTCCAAGAGTGAGCGGCAGATTAACAATTTATGATAATTCCGGGAGCGCTGTTCGTTCAATAGGCGATATATATATTAGTTTTGCAATATCAGATGCAATAAATGATTTGAATGGGGAGAGTTTTGTTTATTATTTTAATTCTATGGATTGCGCTGAATTTAAAACAAACACAAGAGATTTAATTTCAAAAAAGATAGAGGATACAGGGATTGAAGGATATACCTGGAGTATTTATCTGCCTGATTGCAACACCAACCCGGCGACATGGTATGGTGAACAATATGATATATTCACTATCTATTTTGTTGAAGAGGAATCCGGTGAAGCCGCCGCAACAGCAAGTTATATTATAGAGTATAAAGCAGAGGTATAATTATGGAGTTGCCAACACAAAAGATTATAGGAATAATTCTTTTTCTGATAGTGCTTTTCCTGATTATTTACGGGGTAATTTATAGCGGCATACTCCCAGGTTTTGGAAATATCTCAAATATTCTTGGAGAATGGTTTGGTAAATTATTCAGTTAGGTTTAAATTAATATCTAATCACATTTACATTTTCATAATTATCTCTCAGGTATTTAATCAACTCTTCATCGCTTAATCCCCCATCAGTATGGAAATTAATTTTATTCCCATTAGGTTCGGGCAAGTGGTTTTTAATAATATCCACTTTTGTATAATCTTTCAATATCTCCCCTGTAAATTTACCCCCTACAATTTCAGGTACTATTGTTGAATAAACACCTTCGCAATTGCGGAGTTCAGGAGGAATTAATTCTTTTACAAAAGGATTGTCTGAAATTATATATACCTGATTTTTGTTTTTCAAATATTCAATTAATTCTTTTCTGTATTTTAGATTTTCTTTTACCAGGGATAAATATTTTTCCACCCCGCCATTATTTTTCATATATTTCATATATTTGAATATGACTGTTTTTGGGTCTCCTTCAAGAGATATTCCAGGTAAATTTCTATACACTTCAAAACTATTTGTAGTAATAGTCCCGTCACAATCAGTAATGTTAGTAATGGACATTAAACAAGTATTATTAAAGAACATATTATTGTCGAACTCAGTTTCGACGATTGCTTTTCTCTAATTTTGCCACCCTGAGCTTTGTTTCAAGGAAAACATCGGGATTTACTGAAATAGTGTCTATTTTATTCTCAAGCAGGAATTTTGTGTATTCCGGGTATTTTGAAGGAGCCTGACCGCAAATTCCAACAGGCTTTTTGTTTTTATGTGCGATTTTTATTAGTTCCCTGATTAATTTTTTTACTGATTCATTTCTTTCATCAAAATTCAGGGTTGAATTATCCCTGTCCATTCCAAGAGTTAACTGGGTTAAATCATTTGAACCAATCGAGAACCCGTCAAATAATTTTGAGAATTCTTCTGCAAGAAGAATATTGGATGGAATTTCCGCCATCACATAAACTTTCATCTTATTGCCTGCTTTTTTCAATTTTGATTCAGTCAATATTTTCAAAACCTCTTTTGCTTCTTCAATTGTTCTGCAGAAAGGAACCATAACATCAACATTGGTTAATTTCATCTCTTCCCTGACTTTTCTAAGTGCTTTGCATTCGAGAAGGAAAGCCGGTTTGAAACTAGGATCTATGTATCTTGATGCGCCCCTGAAACCAAGCATTGGATTATTTTCAACAGGCTCATATTTCTTGCCGCCTTTCAGGTTCCTGTATTCATTTGTTTTGAAGTCGGATAATCTTACAATTATCTGGTTTGGGTAAACTGCCGCCGCCAGCATCCCTATTCCTTCGGCTAATTTATCTGTATAAAATTCCTGCTGTTTTGTTTCTATTGCGTAAAGCGGGTGCATGTTTATCCAGTCATTTATTATATATTCTATTCTTGCAAGACCAATCCCGTCAGGTTGGAAATGAGTAAGGTCAAATGCTTCTTCAGGGGTTCCAAGAATAAACATAACTTTTGTTTTTGTTTTTGGAATTTTGTCAACCCTGATTTTTTTAATCTCATAATCAAGTCTTCCATTCCATATAATTCCTCTTGAACTCGCGCAGTCTATTGTAATTATCTGCCCGTTTTTTAATCTGCTCATTGCGCCTTTCGCTCCCACAATACACGGAACTCCAAGTTCTCTTGATACAATTGACGCGTGGCTTGTGCTCCCTCCCTGTTCAGTGATTATTCCTGAAGCGATTTTCATTATTGGCTCCCAGTCTGGGTTGGTTTGTTTTGCAACCAGCACTTCGCCTTTTTTGAATTTTTCTATCTGGTTTATGTTTTTTATGATGTGAATCTTCCCTGAACCAATTTTCCTTCCAACCGCAATACCTTCAAGCAGTTTTTTGCTTTGTTTTAATAAAATATATTTTTCAATTTCATTTTTCTTTGCGTGGATTGTTTCAGGTCTTGCCTGCACAATATACAGTTTTTTATCCTGACCGTCTTTTGCAAATTCAATATCCATTGGTTTTTTGTAGTGTTCTTCAATTTTAATCGCATACCCCGCAAGTTCTTCAAGTTCATTATCAGTTAGGAAATATTTGTTCCTGTCTTTTAATTCAACTTTATCCTGTTTTGTTCCTGTTTTAGAATATACTAATTTAATTTTTTTATCCCTGTGTTCCTTTTTAATTATTTTTCCGGTTGGCTTGAATACATAAAATGAATCAGGGTTTACAATTCCTTTTACAATATATTCCCCTAATCCATAACTTCCTTCTATGCACACAACATTCCTGAATCCTGTGTTTGGGTCAAGGGTGAACATCACTCCCGAACCGGCAAGGTCGCTTCTAACCATTTTCTGGATTCCTATAGATAATTTTACTGAAAATTGGTCAAACCCTTTATCTTTCCTGTAAGAGATAGCCCGGTCTGTAAACAATGAAGAATAGCATAGTAGGACTGATTTTAACAGTTCTTTATAACCCTTTACATTTAGATAGGATTCCTGCTGTCCGGCAAAACTCGCATCAGGAAGGTCTTCTGCTGTTGCGGAACTTCTTACTGCAACTCCAATCTTTTTTCCGTATTCTTTGCAGAGTTTTTTATAACTTTTTAAAATATCAATTTCAAGTTTCTCGGGGATTTTTGATTTAAGAATTAAATCTCTTATTTGTTTTCCTTTTATTCTAAGATTTTTTATATTGTGGGTGTCTAAATCGGAAAGAATGTGCTTTATTTTGTTGTCAAGTTTATTTTCTTTGATAAAATAATCATAAGCTCCTGATGTAAGTGCAAAACCATTCGGGACTCTTATGCCTTTTGTTTTTAACTGGGAATACATTTCTCCAAGTGAAGCGTTTTTTCCGCCTACTTTAGGAATATCTTTGTATCGGATTTTAGAAAAGAAAAGCACTGATTCCATAATATGCATTTGTTTATTTAATTAACTTATCCAGTCTTTTGAACCCATTTCTAAAGTCGTTGATATCAAATATCTGGATGTCCTTAAGGTCAGGATATTTCTCAAGATTTTTGCAGAATGGTCTTCTATATCCTGTTGAGAAAATAAATTTTTTTGTTTTTATTCCATATATTTTTTCAACAAGCGATGCTTTGCCATAAAATTTTACCAAGTGGTCTTCTGTTATGTTGTGGCTATTTTTGCATTCTATTAATACGAGTTCATCATTTTTTATCATTAGAGTTCCGTCAAGTTCCAAGTATCCGTCCAATTTATAATTTCCTTTATTTTCCTTTTGTTTTTCAGGATTGACTAATACAATGGGATTTTTTGTGACTTTTTCTGAACCAAATTTTGAATTAACATAGTCTTCAAAAAAAGTATGGTATTGGAGACATGATAAAAAGTTCTGCAGGTTAGGGTGTTTGATTTCTCTCTTCTCCAAGTAGAGATAAGTTTTTTTGTCTGTGGCATATTTATCAAAATCGATTATTTTTAAAATTTTTATCATTGGTTTTATCAGGTGTTTGTCAAATTCAAATTTTCCTGAAATATATTTTTCTATTGAAATTTTATAGTATTTTGAAATTGAACTGTAGCAATTTAAATCAGGATTCTCATTTGCGTTTGTTTTGTCGTGATTTGAAATAAACCCAAATAGTTTTATTTTGCGAAGGTCGCGGTATTCTTCCTGATGATGGTCAAATATAATTGACCTCAAGGTTCTCAATTCATCGCAGCCTTTTTTTTCTTTTAACACCCATAAATAAAATTGAGGTTCGCGGAGAATATTTAATAAATAATTCTGGAGGTCAACGCACAGAAGGTTGCGCAGTTCCGGAGAGTTGTTCATTTCTTTGATGATGTTTTCATTTAATTCTTCCGGGAGTCTTATTCTTTCATGGCTTAACAAATGATTTGGAAGTGAATTGTAATCATTTTTTACCAAAAATAATTTTTTGTCATTTGTTAATTTCATTTCTTTTATTGGTTCCCTCAGTTCATCGCTCAAATTATTTATTTTGTTTTCTAAATGCTGGTAATTATCAGAACCTCCACCCATAGCTCACATATACTTGGAGTATACATATCTGATAATATCGTTCATGGGTTTTTTGTTCCATTTCTTTACTGTTCCATTTATGACTTTCGAATCTGCTTCAAAATTATTCTTATTATCTTTCACGAACTTTTCCCCTTTTTTTGTTAATTGAAACAGGAATCTTTTGCCTGAGAATTCATTGTCTGTTGCAAACTCTTCTTTCTCAATGGTTAGGAATCCTTCTTTCTCCAGAGCATCTATATCTTTTGTAAGTTCAAAAGAGTAAGGACCATAATTGTATTTTATGAACTCAAATTCTTTGCTCAGTTTGTTTTCTTTTTGCGCGAGGAACATCATCTTCTGAAACTTGGTTTTCCCCTCAATCTTTTTCGCGTGTTTTAAAAACAGGAGAATCTGAGCAAGACCTTTTTTATTTCTGGCATTAGAAAGAGTTTCCATAACTATAAGGTGTTTATAAGGTATTTATAGGTTATTTTGGATTTTTGTTGGTTTCATGGATAAAATAGAAAACTTAAACTAAAAAAATAGAGATGGAATAAACAGTTCTGAAATTTCTTGTTAAATTTAATTATTCTCTGCCAAAAATACCCAGATTTAAATCCAAATTTCGTATATCTTCAAGACTAATAATTAAAGAATTACTTTCTTTTTTACATAAATAATACAATGATTTATCAGGAGTGATTATATTATGTTTATTTAAACTGGATGACAAATAAATAGATAAGTCTGTAAAATCAAATTCTCCAAATTTAGGCAATTTTATTAAAGAATTCAAGTCAAAAAATAAAGATATTAAATTTTAGTTAATTTGGTTGGGGTTGAAATGGAATTAGAAGAAAAAACACAAAAAAAGTTGATTCTCAAATACCCCGTCACTCTGTGGCGGGGAACTTTATTTTCTTTTAGAAAATGATGCATCGTTTTCGGAGAAAACGCATGAACGGCACCCATTTTTGCATCGCAAAATGAATGTTGCAAAAAGAAGGTTTTGGTGTTGACATTGACCTTATTTGGGATATAGTAAAAAAGAATTTGCCAAATTTGAAGAAAACACTCGTCGTTCCGACGGTGCATTTATCCTCTGGATAATGCCCCTTTTTTCGAAGAAAAAAGAAGGCATCATTTCATTCATTCGAAAAAGCGAATGATGCATCTTTTTCCTTTCGAAAAAGAATGTTTCTTAAAAAATGAATGAGATTAAAAAGATTTTGGAAGAAGAGATTTAAGTATCTCTTTAAAAAAGGATTTTATTATGATTGAGATGATTATTAACAAGATTATTGGAATTTTGTTAATACTTTTTGGGTTGTTCATGGTTCTTAAATTCCCGCAACCCAGCGAGTATCAGCCAAAAGGGTTTTCTCTCCTTGGAATTTTGGTTGGTATTATTTCTCTTGGTGTTGGGGTATATTTGCTCTTTTCCTGAACTTTCTGTAATTAATTATATTTATTAAAGGATAGTAACTAATATATGGTAAATCATAGAGAGACTTTGGATAAACCCATTCCCAGTTTAGAAGATATGATTGAATTTGCTTTTCTATTGCTTCTGCCGGTTTCTCTGGTAATTTCATGGATTGTTGATTTTAGCGCAGTGTTGATATGTTTTTTTCTGATTGCTTCTTCATTAGGTTTGCTCTTTTTTGCTTGTGTTGTTGTGGATTCAGAATACAATAAAGAGAAATATAGAATGGAATATTCTCTTTCAAATGGCATTTTTACATTCCTGACCCTTGTACTGGTAATCCCTTCAATAGTAATTACTTATCTGTTAAAAACTGAATTTCTTTTCCTACCAGTGTATGCTATTTTGTTAATTGGATTTTTTGGATTTCTTTGTAATAGGTGGATTAAGGGATTGGCGAATATTGGTTGATTGTGGGATTTAACATATGCAGATATGCGAAGTTTGCGAAGCAAATTTGGATGGAGCCTGTAAGGCGGAGTCTCTTAATCGCTGTTATGTCTGGGTGAGCGAAGCGAAAGTCTGCAAGACGTCCCCAAGAATTTTCGTAGAAAATTCGCAGTGTTTCTTCGGGTGCCGTTAATCACTAATATTTATATAATACAAAATAGTTAACTAAATTATGAGTAATGATAAGGAAATGTTTGAAAAAATATATGAAAAAGTAGCAGTCTGGACAGAATCCGAGCCACCTAAAGAATTGGTAAATTTAATTGAAAGTGGAAAAATTAAACCATGCAAAGTTCTTGATGTTGGATGTGGTGAAGGATTCTATGCTATTTATTTGGCTTCAAAAGGTTTTGATGTAACAGGAATAGATATATCAGAAAATGCTATAAAACTTGCAAAAGGAAATGCGGTGAAACAAAGTGTAAAAATAAAATTTATGCCTTTTGATGTAGATGATTTAGATAAAATAAATGATAAATTTGATTTTGTATTTGAATGGGCAATTTTGCATCATATAATGTCCGAACAAAGACAAAAATATGTAAAGAATATTAAAAGGATTTTGAATGTAGAAGGAAAATATTTATCAATCTGTTTTAATAATCAAAATCCTGATTTCGGAGCGAAGGGCAAGAATTTAAGAATAATTCCAGAAGGTGCAAAAATGCCTGTAGGAACAAGATTATATTATTCATCTTTTGAAGAGATGAAACAGTTATTTGAACCGCATTTTCGTGTAATTGAAGCCAAATTGATTACCATGACTGCGGGTAAAAAAGAACATATTGGTAACTATTTCTTTATGGAAAAGATGTAAAGGCACCAGAGGAAATTAAACATAACATCGGGATTTAGAGAAGTCGGGCGTAGCCCGATTTGGATGGAGAAATCTGCAAGACTTCGGAATCTCTTAATCGCTGTTATATTTTCCCGTCAGGGATTGATTTTTAGTGCAACGACGCTGAAAGCAAAAAATCAAAGTCGTATTTAAGTTTCCCAATAGAAGCGAGGTTTTTCCGAGTGTAACCTCAAAAGCTCTCTCATTGCCAATCTAATCTGCATCAACGGGTACAGTAGATTTATCTTTTCTTAATAATAATCCCGCAACAAGAATTAAAGTTCCTCCAATAATCATGTTTAATGTGATTACTTCTTTGAAGAAGACAACACTAAAGATTAATGCTGCTGGAACTTCCCAATATGTGAATAATGAATAATGGCTCATTTTTAATTTTTTCAACGCAAAAAAGAATAATAAGAATGCAATTATACCAACTAAAAATCCATATAATGATGCAACACCTGTTTGAGTAATTGTTGGTATTGGTTTATTGATAAAAATGAATGGTAAAAAAACAATTGCACCTACAAGATTTTGATAAAATATTGTTTCTGTCTTGGTGTATTTTTTTAATCCTTTTTTGAAGATAACTACTGTAATTGAAAAAATTATTGCGGAAAGTAGCATGGCTGCCATTCCAATAAAGTCTTTATTTCCAAAACTAATTTCTTTATTCATATACATGACAGTAATTCCTAAAAAAGCCATACCAATAAGTAATGCAGTTCTTTTTGATACTTTTTCTTTCAAAAAAATTGCACCGAAGATTGAAGCAAAAATTGGCCATGTAAATAGAATTATTACTGCATTACCAATTGAGGTGTATAGATATGCAACGAAATAAAGAAACATCATGGCAGCATTTAATCCAGAAGCAATTAACATGATTTTGTAATTTCCCTGAAATAATTTTATCTTCTTCCATTCAAAATAACCTAATAAAATTATTACAGGAATGAACACTCTAAAGAATGTGATTGAAGTTGATGGGAGATTGAGGAGTTTAATAAAAACGCCACTTGATCCACTAATTGTTGCGGCAAAGATTATTGCGAGATAAGGATTCAGCTTCATAATGATTACAATTGCGGGATTATTATATATAGTTTTCTAGTAGCCAGTATAAAGAGAGAGCCGTTCAGAAACTTAAATACGATTGCACATTGCTATTAAAAGAAGTTCGGTTTTGAGGCAACCCACAAAACCGAATTTGGATGGAGAAGTCTGCAAGACTTCGGAACTTCTTAATCGCTGTTAGTTGCGTCGGAGTGAAACGAGGACCAAGGGTTAGTGCAACGGTCGGCGAAGCCGAAACCCGAAGAGTTATTTTCAAGGGCGTTCTATTAAATGAGCGAATGCGATACATTAAGAACAAGAATTAAAAGGCGAATTTTTATTCCAATTTCATATAAGAATATTTTCCTAAAGTAAATTTATTATCAGTAATTAATTGTTCAACTTGTTGTTTATGATTTTCATATGAATTTTGAATTATTAAATCAATACATACTAATGGATTTTCATTTTCAGATTCAACAGTTCTAACAAAAATATTTGAAGCATTAGTTGGTTCTCCTATTTGATAAGCTAAATCTTTGATTTGTTCTAATTGATATGGTGGTTTTATTCTAATTCCAATATAATTACCCTTCAAGTCACCCTTTTTAACTATTTCAAGTGCATCTTCGGACTCAATAGATACATCACATCCTCTTAATTTTTCTTCAAGGTCAACCTGCTTTCTAAAAAGATTAACAATATCTTTTGAAGAATATTTATCATCAACATTTCCATCAATAAAAACACCAGATTCTAAAATATTTTTATTATATCGAAATAATGATCTGAAAAATCCTAATTCAACATTATCTAAATGAAAATTCGTAAAACTACTATTTACCTCATCAAAAGTTTTCCCTTCAAAATAAACAAATCCTCTAATTTTTTGCATAATCATATATAATTAATAGATTAATATAAAACTTTCGAAAAAATTCGCCTTCTTTACTTTTTTAGTCCTTGAAAATAATTGCAACTAACATATGCAGATATGCGAAGTTTTTGCGAGTATCAATTGTTCCAAAGCAAAAATTTGGACGGAGCGAAGCGGAGTCGTATATTTGCTGTTATGTTCTCATCCAAAGGATGACGAGGAGCGAAGCGACGAAGAGTAAAATTTCCATTTCCTGATATATTCTGCGAAGCAGACAATATGTCCGCAGGACGGGGGGAGTTCTTTTTATGAGATTAATAAGATCAAAATATTACTTCTTTAAGAATATCTGCATGAAATCCACCGTTGGATAGAAAATAAGGCGGGTCTGCAAAAATCATATTAACTGAATTTGCAGGTAGTGAATTAAGAACCTTTAGACAGTCGTCATGGAATAACTGTATGTTTTCTGAGTTGAAGTATGGTTTAACCATATATCTATTTGTTTGGAATTGGTTAATAAAAAGTTTGTTGTTTAATCTCGGCAAAACAATTATTTACCAATTATTATAACTTCTCGATATCCTTTTCCATTATTTCTATTAAGTTTATATGAATATGGTATGGATTTTGTTATCACTGTTTTTTTGTATTTTTTCATTAATTTGACAATTGTTTGTATAGTTGGCTTTCCTTTATTTCCGTAAGATACAACTATTGTGGAATCGGAGAATTTACGAAAAAGATTATCAAAATTACTTATTAAATTACAATCCCATGTATTTTTTTTGAAAATGAATGGTTTATTTACTCTTGAATTATCAATATTATGTTCCCATGTATTGTAATTCATAATACCTTCTAAAAAATGATACATCTCTGCATAGTTTTGAGGATGACAAGAATCTTTCCTACAATAAGGCGGATCAAAATATACTAGATCAAATTTATCATTGATATTGAATATGTCTGTATTAAGTACCATATTGTTTTTTCCATTGTCAAAAACAAACTTTGAATATTCTTTATTGAATTTAATAAAATGATCCTTGAATGGTTTATCCCATGTTTTTTTATTGCCAAAACTTCTCTTAACATTGCTCGTTCTAAGATTCAAATTTTTTCTATGAAATAGATTAAATGGTCTTTTTGAAAGACAAGATTGAAACAAATTGTGATATGCTAACGCTTTTTTGTATCTTAGTGTTTTACCGTTATATAACAAAGACAAATCTTCAATATTTTTTATCATTTTATCTAATAAGATATTTTCTTCATCAAGAAAATAAATACCATTATACATTTTACTTATTAGTTTTGGATATGATTCTGTTTTTCTTTCATTAAAAATAAATTCGATGTCTTTCACATTAAGTTTTACATTTTTATTCTCAATTAAAGCTATTCCCGTCTGACTATTTGATTTAAGTATATCATTAAATGAGACTTCTTTACCCATACTTTTAAAAAGAAAACCAATACTACCTGAACCCCCAAAAGCATCTAAAACAGTTTCAAATTCAAGAGTTACAAGGATATTTTTTAACCAAGACACCATTCTTCTTTTGCTTCCTTGATATCTTGTTGAAGGAGCATCAAATCTTTCATTATCTTTTTTCTTCATATTAAATTACACTTTGTATTTTTTGAATATAATCTAGGTCAACAATTGCTTTATTTAAGATAGAATCTTGCTCCGAAGATGTCATCTTTTTGAAAATATCAGGAAAAGCTAAAATTAATGATATCATAATATAACACTGCAAATCATTACAGTTTTTTATCCATTCCTGAAATTTCGCTTCATCATACTTTGGAGAATAACGACCTGTCGAAGTTTGGAAATGATCCGCACTAGTATGAATGGATTTTGAAAGTTGAGCATATAATCTTTTTAATAGATCTCCTGTTTTCCTTCCTGAGTAAATTTTTTTATTGGCATTACATTGCTGATCAAATGTGTCTATTTTACTAAGTTGTTTAAAATAAGTGAAGTCAGAACCCCAAACATATTTTTGTTTTACATTGATATACCATTCATTGTCGTTAAGCCACCAGTCATATTCTATTTTGTGGTCGATAAAGTAGATCATTCTTAGAGCGGATTCCATTTGAGATCGTAAACACATATTGGCATATTTATAGAGTCCCAATAACGCAAAATGCAATCCATTTATTCCATCAGCGAAAATTTCAGGCATTATTTTTTCAGCAATTTTATCTCCATGAAATTTGTTTTTCCATTTTCCATATAAATTCAGTATTTCTAATACTTTCTCTATGTTATTGTCTTGATCTATTATAGACTTTTCCCAATTTTGTTTTCTCCATATCTTTTGTGCATTATGCACAGTTTTTATCAATGTAGGTAAATTGTTGATTTGAAATCTAACCATTATTATCACCATTTATAAAGAAAGAAACAGAACAAAGTGAGTTATTGCTATCAATTGTTAAAATATGGTCTTCAATCTCCGCATTTACATTATACTTTTGAGCAAGTTGCTGAAAAAATTCTTTTAAAGTTAAGATTTTATCTGCAATAGAATTAATATTATTACTCTTGGATAAATTTAAACCATGCCATGATGATACCAGGAATTGATCTGAGTTATTCTTTATTGTTGTTGTATTGACAGCCGTTTGTTCTAAGAGTGTTGTATACATGACTATAAAACTACTGTTTCCGAATCTTTTTTGCTCACTAAAAATTTTTTCAATACTTTTAAGTTCTTTTTCTATTCGTCCATTTAATATTTCAATTTCTTGTGAAGAAAAATCAATGTTTAAAATGTGAAACGGGAGACGATCAAAGATTTTATGTTGACCACAATTTAAGATAGTCTCTTCAAATTCAATTTCATCAATTACTTCGTTTACTTTTCCTTCAGCATCTAAACTTAAAGCCTCAATTGAATTTTTACACCAAGCAAGTATATGGATTTTTGAAGAAATACATTCTTCATTAAGAATTCTTATTTCATCCATGTTTCTAGAGTTGGTTAAAGTTAAAACCTTTAAGTTCTTGTTTTTTATTTTTCTCGGATTTATTACATGACCTATATCTTTGAATTTATTTTTCCAGAAATTATTGGCAATGTCGGTTTTTAACCGTAATATAGTTTCTTCCATGATATTTACCTAGAACATCTTTTCGAATAATCTGTATATTTTTTGCATTGCAGAAATAGATATTTTTTCTTCTTTTGCAATGAATTGAAAACCAATCACAAATTCCATAATAATCGTATTGTCCAAGGCAATATTGAAAATTGGATGGTTTTTATTGAATACAACTGTTTTTTTCTGTATATCTAATTTACAGATAGGATCAATTTTCGTTGTTATATTCCATTGATCATATTTAACAGAAAATTCTTTGTTATTGACTCTGATTTTTTCAAAAAGTGATGGATGTTCCTCATGAATAATTACTTTTTTTTGTTCTTTGTCTATTTCTATGGGATTCTCATCTATATTTCTTATTGACCTTTTTTTCTCAATAGTGAATCCTTTTTTGCTTGCTATATCGCTAATTTTCTTTGAGAGGGTTACTATTTCTTTCTTATCTTTCCTTACTATCGGTGCTTTCGGGATTCTTAAATTAGTTTTATCAAATTTAATGATTCCTACTGATTTTAAATCTTGAATGATTTTTTCTTGATTTGGTAGTTTTTCTAACGTTTCATATATTGCTTTATCTTCTTTTGCAGTGTTTTGAAACTCATGATCCCATTTTGTTAATTTGTCTCTAAAGAACTCATATATTTTTGATACTTCTTCAGTATAATAGAAACCATCCCTATCAAGCATTAAATCATTATTTAATCCTTCAACAATATGAATTTCTCCCGTAAAATAATTTAATTTACCTAACATACGACCTTTCAATTTGATAACATCAAAATCTGTAGGTAAACCTATTCCTACATCGTTTAATCTAATTTGAAATCCTCTTGCTTCCTGTGGTCTGATAGAAGTAAAAGGAGACAAAATTGTGTATTTCAATATAATGTTTCCAAACTTTTGTTCTCCTTTTTCTATTATTTCTGATCTTTTATTATTGGCTCCTTCAGGCACATTCCTAAATAATTCTTCTCCGTCAAACCACACTCTTAAAGGAATCCTATTTTTTAGATAGAAAAAATCTTTTAATTCTTTATAAGATTCAGGGAATTGTAACGGTAAATATTGTGATAGCTCCCATTTCGTCTTTTCAAGCCAACCAAATCGTTCAATTGAACCACAACCCTCTTTTTCATATTCTTTCATTTGTGTAATTGTGCGATCTTCTATATTTTCAAGAAGTACAATTGTTTCTCCTTGTTTTTTTGGCAATAAGCTCGGACATATTTTATAATCTATATTTTCAATATTGTTATTTAACACCCAAGAATTATCTTGATAATATTCACTTACTTTAATAATTACTTCAATAGCATTTTCTTCTCCTGCTTTTTTACTTACAATTCGAATTGTTTTACAATAGGGAAATACCGCCAAGAAACCAACTCCAAACTGCCCTATTCTTTTTCTACCCAAACCAATTGAAGCACCTGTCCGGGGGGTGGTTTTACCAATTGTTAAAAGTTTATTTTCAATATCTATTTTATCCATCCCTTTTCCATTATCTTTAATAATGAGTTTCTTCGATTTGAAATCTAAATTTATCTTTATCTCTGTAGCTTCAGCATCATAAGCGTTAGAAACAAGTTCTTTTATTGCTCGCGAAAAATTCTTATAAAGACCAATACTTAAATGACTCACTACTTTTGAATCCACTTTTATAGAAAGTTTGCCTTTTTCAATGATTTTTTGATTAATCATTTTGCTCACCCTTTAATTGTTCTTCCATCATAATTTCAAATTGTCTTGATATAAGCCACCCTTTTCTTTTACAATAACTTCTATAGTCATTATACAACTTGGTTTTAACTCTTAAAGTTATATTTTTTGATTCCATAATTATCACCATAATTCAAATATACACAAATGTATATAAATATTGCTATTTTAGAGTTTTTATCTATAGACATATCCTTTTCAAAGAAAAAGACGATTTGTCCGTAGGAACTCCCTTAATAATATAGAAAAATTTGGGAGAGCGAAAGCGAACCTCTTAACCTTGGTTATATAAAGTGCGAAGCATTTCCTTGTTGTTTCGGGTGGTCGGTTAAGAGAAGTTTTTCTATCGAGCGAAGCGAGACAATCTGTGCGTAGCACTGGAATTCCCCCTTTTTTTTAGGAAAACTTAAACACAATTGCAACTAACATCGGGCATTAAGAGAAGTTTTTTGCGTAGCAAAAAATTTGGGTGGAGAAGTCTGCAAGACTTCGTAACCTCTTAATGTTTGTTATGTCTGTCGGAGCGAAGCGGAGACCAAGGGATAGCCGCAGGCGGTTTTTGCGAAGCAAAAAATCCCGCAGAGTTAAGTTTAAGTTTTCCGTATATATTCTGCGAAGCAGACTATCTGTCCGTAGGACGGGGGGAGTTCTTTACACCAAAGCCGAAGGCTCATATTACTTAAATTATGGGAGTTCTTGGTTAAAAATAGGACAATTTATAAATATTTAAGTAGTTTTAATATGACTATGGAAGGAAACATAGAATTGTATAAAGAACTTTTAGGGTTTTGTGAAGAAATTAGAGAAAAACAAAAGTTTAAATTTGATTCTAACCTGAATTTTTCCAATTTTAATGAAAAATGTTATATTGAGATGTATTTAAAGAATAAAGTGTCAACTAGACCTCTAGTGTTTAAAAAAGGCTCACTTCCCGAGTTAAAGGATGTTTGTTCTAAGTGTGCAATGTTTCATACTTCAAAAAGGAATGAGATGATTAAAGGTTTCGATATACAATTTGGTCATTGGTTTGAAAAAGCATTTAGAGATTTTTTGTTAAATAAAGGTATCAAAACGGAGAAAAAAGGATTTCCTTTTCCAGATATTGAAGTTATTAAGAACGGTGTTCCCGTTGCATATTTTGAACTAAAGTATATTAGATCTCCTTTTGTTTATGCCAATAACCAACTAAAGATGGAGAGATGGTGTTATGAATGCTCGCTGACTTTGGATGTTGGAGATAAATTATCTAAGCAAAGAACGAAGATAGAAGATAATATTATTTCTAAAAATATCCCTGTTTTTTATGTTTGGTGGTATGATGCTCCTTGCGTGAAAGGTATCTTTTATATGACTGCGGAAAAGATTTTTACCTATTGGGATAAAATTGGAACATCACACAATAGAAAGGAAAGAGAAGGTGATTTAGAAGTAAAACAAGAAAAAGGTAAAATATATCCACCTTTATTAGAAATGAAAGGATTAAAAGAATTTATTGGTTATCTTAAGGGGTTGTGATTTGAAGATGTATAAATTAATTAGGAAAAATGGTTCAATAAGAATTGGTGTAATTCAAATAAATGGTAAATCCGCAGAAGCACCTTGTTTTTTTGCCACATCTGATTTTGGAGGTGGCGGAACTAATGTTAGTAGATTATTGGTTTATTCAGATATATTTATAAATACAAATTCTCAATTGCTGATGAATTATTATTATTTAGATATAAATTCTGATTTATCTCCAAGATTTGACACAAAATTAGTAAAGGAAATTTTAAAATTCAAAGATATCAATCAATTTATTCAGCATATCAAAAAAACATATTTGTTTTCGGAACCTAAAAAAGCGATTGTTAATTTTAAGTACGATGGATCTAAGGAATGGAGGCCTGTTGTATTATTAGATTCTGGATCAGGAAATATATTAAGAGGTAAAATCAAAAGGAAAGAAATTACACATGAGAATTACAAAGCAGAGTATCAAAAAATAGTAAAAGAATATTTTGATTTTTCTATTTTAAACAAATTTGATATGATTATTGCTATAGATTTTGCTGGAAAAAATACGCTGAAAGCAGGAGAGAAGAATGATCAAGATTATGTTGCCGGAGTTGTTGAATTTAGTAGTAATGAAAGAAATTTAGAGTTATTGAAGTTAACATTAGATTTCATGAAGGATAACAAACCAAATATGCATGTATTAGCACCAATTCATGGAAATTCTCCAGATGAATATGAGAAGTATATAAAGGATATTTTGGAGTTAGAAAGAAAAGAGAATTGTAAATTTTCTGGTTTTGCAATAGGCGGATTAGGTAATCCAAATAAAATAAATAAGGATATTTGGGCTATTCCAGAGGGTTCAAACGCAAAAGTAAAGGCTGCATTATATTTAATGAAAATAAGTTCAATTGTCAGGGCGAGTTTAGATGACCTCAACGATGACCGGCCAATACATATATTAGGAAGTGCGTCGCCATACAATTTAATTCCTCTTATTTTTGCAGGTTGTGATACTTTTGATTGTCATAGTGCATGGAGAAGATCATCTGATGGGAATGAACGGTCAAAAGAATGTGTCTTTGATAAGATTCAATTTGAGAAATATGATTTGGAGGGAGTGACGGTAAGTTTCTCAAAATTGTTAGTTCCTCTCTTAAATTCCAATTTAGATGTTATTGAAGAAAACAAAGAAAAATTTCTTGAATTTGTCAATATAAATAACTATGAATATCAGTGTGGGTGTGCTATTTGTAAAAACATAAAACTTGATGAGCTAAAAAAATTATATTGTGGCAACAAGGAAGAAAATTACTACGCAAAGATATTAATTTATCTTCATAATATTCTTCAGTATGATTATATCTGTGAAAAGATGAGGTCTTTGTCAAATGAAAATGAATTTAAAAATTTTATTGAGTCTTTACCCGAATCTCAGTTTAAAGAAAATATGATGCGGGTGTTATTTTCTTAAAAAATATTTTAGAGTTAATTTAATTTTGTCTGAGTTGCTTCTTTCGTCAGTCTTGTTTTAATTAATTCCTCAAATTTCTTGTCAAGTTCATATCCAATTGAATTTCTTCCTAAATTTTTAGCCACTACTAATGTCGTTCCCGAACCAACAAACGGGTCTAATATCCAATCACCTTTATTAGTTGACATTTTAATAATTCTTTCTATCATTGGGCCAGGATATATACAAGGATGATCTTCTAAACCTAATTTCTTTTTTGTCATGTTGTTAACTCTATCAAAATACCATACATCGGTTGGATTTCTACCTGCATTTACATTGAAACGTTTATCTTTTTTAGTTATGCAAGGGATTTTAATCTCTTTTAGATTAAATACATAATCGTTAATATCTTTAACAAACCACAGAACAGCTTCCCATCTTCCACTAAGTCTTTGAACGCAGTTTTGCATATTGTTGAAATGCCAAACAATCTTATTTCTTAAAAAGAATCCATTTTTTTTCCCTAACTGCCAAGCAATACTATCCAAAGGGATTATTTCTTTTGTTTTTTTATCCGGTACGGGGCTTACATTTAAGA
This sequence comes from Candidatus Aenigmatarchaeota archaeon, assembly GCA_023134135.1. Lineage (GTDB taxonomy): Archaea > Aenigmatarchaeota > Aenigmatarchaeia > QMZS01 > QMZS01 > QMZS01. The sequence goes on from JAGLVB010000003.1 coordinate 164,498, forward strand.
AGAAACTACCATCTTTTGTTAAAACTCTATGAACTTCTTTCATCGATTTATCAATTAATTTTTTCCATTCATCTAAATGAACATCATCTGCATAGAGACCATAACTTTTATTAAGATTATATGGTGGTGAAGTAACTGCCATTTTAATTGAGTTAGTCTTAAGACTTTTCATAAGTTCTAGACAATCCCCAAACTCGTATTTTGCTTCAACCATTATCTTCCCTTCTTATTTTTAATAAAATCGCTTAATGTCTTATTATCCATAGAAAAATAATATTGTCTTGTATCTTTTGTTTCATGTTTTTTTCTTTGTATGGATAATTTTAATCTTTTATCAGCCATATTTATATATTCTTTATTTGTATCATAACCTATAAATTGTCTCTTTAAATCTTTAGCTACTCTTGCAGTTGTTCCGCTTCCAATAAAAGGATCAAGAACTATATCATTTTCATTTGAGGCCACTTTAATAATCCTTTCAATTAGTTCTTCTGGGTACTGGGCTGGATGGCTTGTTCTTTCAGGATAATTCCCACTAACTAGTTGAATATACCATGCATCTGTTGGATTTTTCCATTGGCTTTTGAATCGATCTGGCCGATAATTTAATGCGGGGATTTTGATGTCATCTAAATTAAAGATATATTCATTTTTATCTTTAGTGAACCAAAAAATGTATTCATATCTTGGTGCGAATCTTTTATTTGTAGAGCCACCCCAATCAAAATTCCAAATAATTATATTTTTTAAGTACATATCTTTGAATAAATCTAATATCCAAAAGGGAGGGATTATAATTCCATCTTTACATCTGTTTTTGATATTCACCCATATCGAACCATTCTTTTTGAGAACTCTTTGGCACTCTTGAAAAACTTTTTTTAATAATTTTTTATATTCTTCTTCAGATAGATTATCTTGATATTTTATTCCTTTGGTTGAAATAACCTTTCCATTTTTATGTTTGTTACCATATTTAATGTTAATATTGTATGGTGGTGATGTAACTACTAAAGATATTGATTCATCATCTATCTCAGACATATCTTCTGAGCTTTTACAATATAATTTATTTACTTCCATTTTCTCCATCTTTTTTAAGTTTTTCATAAATAGCATTGTTTATAAATGCAGTTATAGAAGGGTACTGATATTTGTTCCCATTCTTTTTAATCCATTTTTGTATATCTTTTTGTAATTTGTCGTCAACTCTGACTACACCCATCTTGATTCACCTGTAACAATATGTAACATAATATATTATAATAGTAACATATATATAAATCTTTTTATTCTTTAGTATAATTTGTTTTTATATTTTTTAAGATTTCCTGCAAAGTAGACAATCTATCCACATAATTTAGGAACTCCCCCCTATAAATTAGAAAAATTTGGGAGAGCGAAAGCGAACCTCTTAACCTCGGTTATGGGAAGTGCAAAGCATTTCCTTGCTGTTTCGGGTGGTCGGTTAAGAGAAGTTTTTCTATCGAGGCGAAGCCGAGTCAATTTGTGCGGAGCACTGGAATTCCCCCCTTTTTTTTAGGAAAACTTAAACACAATTGAACTTAACATATGCAGATATACGAAGTTTGCTGAAGGCAAATTTGGATGGAGCGTAGCGAAATCGTATATCTGCTGTTATGTTCTTTTTGGCGTAGCCAAAAATTCGAATGAAGTGAGAAAGTCCGTCGTAGGGTCGCCGTGATTAATTAAACTTGAGGGATTTTACCAATCCCAGACGCACTTGATATGATATCTCCTGTATTAGCGTCTACATAATATAATGTACGATTGTAAATGCGGTCTATTAGCTTCTCTTCTTTAAAAATAACCCACACGGAACTTACATTCAAATATCTTAATGGTATATGACATGAAAAAGCTTGATTCTTAGGCATGTAAATGCTATAATTGGCCAATTTACATGAATAAAGAAAGACATAGTCATTTTTATAATTCACATTTTTTTCACAATTTTCATCTCCAAAAAACATTTCTAATTCTTTCTTTTCAATTAATTCTATTTTAATATTAGACAATTTTGAAAGATTTTGTTTGGATGTGGAGTCTTTAATACACCATTCGGGTTTACTTTCGTCACCTATTTGTATGAGAATACTACTGTCAATACGATTTTCCTGTTTTTCAGTTATGCATCCACTAATAAAGATAATTCCCAATACTAATCCAATGATTAGTAATTTTTTCATTTTCATAAGACATATTTAAATTTAATATATAAAAAGATTTCTAAAAGGCGACTCGTAGGCGGATTGAATATAAAATGTAGTTAAAAG
>JAGLVB010000030.1 GCA_023134135.1 Candidatus Aenigmatarchaeota archaeon
GCTAACTGTCAAAGTTAGGATATAAAGATATTCCTGAAGAATTCAACGCGAAAGAACCGGATTTACTAAAAAAATTGTTGTATATTGTAGGGAAAAAACCCGGAATGATTATAAATTTTAAGGATATTGGAAGAAATCTTGGGAAAGATGAAAGAACCATAGCCAATTATTTTGAATATCTGGAACAGGGTATGCTGGTGAAATTTTTATTCAATTACAGGGCTTCTCCGGTTGCGACAATGAGAAAACTGAAGAAAGTTTATTTCAATACACCCAATCTGATTTTTGCGCTAAATCGCTCAGATATTATGCCGGAAGTTCTTGAGAATGTTGTGGCGGTAAAATTAGATGCAAAATATTTCTATAGAAACTCTTATGAAGTTGATTTTATAAAAGAAAATGGGGAATTATCCGCTATTGAAGTTAAACTGGAAGCCAAAAAATTGAAACAGTTAAAAAAACTATGTTCAGACAAGAGTTTTTTAGGGAAAATAAAGAATAAATATATTGTGGATATGGAAAAGGAGTGCATTGAAGAAGGGATAAAAATAATTCCGGTGTGGAAATTCCTTCTGGATATTGAATAATTTTCTCAAATTACAATCCCTTCCTCAACCGCTTCTCTGACAATTGTAATCTGTTTGCTTTCTTTCTCAAATTCCTCTGGAGTGTAGCAGAGGAAGTCCACTGGATAATCTAATTTCCAGTATTTATGCAAGCCTACTGGTCTTTCAAAGAATTTTTTTCCTCTGAAATTTTTCCCAACAATCAATAAATCTATGTCATTGTCTTTCTTCATTCTGCCTCTTGCAAAAGAACCAAATATTATCAGTTTTTCAACTCTTGTTTTTTTATCTATTTTTTCTTTAAACTTTTTTATTTCCGCCTTAATTTCTCTTTTATCCATTTTACTACAATTTTGGCTTTGAAACCATATTTATATTAGTTTTTATGATTGTTCCTTTGGATTTAAGTCCTTGCGTGTTTGGTTTTAGGTGTTTGTTTGAAGAAGAAGGAGTGTTTGGATTTATATATCTGCTTAATTCTTTTTTGAGTTCTGCTATTTCACTTGCCTGTTGTTTCTAATTTTTTGATATAAAGTCTTAATTCATTGATGATGATATCTTTGTCGTCCATATATCTGCTTTGGAAGATATGCAGATATAGTTTTTTTGCGTTTATTTACGGAAATTAGCTAAACAAGCACCTTTTATTAAATCTTCAGGGAGCAGAGTATAGCTGGATTTAAAACTAATCATAAAATCCTGTTTCAAGAGAGATGGTTATTTCCTTTAAATACCGCAAAACTTAAGTAAATATTATTGTGGTATAAAATGAAACATGTGTTTCAAAATAGAAACAAAGTTGTGGCTTTGTATTGTCTTAATATAAATATTCAATACGCATTATCATGATGCCCAAAATCAAGGAAAATTATCTTATTTTCGTTGATTTCATAAATCAAAACAAAATGACTTACATACGCGCGTCTTCTGTTTTTTAACACATTTTTCAAAGGCTTTCCCAAATAAGGATTTTCCGCAATTTGAATTATTTTTTCTGTATTGCTATACAAAGTAATTTATCCTTTTTCACTAATTTCTTTAATTTCCTATCAATACATTTCTTTATCTCGTAATCATGCATAATATTTTAAACCTAAGAATTATTTATTTAAATCCGCAAAATGTTGCTTTAGTTCTTCTATATTTTTAAATGAAATCCCTTCTTCTTTTTCAGCGTTCTCGATTTTTTTTATAAATTCCTTTTTAATCATCTTTTCAGGAGGATAAAACTGTTCTTCCAAAGCATCAGTAATGGTCTTGACAACCTCGAATTTTATTCTCTCTTCAATCCCCGGGGAAATCTGCTTTATGATATCATTCTCCATGCGCTTTATATCCAATTTAGTTTTAAGTTTTTCCATAATCTAATCGCTTATTGATTAATATATAAACTTTATATAATTTAAATTGCGCTTAAAGTGAATCATGTTATTATAACCTGATTTGTAATGGATTTGCGGTCTTTTACTGCTACTCCAGTCGGCATCCAAAAACTATATAAACCAGAAACTCTTATATTTTTATGACAGATAACAAAATAACATACACGCCAGAATTTAAAAATGATTTAAAAAAAATAAAAGAAAAATCTGCGCAAACTCGTATTGAAAAACTCATCCAAAAAATAATAGATAATCCAACAATTGGAAAACCTTTATGCCATGACCTTGTTGGTTTAAGAAGCGTAAGATTTTCCCCATTCAGGCTTATCTACGAATTTAAAGCAAATAAAATAATTCTGCATAAATTTGAACATAGAAAAAAAGTTTACAGATAATTATTTCCATAAATCACTAAGATTTTTTAGTTCATGAACTTTTCCCTGTTTTAAATCCTCTCTGGATCTGTTCAAACCTTCCATCAATTTTTTATCATTTTTTATCTCAACAGTCTCTATTAAACTCTCTAATCTCTCTGAAAGCCTGACGATTTCCCCAAAAGTTCCTGAATCTATTGAAATTTCCTTTGAATCAGATTCTGCGAGTTTTTCCATAATCTAATCGCTCATTGATTAATATATAAACTTTATATAGTTTAAAATGAAAATCAGGTTATAATAACCTGATTTGTAATGGATTTGCGATCTTTTACTGCCGCACTTGTTTGAATTTAATGCATTGAACAATAAAACTCTAAATATCCTTTATATAAAATAATATAAATATGGAAGAAAAAGTCAAGTTTGAAGATTTTCCAAAATTCATTTAATAACCAATTATTTAATTTGGGGTGCAGACCTTCATTCATTTTCTTCGACATTCTTTTTCCTTTGGAAAAAGATGCATCATTCGTTTTTGTGAATGAATGAAATGATGCACCGTTTTCTTTCAGAAAACGATTGTTTTAAAGGGTTGCAACATAGCTTAATAGTGATAACTTTTATATAAGTTAAAATAAAAGAATTGTCTCTTTAATCAATTAACTTTTAGGGTATGGCTGTAATCTGTGTTAAAAGAACTGCTATAAATATAACAGAAATAATAACCCCGATTAATTTATTCTTATCCATACTGATTATTAAATTTCTCTAAGGTTTTATGCACTTTCCAATTAATTTCCAGTTCAACTATATTTATATTTAGGTTTTTTATCTCCACCCATAATTTTTTTAAGTTCTGAGTAAATTATTAAAATCCTTTCAATTCTAAAACCATATATTAAAAATAATTACTTACTAATTATATGAAATTAAAACCCATTACCGCAAAGAAATTAATCAAACTTCTTTCAAAAATTGGGTTTAAAGTTATCCGTCAAAAAGGCAGTCACGCTTCTTTAAGACATCCGGATGGTAGAAGAACAGTTATACCTATACATCCAACTGAAAAGATGGATAGAAGTTTATTAAGGAAAATAATAAAGGAGATAGAATTGACAAGAGAAGAATTTATTAAGCTGTTAGAGGATTATTAGGTTCTGAATTTAATCGCAGTTTTTGGATCCCTATAAACTGAACAGGTTGTATATCCTTTTCAGTCTCCAAATATAATTCTATAGCCTCTTTCATTCTTTTCATAAGTTCATCTATAGACTTTGCCTGAGAAAAACATCCTGGCAATTCCACAACACTGCCAATGTAATAACCATCTTCCCCCATTTCTATTACAACCTCAAATTCTTTCATAATATATAATAAATAACCAAGTACTTATAAGAACCCTATAACGTAATGGGTTTGTAATAGGGATAATTATTTGGTGATTGATTAAATTCCG
>JAGLVB010000031.1 GCA_023134135.1 Candidatus Aenigmatarchaeota archaeon
GTAAAAGACCTTCGGGTTTTCAACTGAGAAAATATTTGCTGTGTTTCTTTTGTCTCGGCCGTCAAGCTCAGTGATCTTAATTTCGTCTTCCACAACAAAAATAATATGTTGATTGGTCTTTGAATACCAAATAGCTTGACTTATTTCTTTAAGCGTTTTCATAACTATCTTGATTTCATATCTTTCTTGTAGAGGCTGTTCAAAATCGGGCTCAAGCCAAATAACGCCGATTTCATTTTTAGTTTTCCAGAGTAATTTTTTATTATCATCAGAAAGTTGAGTTTCTTGAGTGTTTTTTGGAATTTCAACAATCTTTTGTTTAATAGAACCATCCAGATTCATTTTATAGAGACAGTGATCAGTTGATTGAATGTAAAAAATTTCATTATCAGCGAGATTATAGCTTGAGATATCTGAAGACAAACTTGCGGCCAAACTCACATCCGTCAAATCTACAAGAAAAAGATTATCATTAGAGAGGAAATAAATTTTATTAGGATCCCGTAAATGAAATAATGAATTTTTAATATTATAATTAGAGACAGTCTTTATTAAATTATTAAGATCAATAATTTCTGAAGGATTTTCTAAATCAAGAATATAGTAATGGTTATGAGGAAATAATAAAAGAAGCCTTTTGTTGTCAGAAGACCAGGAAATTTCTAAAAGGTCGCTGAGTTTAGGGATTCGAGAAAAAGGAATCTGTGCATCAGTGTTATTGGTAAGATCCATTAAACGAAGCGCAAAGTTGGAATAAGTGGTAATTTCTCTTGGGTCAGCTACTTTTTGTTTTGCTGGATCTATCTCTTTAGTTGCTTTATCTGTTAAGTAGATTATTTTCTTTTTGTCATTTGAAAAGGAAAGGTGCCTAACGTTATAATTTGTAATTTGATTTACTGAAGGATTTTTTTTGATTAGTAAAACATTTTTTGCTTCAGTAACTAATTTTGACTCCACTTTCAGTGCCTTTTGCCATTCATAGTAACCGTGCTTAAAAATTTTTACACTATATTCTTCAGGTAACAATCTTTTTATAAACTTATTAGTTTTACCTTGGTATTCATTATTAATATAAATATCAGCTTCTTTAGGGTAAGATTTAAAATAAAATGCTCCGGTTATAACCAGAGATTTTTTTCGCCAATCAAAACTATAACCCTGAGAATACAGGATAACAATATAGACGAGAATAATGAATAAAATAAGAAATATATAAAAAATAAAACGACGAGTTTTGCGAATCATGGTACCTATCTTCTATCTTACATAAATAACAAGGGCTTGCCAAGATGAAATAATAATGCTAATCTACAAATGATGTTTATTAAGAAGATTGGAATTGATCTGGGAACAGCCAATACCCTTGTTTACATTCCTAAAAAGGGGGTTGTTATTAATGAACCCTCGGTTGTTGCTGTTTCTATAGACGATAATAAGGTTTTAGCAGTTGGTAACGAAGCAAAAGAAATGATAGGTCGAACCCCCGATACAATCGTGGCTCACCGTCCTTTAAAAGATGGAGTCATAGCTGATTACAAGGTAACTCAAGCAATGCTTTCTTATTTTATTGACAAGGCCGGAGGAAAGATTAGATTATTTCGACCCGAGGTTATGGTTTCTGTACCAGCGGGTATAACCTCTACAGAAAAAAGAGCAGTAACTGAAGCAACAATGAGAGCAGGGGCAAAAGCTGCTTATGTAGTCAAAGAACCTGTCTTAGCGGCTATTGGCGCAGGAATTCTTATTAATGAACCATCTGGAAATATGATTATTGATGTTGGCGGCGGAACTTCGGAAGTAGCTATAATATCTCTAGGGGGTGTGGTAGCTTGGGATTCGATAAGAGTTGGAGGCGATAGAATCGACAGAGCGATTACTGATTATATTAAAAAGAAACATAATTTAGCCATTGGGGAACGAACAGCCGAAGAAATAAAAATAAAAATAGGAAGCGCCTTACCCCAAAAAGAAAAAGAATCTATTGAGATTAGAGGACGTGATTTAATAAATGGTTTGCCAAAGACTATTACAATAAACAACAATGAAATTACCGAAGCTATTTCTGACCGGCTTAGAGAAATAATTAGAATAGTTAAAAATGTTCTTCACGAAACACCCCCAGAATTAGCTGCTGATATTATAAATAAAGGAATGGTTCTCTCTGGAGGTGGGGCGCTACTTAGAAATTTCGACGAGTTGATAACCCAAACTACTGGCGTGTCCTGCTACGTGGCAGATGAATCATTGTTCTGTGTGGCCAAGGGAACAGGAATGGCCTTAGAAAATTTAGAGGCTTATAAGAAGAGTATAATGTTGAAAAAATGAAAATTGGTATTCAAATCAGCTCTGATCTGAAACAAAAGACAGGAGTAGAAAAGTATATTTATCAGTTATTGAAGCACTTGCCCATGGTTGATGATTTTAAGAATCATCGATTTTTTTTGTATAGCAGAGAAAATTTATAGTGGTCGTTTAAATTTGGGTGGACGCAGATAAGAATGAATTGGGAAATGCTAAAGAATAAACCAGATATTTTATTCATTCCTGCGCATACATATCCATTAATTCATCCAAAATTAGTTGTTGCGATTCAGGGTTTAGAATATGAACGAGTTCCGGAATGTTATTCTTTCTGGCAAAGAAAAAAATTGAGGTTTTTAACAAAGAGAAACGCTAAAAGGGCAAAAAAAATAATTGTGCCATCGGGATGTACAAAAAAAGATTTAATTAAATTTTATAATATTAATCCAA
>JAGLVB010000004.1 GCA_023134135.1 Candidatus Aenigmatarchaeota archaeon
CTGCCCCGATTGGGTATTTCATTTATTTCAGATTTTATTTAACAAAATATTTTTCTTTTAAAAGGAGATCCTTTTTCATCAGTCATTTTGCGGTCAAGGAATTCTTTAATATATCCTGAATCCCAGTCAGAACCATAAAAATTTGTTGGCCAAAAACCACAATCTAAATCTTCAAGCGGGTTTTCAATAGGATACCTTTTTTGGTTATCTTCTCTAAGGTCAATCATATGTTTTTCACCCGGACCGGTTCCGATTAAGGTGATTGGAATATTTAGTCTTTCTTCCAGATTATTTATATATTTCTGAGACTTTGCGGATAAATCATCAAATTTTGTTTTGCCATAATCCGTTGCATTAATATAATCCAGAAACATAAGAGCAATCTGGTCGGGCTGGTTCACAAGAATTGCTTTTTCAAGAATTTCAAAATCCTGTTCAAATGTTCTTCTCATTCTTCCTGTAACTGTTGTATATTCAATTAAAGGCTCTGATGAACTCGAACGATTGGTAATTTCTTCCCAAGTAAGTTCTTTTGAACTTGTTGGTCCGCTGTTTCCTCCCACTCGGATAGGATAAGTTCTCATCACTCCGATGGTCTGATTGTAGTGGGTTGGAGAGATTCCAGCATCACTCAGCAATGCGGATGAAGTTACATCCCTGCTTGTAACATAAGGATATTCCCCATGATTTAGGGAAAGTCCAAATCCCTGGGTTCCTTCCAGCAAAACAGGATGTTTTTTTTGAATCTGTTCGTTTATTGCTTTGACCGTGTCATTTGAGAAAAAATATAATTCTGGGTCTTTATTAGCATAATGGTCAAATAAATAACCTTCCCTCCAGATTTTCTCAGACTGCGCTGCTCCAACACCTTCCAGAGTTGATGCGAGCTTGTTTTCCAAAGAGGATTTTTGTTCTCTATTAATATGTTTGTCGGTGATAACCATAGTGTGATTATCGAGCATCAGTCTGTCAGGATATAGGTTGTATCTTCTGATTTCACTTCCAAGAACCTCAAGGTTTACTAGACTGTTTGCTGATAGGTATAAAAGGCAGTTTGGGTTAATCACCCCGCAGGGGACTTGTCTGTTAATATGTTTAACATCTTTATCAAAGAATGTATGCCCTGCCTGTGGACCTCCTGACCTTACCATTGCATTGTATTCGGGACCTAAATACCCGGAAACTTTACCTTTTGCTTCAGAACCCCATTGGAGACCAACAAGACAGTCAACAGTTTTATTTCTCATATATTATTTAAATCTAAATTATTATTTATTAATAATTATCTAATGGGAGACTTAATAGCGCTGGAGAGGGAAGTGGAAATATACAGAAATTTATTGTCTAAAGCCGAATTACAGGAAACCGTAGATATAGATTTGGCAGAGGAAATAGCCAAATTTGAAATCTCTTTTGAGCGTGAAATGAATGCTAATCAGGAAAAACTTACAGAAATTATTAAGCGGGAAAGATACGAAGATGATAAATTTCAGGAAGATTTAGATAGTAGATTTAGGGAGTATATTGAATCAGGAAACTCTATTAGGGATGCCATTGATAAATATTCTTCCAAAGCAACAGAAAATTTGGAACTTCGTTTATCAAAGCTAATAAAACAGGAAGAATTTTATCTGGAATATTTGGAGTTATATATTAAAAGAATGGAATTGGATTTAAAAAAAGGGTTCAAGATTCATAAGATAAGATATGAATCAGATGAGGATTATAAATGGGCTATGGATTATAACCGACTTATGGATGAATGGGAAAAACAGGCCTTGGAGGTTTATAAAACAGAACCTGATGAGATGTATATTTAATTGGGAGATTCGTTGGTTGCCTTATTTTTGTTCTTTCCATAAAATTAGTTAGAAATTCTTAATTTTAGTGGGGGTTTGTTTGAGGGTTGTTGATACGCAATTTTGCGAAGAGTTAATGATATTCATTATCTTCTAATTCCTTAATTTTTTCCTTAATACTTTTTTTCTTAAACTGCTTATAAATAAAAATCCCCATAATCCCGAAAACTATTCCTGTAAACATTATGAAAAGAATTAATCCTGCAGAGGGCAGACCATCTCTACCAATATAAAAAGGTGTATTTTCTAACCAATCCAATTCTTCTTTTAATTCTTTCAAATCTCTATTAACCATAATAATATTTTTTACCTAACATTAAGGTAACTACTCAGCCCTATTAGTTAAATAAAATGTCTGAATACTGGCTATTTAAGCCAATCTAAATAAATTTTGTTGAATTTATCTCAAATTATTCCCCAATGGGTTTAATACCCCGCAGCTTGCTGCGATAGATTAATAACTCTTTTGAGTTATGGAAATCCGTCATGCCAGCCAGTGTACTTACCGCATCAGATATCATATGGTTTTTGTAATAAAATTCAGAAAGAATTTGCTGACTGACAAGATATTTGAATTCATGAAAATAATCTGCAAAGGTATTGAAGAGCGTTATAATCTCTATTTTGATGCTCTTGGAGCTGATGGCAATCATCTCCATATTGTTGTGGAAGGGGCTCCAAGATATTCACCTTCCAGAATAATGCAGATTTGCAAAAGTATTCTTGCAATTCAGATTTTCAAAAAGTTCCCAAAATTAAAGGAAGAATTGTGGGGTGGAAAATTCTGGAGCGCTGGAGGACATATAGATTCAGTAGGTGACGGCAGAGGCTTGGAAGAAGTGAAAAAGTATGTAAAAAAACAAGGAAATAAGGCTCAATTAAAACTTTATGAATTCCATTAATAGATACCCCGCAGCTTGCTGCGAAGTGAGCGGAGCGAACGGTGGGAGCTTCATTGCCTCAGAAGAGGAAATTTAAAACTTTAACCTGCATATTGACAATGCAATTGCCAGTATATGACGATTAATGCCCTTTTGTATAATTTTGGATGCCTGAGTGGTTACACATTAAGAAGCTATATTCCTCATAATGTTTTTTAAATAGACCTCAAAAAATCTGGGGATTATTTTATTAATCAAAACCAATTAGATTTCTTTTTCTTGTGTACAACTTTTTGATGAAAATCTTTCTTTAAGACGGCCAAGTTAGAAATTCTGTTGTTATCTTTGTTAAGGTCTTTATGGTGAACTTCATATCCCTTGAATATCTTGCCACCTATTTTCTTTTCAGCATTTGCAATATGAACAAATTTTCCTGAGTCTTTATATTTCCTATAACCACTTTTGTTTTTGTATGTTTTAGCCATAATATAAACTTGTGATATTAATAACTTAACTTTTGCGGTATAAATACTATTTATGTTGTCAATAATAGATTTTCCAAAAGTTGTAAAGCAGTTCGGGGATTCTTTATTTATCCATCCATAGAGAACCTATTATAAGCTGAAGTTTATAAATTATTCTTAATTAATATAATGGCGCTCACCTCAGCAGTTAAAGGATTTGTTAAATTATCTCTCGAAGAAAAGATAAAAATTTTAACTGAATTTTCAGACCTTAATGAAGAGGATTTAAATTTATTAAAAAAATACAGGGAACTTCCGGATTTTCTTGAACTTGAAAATAATATTGGACCTTTCAAAATTGCAACAAATTTTCTTGTGAACGGAAAAGATTATTTTGTTCCAATGGAACTTGAGGAACCCTCGGTTGTTGCCGCAGCATCAAGAATCGCAAAACTGGTAAGAGTGGAAGGGGGTTTTAAAGGAGAATATATTGATTCAAAAATGATTGGGCAATTGCAGTTGTTGGATGTTAAGAACACTAAAGAAGCAAAAGAAAACCTCCTGAAAGAAAAGGAAGAAATCCTGAAAATTGCGAATGAAAGCAATAAGATAATTTTTGAACTTGGAGGGGGAGCGAGAGATTTAGAGGTAAGAGAAGTTGAAACAGAAAGAGGAAAAAATCTTATTTTGCATTTAATTGTTGATACTCTTGATGCAATGGGAGCTAATGTAGTCAATACAATGTTGGAAGCAATAACCCCGATTGCAACTGAGATAACAGGGGGCAGATATTGTTTAAGAATAATCTCAAATTTTGCGGATAAAAGAATTGTGTCAGTTACAGGAAAAATAAAAATAGAGAATATTGCAATAGGGAAATATTCAGGAGAAGAAGTTGTAAATGGTATTTTAGATGCTTATGCTCTTGCAAAGACTGATATATACAGAGCCTCAACACATAATAAAGGGTGTATGAATGGTATGGATGCAGTAACTTTAGCGACAGGGAATGATTGGAGAGCTATTGAAGCGGGAGTGCACAGTTATGCTGCGAGAAACAAGTATACTTCAATAACTGAGTTAAAAGTGGAAGGCGGTTATTTAGAAGGAAAGATTGAGATTCCAATGGCAATCGCAAGTATTGGAGGTGCGACTAATTCAAAGAAAGCAAGACTTGCCCTTAAAATTTTGAGAGTAAAAAATGCAAAAGAACTTGGTATTGTGGTTGCTTCGGTGGGACTTGCAAATAATCTCGGGGCTTTATCTGCTTTGGGGAGCGAAGGAATCCAGAAAGGTCATATGAGGATACATAAAGAATTTGTAAAGTTAGGAAAATAAATTATAAACTGGTTTGATATTCTGATAATAATTTAGTTTCAAGTTCTTTATAAAATTTGCCAAAATTTTCATCATGTTGATCTAAAAAATCAGGTACCCTAAAAGCCAAGTCACCAGAAAAAGTTTTATATTGAAAATCTGGTCTGGTATACCCCTTTTTTAAAATAATATCTTCTTTACCATAAACGCTAAGAATTTTTTTCAAATATATTGTATTTTCATAAAAATAGATTATGTTTATTAAATTATCTATTGGAATTTTTTTGAAGATTGCAATTTCATTATCATTGCTTATATAACTTCTTCTAAAATCAATTCCTTCTAAATTGTCTGTGCTAAAAGCCAATATAGGTTTTTTAATCCAACGTGAATATCTTGCAGCAACGGAAACTTTGGTTGATGTGGATACAAAAGGTGTTGGAAAATACATTTCATGTTGGTGTATTAAGTCTTTGTTAATATCCTCAGGGTTAAGGTGTTTTTCACTCAACATTTTTATATATATTTCAGCAATATCTTTAAATTCATCGGGATTAATACCCGCCCCCGCATTATGATAACCTCTATCAAAATCATAATTACCTTTTTTTATCAAACAGGCTTTTGACGGGATAAACTCTTTACTAAAAAATTTATTCAATTGAGTGATAGTGTCCGTTTCATCTTTAATTGTATCAAAACCCCTATAAATTATTTTTGGGGGATTTGCAACAAGTTTACCTTCAAAATCATATAATCTCATAAATATTTAAATAACTAAATAATAGTTAATTATTGAATTTAATCAACAATATATCTTACTGCGCATAAACTGACTGCTAAAATTAATATTCCATTAAGCACAAACAGGGATTCTACGTTGAAAATAGTTACCACAAAACCGCTTATGATAAAACTAAAAAAAGATCCGGTTCTTGCCAGAGATTCATAGGACATTAATGTTTGCGCTTCTTTTTTTGATTTTTCACCTGATTCTGCCATAATGCAATATGCTGATATATTCCACATACTTCCGCCAAGTCCCTGTAAAACTAAAACCAATAATAGCATTGGATATGATTGTGAAACAGAAAGAAGGATTAATCCAAATCCATAAATGGAAGTTCCCAATATAAGCATTTTAGACCTTCCCATCTTGTCTGAAATTTCCCCAAAATAAAACTGAAACAGGTTGAAGAAACCAAGGAAGAAATAAGCAACACCTACATAAGTGAAACTTAAACCAAATTTTTCCACAATCAACAAAGGAAGGAATAAATAGATTGCTGGTATGGATGCGTGCGTTGTCATTCCAAGCAGAGCAAGACCTTTTAGTTTTCTTTCTGAAAGAAATTCTTTCAGTTCTCCGATAATATTAAAATCACTCTTTTTTATTTTTGCTTTTCTTCTAGGTTTTTGTTTAATCAAATAAACCATTAAGATGAGGAGTAAAAATATTGACATATAGAACGGAGCTTTTATGAAAAACATATCCGCAAGAACGCCGCCTACAATCGGACTTGCTGATTTAGCTATATTTTCAAGACTCAAAGTCCACCCTGTGTATTTACCTCTTGTTTTTCCGTCAACAGAATCTCCAATTTTACTGAGTATTATCATGGCAACGGTAACATAACCAATTGCGTTGAATATTCTTGCAATAACCAAAAATACCCACGACCCGTCCATGATGTAAAATATCATGGCAAGGATGTTTATAACAACCCCAAACAAAATCATTGTTTTTCTTCCAACATTATCTGATATCTTGCCGATTATTGGGGAGAATAAAATAATTGTCAATGTGAATACAGAGAAAATCATACAAAGTTGCAGTTCATCAAAACCAAGACCTTTCATGTAAGGCGATAGAATTGGTTTAATCAAGAATGCAATAAAACTGAAGAAGATACCCATTTCAGTGAATCGGACATATTCGTGATAATGCATAATATTTAACAGGAAGTATTATGAAGTGCGAGATATTTGTGAGGGAACATTTGCCTTCAATAAGAGCTGTTCTGTCAAATCATCTAATTAATTCAGGTCTTACCCAACAGGATGCGGCTGACCGATTGTATTTATCCCAGGCTGCTGTGGCATTGTATAAGAAACAGGTTAGAGGAAAAAGAGTTAAAGAACTTGAAGAGAAACCCGAAGTGAGAAAAAGACTTGAGGAACTTGCGGGAATACTGCTTTCAAAAAGTTTAATGGAGGATGAATTGGATAATGAATATTGCGGGATTTGTAAGTTGATTCTTGGGGTTTGAGATTTTGTTTAAAACAAATTGGAGATATTATCAATAAAATATTCCTGAGGTTCTATGAAAAAGGCTAGTGCTAAAAGTAAGAGTAACATTACAAACACAAGACCTAAAGCAACAAGTTTTATTTTGGTTGTTGGATTTGTTTTTTGATTATTATTGTAAAATCTACTTAAGCTAATTATATCAATTGTAAGAACAAATGTAATAAGAGATAAGGCGAGACCAAGCATTAATACAAGACTTCCAAATAATGAGTAGTCTTTCATAATTGTTATCCCAGAAACAATAAACGCAATAATTCCTGCAAAGATGCCAAGGAACTCAACTATTTTTATTTTATCTTCTTCAATTTGATTTTTTACTTTATTAAGTTCTCCTTTTAATTTTTTAAGTTGCTCGTTTGTAGGAGGAATTTCTTTTTTAACATCTTCTAATTTTTCTTCAACAGATCCTAACATTTTTTGTTGTTGTTGTGTATTTTCAGCAAAATCCAGAGCTGATTCTGCCCCTAGAATCTTTTTATTTCCTGGAAAACGTGACTGAGCAATTCGCAAAGTATTTTTTGCATTTCCAAGTCTTCCTGCATCTATTAAAATGAATATTTTGTTTACCCAAATTATAGGGTTTTGGTCTTTAATTTTAATTGTTTTGTTAATATCTTCCAATGCTTCATCATATCTCCCTGAAGCTTTAAAAATTGATGCACGATTATTCTCAAATACCCCGTCACTCTGTGGCGGGGATTGAAATTCACTAAAAACAAAATATTAATGGTTAAGAAAGCGAATCACTGTGGATATAATAGAGAAGTGGAGTAAATATTTTAACTAATTTTTAAATACCCCGTCACTCTGTGGCGGGGAACTTTATTTAGATAAACAAAATCTTCTGGGTATTTTTCAACCACTTTGTTAATATTTTCCAATGCTTCATCATATCTCCCCAAATCTTTAAAGATTAATGCCTGAGTATTCAGATAAGCAGGATTTTTTGGATCTTTTTCAACCACTTTGTTAATATCTTCCAATGCTTCATCATATCTCCCTAAGTCTCTAAAGATTGATGCACGATTATTTAGATAAACAAAATCTTCTGGGTATTTTTCAACCACTTTGTTAATATGTTCCAATGCTTCATCAAGTTTCCCTAAATCTTGTAGGATTAATGCACGATCACCCAAAAAAACAGGATTTTTTGAATCTTTTTCAACCACTTTGTTAATATCTTCCAATGCTTCATCAAGTTTCCCTTCAAGTCTGAGGATTTGTGCACGAGTATTTAAAAATTCAGGATTTTCAGGATATTTTTTTATTGTTTTGTTTAGAAACTCCAAAGCTTTTTTATCATCACCTAGATTGCAAAGAATTTCACTCTTTATAAAATAAAGATTTTCGTATTCTTTCTTTTTGATTTCTTTATCTATTTCAGACAAAAATTTCTTAGAATGAAGTTTCATTTTTTCGTCTTTAAAAAGTTCCCCAATTTTATATACTTCTCTTATTTCTTCTTTTGAGAATTTTCCTCTAAATTTTAGAAGTTTTTTAAATTGTACCAGAGTCTTGTCAATATTCTCTTCTTTAGCCAATTTAACAATCTCTTTAATCAGTTTCAGATTCTGTGTTTGCTCCACCATAAAAGTACCTTATTTAGATAATACTTAACTTTTAGTATTTCCTATTTAAATAACCCCAATCCTCTATTTAAACCCTTTAATAAATATGGCAAACTTAAAAATAGGTAATCTCCAATTAAAAGATGGTTTAATCCTTGCCCCTCTCGCGGGAATAAATGATATTGCTTTCAGGAGAATATGTGCTGAACACGGAGCTTCTTTGGTTTATACAGGCATGGTGAATGCAAATGCTTTGGTGAGAGGCAATAAGGCAACCAAAAAACTTGCTCAAACCTGCGATGAAGAAAGACCTGTGGGAATCCAGATATTTGGTTCAAACCCGGAGACTCTTGTTAAAGCCGCGAAACTGGTTCAGGATCAGGTGGATATTATTGATATTAATATGGGGTGCCCGGACAAGAATGTAATCAAACAGGGGGCGGGTTCAGCTCTTTTGAGAAGACCAAAAAAGATAGGAGAACTTGTGAGTTCAGTAAAAAAGGCAATACATGTGCCGCTTACAGTTAAAATCCGGTCGGGGATTGAAAAATTCAGCATTGAGGATACTCTTAAAATTGCGAAGATTATTGAAACCAATGGAGCCGATGCCTTAATATTGCACTCAAGAACAGCAAAACAGGGAGGTTCTGGGATTGTGGATTGGAATATAATAAAAGCAGTTAAAGAACATTTGTCAATACCCGTGATTGGCAACGGGGGCGTGAAAACATTAAGCGATGCAAAACTAATGATGAAAGACACAGGTTGCGATGGGGTGATGATTGGAACTGCTGCAATGGGAAACCCGTTTATTTTTGAAAAAACAAATGAGAAAAGAACTTACGAAGAAATCAAAGAAACTTTTTACAGATATTTGGAATACGCAAAACATTATGAAATTGAAAATATCTTTTATCTGAGAATGCAGGCTCAATTATTTTTTAAAGGTTTCCGCAGCGCGGCATCATTGAGAAAAGAGTTAGGTTATGTTGATTCAATAGATGGGTTAAAGAAATTGATTGAGTTGAATGCAAGAGTTTAACGATATCGGTGTATGCGAAGTGCGAGCGGTAGCAAGCATTTGGGTGAGTGGAGCGAAACTATACACCCTGGGTTATATTCTTTTACCATAAATTCATTTCTTAAAAGTACTTATACTATTATCTAAAAATTTCCGTTAATTGACGAATTATTGAATAATATCTCCCGAAAAAAACTTTGTTTGTTTTAAAGTTATGCAACCGCTGTTGGTGTCTGTCCTGATTTTTTTCTTGTGGCAAGATAACCGATTCCTGCCAGACCGCCCAATCCTGCCAAATAAATTAAAGGATTGGTTTTTTCTTTTTCTGTTGCTGTGTCTGTTCTCATATCCTCAACCATCTTCTCTGCTGACTCCTCGCCAATAGGTTCTTTATAAATTTCAGTTTCACGAACTTTAGCTTCGGATACAGGTGTGTTATCAGCTTCGCCGAATATTTCTCCAACAGTTTTGTATTCCAATGCATCTTTCCAATGCATCGCTGTGGGTTTATCACCAAAATTTATCATTGATGGATCTTTGAAATATAATAAGTTTGCAATATTGGAATCATCAGAATCTAAAGTATCAAATGGATTTATTAAATAATCAGGGTTTCCTTTGAAGTCAATTTTATTTCCATCCAAATCATAGAATTCTCTAGGTACGCCCACAACAGAAGTTAAGTCACCATCATCCCTTTGACCGAGATACATGGCATATAATGCATCAAACTCTCCATCTCCATTTGTGTCTACTAAAGCTACCTGAGGACAAACTGCTACGGTTTCTTCTGAGGCAACTGCCATCCATGTACCGAGGTCAGATTTGGGAACTTCAGTTATTTCAATTACTTCTTTCTCATAATTTATATTATTTTCTATCAATTTCATAACTTCATCTGGGGGTCTTATTGGTTCATCTAAGGATTTACCTATATCTACGTAACCCTCAGAAAATCCCATAAAATCTGAGGGATCATCAGCAAAAAACCAGTCTTTAGTTTCATCATACCAATCTTCCGGTATATCTGCGCCACTATCAGATACTGCTGCAACAGGTGCCGCCAGTAAAGATGCTGCAAGAGCAATTGGGATTGCTGTTTTTCCAAAGTTTTTAAGTCTGCTAAGATAATTGACTTTTTTTTCTGTTGGCATTTCAAAGAATTTTTTTAGATTGATATTATAATTATTTGACTCTCCTGTTCCTAAAAAATTATAATCCTTTGTATCCAAATTTATATTACTCTTTATTGGATTTTCATAAAAAGTTTTTAAATCTTCTTCTGAAGCGCCTTTTGCAAGTAATTTTGTTAATTGTTTTGTATCATAATTGGAATGAACATAATCTGAAACAGGCATTCCTCTGTTTTTTGCGTACTGTCCTGTTTCTTTCACCATCTCGATTGCTCTTGGGTCCGGCACTGCTTCTCCAAACTGCATTAAATATCTGTTTGTTTCTGCTATTTGGTTATCAGTTCCTTCTAATAAACTAGTTTTCATAACTACTAATCAGTGAAAGACTATATACTATTTTCTTGAATATTTAGACAATTGACGAACTATACTTGGTTATTCGTCGTTAATTTTTGGAATAATACCTTCCGAAAAAAGCATTGTTTGGCCAGAGGTTTTTCTCCTTTTCCTTTGATATCTGGTCCTGTCCAAAATAGGTTACAAGATTTCCTGCCTCGCATCCTAGAAATCCGGAAGCCGCAGGTCCGACTCCGGGCACAAGAGCTGTCACCGCAGTTGCTCCAATATCAACTATTATTGATAATCCCATCCACCCAGCTTCTTTAACAGTTTCTGTTCCAGCAGGGGGTGTGTAACAGAATCCTTTTGTATCAGGGTTGTTTTTGTACTGAACTTTTAAGCAGGGTATTGTTGTTGAGGGTTCAAGATTATACATAAATAATCTGTTTATCTCCGCAGTGTTTGGGTCTTCGCCTTTTCTAAGTTCTGTTTCTGAATTATCTTTGATTGCTTTAACTATATCTTCCTCTATAGAATTATAATAAGTTGTTGGGTTGGCTATTCCCCAGATATTTCCTCCAGTGGAGTTTAAATCTTCTATTGCTCTTTTTAAGTTGATTCTTATTTCTGGTTTTATTACCATATTCCAAGAAGTCCCACTATATTCCCCACAATCACCAACCCGAATAATCTCTCTAGTAGTCCCGCTATAAGTTCCACCATAAGCAGTCAGATTCCATTGAGCGCAACACCAGTTTGTAACCTCAACTTCGGTTATCCCATCCAATCCAGGCAGTTCTCCTGTCTTTGTTTCTCCTTCTGTCCAGTTGACGCACTCAAGCCACATATTGCTTCCATCGCAGACTGTTGCATACCCAACAAAAACAGGCAATTCAAAGGTGCAATTGAATTCTTCACCAAGGTCTAAAATATATTTGGTGCATTTTACTGCGCCTTCTTCAGTTTCCGATGCATCCGAAGCTTTGGTTGGTTCTATTCCCTGCATCACCCACACCCATTTTCCAACATCAACTTCAACCCTGTACTTGTCATCTCCGCCCCCAATAGGTTCTGAAACAACATTTGCTGAGAAAGATTCTGGGTTGAGTTCCTCTTCCTCAACCGGCTCAAAATAAGTCATCTTTTTAGTTACATCGCAATTGGCATTTGTTGTTCCTGATAATTTGCAGGTAAGAACATAGGTGTCAAGAGTTGTTTCATCCACAATAGGTTCCTGTTTTCCCGCGCATTTGCATTCTCCTTTTTCAATTATCATTACCCCATCGCATGGACTTGCTGTGTAGAATTTTGAGGTTGAGCCTTTTCCAAAAGTATTGTCAACCCACCTTGCAACTCCAATACCTTCTTCTCCCTCAGCATATTTATCAAGTTCAATATAATTGATTCCAGCATCCTTGCAATCATCAAGAGGATAAACAGTGATTGAAGGATTTACCTGGGATTTTAAACATAATGCATTTCCTGAACACGGGGCGAATTTTAACATAGAAACATCAGCTAAGGATAATGCTTTGCTAAATACATAAGATAAACCCATCCACGAACCCCATCTTGTCAGAGTTCTCTTTCCTTCCAAAGCAACGCCAACTTTTGCATAGTGCTTAAGAGCCATACCAAGCCGGGGTAATTTATTTGGGGGAACATCGCCTGTGCTTAGAAGTCCCCTAGTCCATTTGTAGGGTTTGGTGTCATCAATTAAATAGGAACCTGAATCAGGAACAATATTTTTCAAAATTCTTTTTTCAAAACCCTGAATCTGGGAAACACTATCCACAGCGCTCAAGTATTCATCCCATTCATTAAGAGTATTTGGTCCTCTTTTCACAAGGATGTCTGTAACATGTTCCACTTCTTCATGCGTTATTTTTGAAGTTCCGCCTGTTCCAAGGTCATCAAGTTTGTTTATCAAATCTGTAATTGCTTTTTGTTCTTTGGGTTCAAAACCATAATAAGGTTCCTGAACAGCCAGTTTAAATCCGCTCATCCTGTCCGCAACTTCACTGCTATAATCTTTTAATAGATGGTCTGCATCGGTTCCCCTTGCAATTTCCTTTATCTTTTCAGCAGTTTCTTTCGCGCCTAAATTAGTTGTATCTCCATTAACTAAAATATCATCTGAATACTTAAGCAGTTTTTTCTTAAGTTTTCCCGTAGTAGTATCCAAAAGTGAAACTTTGGGAATATCATCAGCAAGCATATTTAAATTCCCGCTCGCCTTTACATGCTTTGTTAAATCAACAGAACTATGAGTCATGAACCAGACATAAATATTATCCAATGGCGCTGTTATTTTATTTTTGGAAGCGACCATTTTTCTATAAATATTGCTTGAAAATATTTCCTGTTTTTTGAGTTTTGTAATCCCGCTATCCATAATTTTTCTTATCCTGCCAGTATGCTCCGCAGCTTTTCTGGTTTTAGCTGCTTTAGTTATATAATCTAACACTAGTGATCCTCCTCCTGTTGCCGTGGCTTTAAGACCTTTCTTTCCTATTTTAATTAGTTTTTTTCCTACTGAAGTAAAAGGTATAACCGAAGCCAAACACATTGCCTGGTCAATTCCTAATGTTGCCACAGTTGCAATTCTTGTTCCCGCAACTTCGCTCCAGCCTTCCCATCCTTCTTCTTCCCCAAGGGGAAAATTCTCATAATAAATAATATACCAGGGGTCCCCGTAAGATCTTATTGTAGACATATATCTCACAGCATCTTTTACAGGCTCATCAGAAAACGGTGAAAATAACAGATTTTCTCCGGCTGAATTTAATTGTTGGGGAAAATTAACCTTCACCTCCACAGAGTAACCATCAGGTCCAACGCACACGCTGTTCATGGCAGTCTGCATATTTTTTGCGGTAATCTGAGCCTGTTGTTCCTGGGCATAAGCCCCGGACATACCCAAAAGCTTAAAAACAATCATAAGAATAAATATGCAGGAAATCAGACCTATAAAAAGTTCCGCAGAATGAGACATGCCTTTAAATCTGGAAATCATAAATAAATACCCACAATTGATAAGTAGAGTTAAAATTCAGGAATGCAAACAAAAATGACCTATTATATAGATATGAAAATATTAAATTATGAATCTTAAGGATAAAATTATTTATAAACTTAGAGATGCTGTAGAAGCAATCAGGGAAAACAGAATACTCCAAAACCTGAAAAATACAAGATTTGGCAATTTTGCGAACCTTGTAAGAGAAGACAGGAAAATCTTTGGGCTGCTTCTTGTGGTTATGTTTTTGGGGGTGATTGCCGCGGGTTCATTTACAGGTCATGTGGTGCTTACAAAAGAAGGCGTGAATGAAATTAAAAATAATCTTTCAATAGCAGAAGCAACATTGGAAACCTGCCAAGACCATCTTCTGGATTGCAATTATGAAAAAACCGGACTTTCAAACCAAATCACTTCATTGAACGGGCAGGTTGGTTCCTTGAATGAACAGATTTCTTTATTGAATTCTAATTTAGGATTATGCAATTTAGAGAAAGACATTTATAATATCTCATTGCAAAACTGCACAAATGAAAAAGATATTCTTTCCACTAAACTTGGAAACTGCAGAACAGATGTGGATATTCTCATAGAAGAGTTGACAGAATATGAGGACCTTCAAGTAGATTATGAAAAGATAAAAATAAATTTTGCCAAAGACAGATGTTGTCCTAATTATAACTATTATACTGTAACTGGAAACAGTCAGATACTCTGTTGTTATAAAGATGATGGAGATTATATCTGCGGGGCTGGCGAAGAAACTGATAAGGATGATATTGAAAGGTTGAATTGTTAATCTATCTTGAACATTAATTGAATTTCTCTATATTCCAATTAAAATTTCCTCCCAAACTACTTAAGATTTAACTGAGCAGCCTTATTTATTCATCTGCAATAACAGTTAAAAATCCTCCTGAAAAATCAGTCTGGAACTTTTTTAATATGATTTTTTTGTTTAAGAACCCAGACAATAATCCTGAAATAATACCTCTGAACATTATGAATTTTATGTCCTTGGCCCATTTAGTCCAGGGGAAATAATTTGAAATAACCGTGTATTTTCCTGATTTTTTCATAACCAAAATATCGCCCCACCCAAGAGCAGACATATAATTGGTGATAAAACCCTCTGCTGTTCCCGAAGAATAATCCCTGTTGTTTGTTTCCTGTTCTCCTTTTTCCGCCAAAGACTTGCCATAATCAAAAGAAACATCAAACAAAATTTTTCCCGCTCCTTTTATTTTTTTTAATTCTTTCTCTAAAATATACATGAAACTTGCCTCGCACAGAAAATGTCTTTCACCTTTAAAGCAAATATCCCCTTGAACATACTTAAAAAAACCTGAATCTATAAGATCTTTTAGAGAATATCTTGCAAATTGCGTCGGTTTGATTTTATTAATTTCTATATACTCAGAATCTATTTTCAATTTCTCCAGATTTGTTTCCTTTAAAAATTTTATCTTTTTTTCTTTTAAAACTTTGGCGGGAGCACAAATTAATTCGCATTTTTTATCTCCTCTGCCCTGACATTTTATTTGAATCGCCTCAGTTGATTTATCACAAAACGAAAAAGCGAGAAAACCACCTATTATCCCTTCTATAATAAAATGTCCCAAACCATTTTTAGAACACACTACATAATTTTTCGCTTTGAGTTTAAAAATTTTATTTTTATAATCAAAAGTATGTGTTAGATCATGACCATAGGAAATAGTTTCTATATATCTTACTATGAAATAAAGAGATTCTTTAAATTTATTCTCATTAATTTGGTCAATTTTGTCAAAATTAGTATTTAATGCATAATTATATCCAAAAATTTTTCCAATTTTATAAGTGATTTCTTTTTTTATCTTTTTCTCCAATTCAACAAAAATACTTTCTGGAAATCCAATATCCCTTAACAAATTTCCGTCAGAACTAGAAACTATTAAATAACCTGCTTTATCTATAATTTCTATTTTTGGTAAAAGCACATTTTTCATAAACCAAGTCACTATTCTATCCTTTAATACCATATTAATTCTACTAAAAATATTAAAATTGTCAGAAAAATAAACTCTCCGTCAATTAAGAGTCCATAATATAAATCCTTTTTTATTTTATTTTCCAAAAACAAATACATAAATACATAGCAAATAAAAAAGAATAGAATTATGGATTTAATTGGTAAAAAACCATAATATATATTAGATAATAAAAAAAATACCAAAAAAATATTTATACAATAACAAATAATTTTAGTGTTTTTTATACCAATAGTATTTGGTAATGTTTTTATTTTGTGTATCTTATCCCCTTTCATATCTTTTATATCAAACATCACATTATTAATAAAAAATTGTAGGGAAAAAAATACAATTAAAGACAACAAACTATAATTTATTATATTGTAGTATAAACCTACTATTAATGGTGTAACTCCCCAAACAATTGCCACAAGTACATTTTTTAATAAAAATATTTTTTTTATTCTTAATACAGAATAACAAATCCCTATTATTACCGTTACTAAAACAAATAAAAATACATTGAAATTAATAAATAAAACTATCAAAAGCAAAAAAATGCATAAAAACAAACTAAATATAAAAAAATAACTACTTTGTTTTGCAACAAAACTAGCTCTTTGAGGTGTATTTATTTCATCCTCTGCTTTATCTGTTAATCTATTTAAATTAAAAATCAAAAGAGCTTCTGTAAATACTATAAATATAATAAGAAAATTTAAAGGTAAATCAAACAAATAAAGAGTAAAATAGACTATACTTGACCAACCTATTGCTATGTAGATATTACTATGAATAAGAAATTTCAATATTTGCCAAGTTTTTTCTGATAAGAAAGAGTTTATCATAAGAATACAAGAAATTTATATTTTAGGGTATATATAATATTTTTCATCTATCAAGAATTTATTATTATTGGATTCAAAATATATATTAACTATATCTATTTTTTTATCATACAATTCATAAAAAATATCAACAAAGGTTCCTTTGCATTTAAACATAGCTTGATTATACAAATTTATTACTCTCTTATACCCCATATTCATTCGATCATATAATAGCTGTGCCAGCAACATTCTACAAACCGCAATAATACAACCATCTTTTCTATTCGAACTAACCTGATATGAAATGTCTGTCTCTTTAATATTTACTCTATAAGAATTTCCAATTTTAGTAATTTTTCCCTCTTCTTTACATCTTTTCAATTTTCTTCCAGCGTGATTTCTTTCCCTACTCTCAAAAAACAAAATAATATCTTCTTCTGGTACTTTCCTCAATAGTTTTTTATACTGTTCTGGAAATGAAAAACCTTCTCTTTTAAATTCAATTCTTTTCTCAACAGGAAAAGAAAAATCATCAACGAAAAAACCAATTTTTATATTTTTTTTCTTTTTTATTCCCCATTCATATAATTTGATTGCAATTCTAAAAGTTAATAATGATATCTCATCCGGACTACCTATTTCTCCTTTCTCAAATATATAATGTCCTCCATCAATCATTGTATCCTCAATAACATACGTCTTTAACCTGTTAAATATACTAACTTCCACTTCTTCTAAAGTATCATACTCCAAAAATTTTGGCGTCATCTTATAATCAATTATCAATATAACTTCTATCAAAAATTCCATTGACGAATTTTATATCTTTTAATATACTAATCCACCACTTTGATTCCATTTTTACAGAATTCCATACTATGGATGCCTTCATTAATTTTTGTTTCCCGCATTTTCCTAATCTCAATTGTTCTTTGCGACATTTTACCCATAGGTATGGATTTTAAATGGATAACCCCATCCACTATAAATTCCTCAATACCTAATATAGATAAATGTTCTTCATCTATACTTTCAGAAATCAAAAGAGTGGTAATTTTTCTTTCTTTTAATGATTTGACCAACTCCTGCAATCTTCCTCTCATAGATGATTTGTCTTCAACAACCAAAGAAAGCAGTGATATAGAATCAATAACTATCCTGCTCGCTTTCATCCTATCAACATCAAAAAATTCAAAGTTTGTGTCTTCAAGTATATTTTTCTCTACAAATTTAAATTTGCTTTTTTTCTCATATTTTTTTAAATCCCATCCAAAACCAAGAGCATCTCTTCTTAAATCCTCTGCGGTTTCTTCAAGAGTTATATATATCCCGGATTCATCATTCTGCAATCCTTCCCAAAGACAACGCAAACAAAAAATAGTCTTTCCTGTGCCTGTTCCCCCGCTAATTAATACAGAAGAACCTTTTACCAAACCACCATCAATTAATTTATCCAGTCCCGGTATGCCGGTTTTAATTCTTTCTGGTTTATAAAAAATCACTTTAGGGTTTTTACCTGAACTTCCTGTTTTTTTACCAACCATTATATAATAAACTATCAAATAGCTATATACGAAAATATGATATAATTCGACAATTGCCGAAACTAAAATTATCCAGAGATTTCCCGATTTAACTCCATTAATTTCAATTTAGACATTCAAAATCTGCATTCCTTTATCCCCTATTTTAATTGGATGTAAATTCTCTGAATGTTTTGTTCTTCTCATTTTCCTGATAAACAATAGCCTGCCTGCCTGAGCTCCAACAGAAGTATACCTGAGGAGAATTACCCCATCCACTACAAATTCTTCAATACCTAGTAAAGACATATGTTTTTCGTCTACACTTTCAGAAATCAAAATAGTTGTAATGTCTCTTTCCTTTAATGATTTAACTAACTCCTGCAATCTCCCCCTCATAGAAGATTTATCTTCAACAACCAAAGAAAGCAAAGAGATAGAATCAATAACCACCCTGCTTGCTTTCATCCTATCCATATCAAAAAATTCAAAGTTTGCATCTTCAAGTATATTTTTCTCTATAAATTTAAATTTGCCTTTTTTTTCATATTCCTTAAAATCCCATCCAAAAGTTAATGCATCCTGTCTTAAATCCTCAGCTGTTTCTTCAAGTGTAATATATACGCAGGATTCGCCGTTTTGCAACCCTTCCCACAAATACTGCATAGAAAAAATACTCTTGCCCGCTCCGGTTCCCCCGCTTATCAGGATTGTGGATCCTTTTATAAATCCGCCTTTAACTAATTTATCCAATCCAATAATGCCTGTTTTTATTCTTTCTATTCCATTAGTTGCAATAGAATTCCTTGAGTTAACAGCAGTTTTTGCTTTCACCATAATTAATAATCAAATATATATACATTATCACTTCATCAACCCTGAAAATAATATTCATTCCTAAATAGGTTTAATACCGCGCAATTCGCTGCGATGAGTCGCTTAGGATTTATTGAAACACCAAAAAATGAGAGATTTTGAGTGTTTCAATTTGTTTTAGGATAAACTATTATGAAAAATATCTTTATTGGATTATTTCTATTCTCAATTCTCATTATTCCAACACCCGCAGAAATATTCCATGACCTCTCTCTTACCGATGAAGAAATAATTATAAACTCAACATTAATATTAAAATCAAATGATAAAATAGATTTCTGGAATCTAAAAATAAACATACCTGAAGATTCAGAAGTAATTATATTGAAAGATGAAATTGGAGTTATTGACTACAACCTATCCAACAATGAAATAAGTTTTATAACAAACAGGAAAAAAGCTAATCTAAGAATTGTCAATCTTATCTTCAAAAAAAACCTTGAAAATGAATACGGGTTTAAAATCGCAAAAATAAGTTTATTCGGATTTAAAAATGATTCAACAATCATTACTGCTCCAAATGTTTCTTATTTATTTATTCCTGATGCGGAAGTTGAATACGGGGAAATAATAAAAGCAAAAACCCAAGGCGGCGCAATCCTGAAAATAATTTTCAATGGTAAAAAAGAAAGCGAACATTATTTTACAGATTCAAATTTAGACCTTGAGTCTCTTGAAAAATACTGCTGGGTTATTGAGGGACTGACCGGCATGAAAGTTCCTGTAAAATTTGGAATTGTTTCCCTGCCGGATTCTGAATACAATGAAATTCTTGAAGACTGGAGTTCAGGAGCATTTAGAGATGGGTTGATTTTTGTGAGGGAAAATTTAAGTGAAAACGAAAAAACCGCAACAATACTGCACGAGACAACACATGGGTTTAATTCTTTTGCTCTGGATTGGGATAAAACAAAAACAGCGTGGTTTGATGAAGGAGTTGCGTGTTATGTGACTTCGGTTATGTACAGGTTGCTGAACAAAACCAAACCAGAATTATTTGGGGAAGAAATTAGATGGCGGGAAGGAATGAAAATTTACACTTTAAAACCAAACATGGAACCGCGGCATTTATACCTATATTATAAACAGGGAAAAAATTGGGTATCTACTTGGTATCCAAGCAAGTATCCCGACAAATATCAAAGAGAATTTGGGTATGCTTATTCAGAATTATTTATAAGAGAATTTTTGAAAGAAGACGGAAGCAACCTGCATAAAATTTATCAGGAATTGCTGAAAATAAACAAAAGCGTTGAAAATGAATATGTAAGAAATATCCTTATTCTTGAAATTTTCGGGAGAGAACTAAAACCTTGTTATTCAACAAATCCTGAAGAAATAGAAAACTGCGCGAGAGAACTTAATGAAATGGATTTTAATATTCCAAAAACCGAAGGCAGTGAAATTAACTGCAAAATTGAAATCCCTATAATACCTGAAGAAGAACCTGAAAGCGGATTTGATATTTTATGGGAAATAAATAAGTTTTTTGAGTTTATTTGGAAACTAATTTCAGGGTATTTTTAAAAATATAAAATTGATATTTGTTTAATTCAACTTATTTCACAAATAGTTGGAAACTATTAATTTATAAATAATCCTGTGTTAAGAACCTAAGAATTCTGGAATCTTATTAAAAAGCCAACTTAATTCCAACCGGACAATGGTCAGAGCCCATAACTTTGGATAGAACAAAAGCGTCTTTCAGTTTGGATTTCAAATCAGAAGTTATAAAAAAATAATCAATCCTCCACCCGATATTTCTTTCTCTCGCTTTGAACCTATAAGTCCACCAGGTATAATTTCCAGATTCTTTATTAAATTCTCTAAATGTATCAATAGATCCTGTTTCAATTATTTCATCAATGAAAAACCTTTCTCTTGGAGTAAACCCCGCATTATTCTTATTTTCCTTTGGATTTGCCAAGTCTGTTTCCTTATGAGCAACATTCAAATCCCCCCCTAAAATAATTCCTTTTCCTGTTTCTTTTAATTTTTCAATATATTTCAAAATTTCTTTGTTAAAATCTAACTTAAAATCCAATCTTTTCAAATCTCTTCTTGAATGCGGAAAATACAGGTTTAACAGAATGAAATTTTTAAATTCTGTTGTTAATACCCTTCCTTCAGAATCAAATTTTTCTATCCCAATACCTTTTATTATTTTATCTGGCTTAAGTTTTGTAAAAGTTGCAACCCCCGCATAGCCTTTCTTTGGACAATTGAAATAAGTATAATAATTCAGATTCAAAAGATATTCTTTAATTTCCTGCGGCTGGGCTTTAACTTCCTGCATCAAAAGAATATCCGGATTTTCTTTTTTCAACCATTCCAAAAATCCTTTTCTTATTGCCGCTCTTATGCCATTAACATTAAAAGAAATAATTTTCATTTTGGTTTATCATTTGTCTTAATCAACCCTTTCTTTTCCATCAACAGATAAGGATAACCTCTTTTATCTGTTTTGGAAATATCAATTCCAAGATTTTTTGCAAACTCAAAAAGTTTTTCTCTCGCCACTTCCACATTTCCAAAATCCTTTATTGTTTCTACCTCTATGAAATATCCTAATTCCTTGACTGCATCTAAAGCTATTTCAAATTTGTCCTCATAGATATAAACTTCTCTTTCTTTTTCAACCGTAATTAACTTTTTAATATCAATTGCTGAAAATATTTTCTCCAGTTTATCCTGATTTTTAATTTCGGTTTCAAACTCATCGCAATGAGTGGATATTTCAACATTTTCAGGATGCCAGTGCTTGTAATTTAAAATTGTTTTATCTCCTCTTTTTCTAATACTCAACCATTCAAAAGGAAATTCAGGCTCCACAAAATTTCTATGAAGAGGCGTGAAATAATCATCTGTTTGTTGCGTTTTTTTCACAAACTTTGCAGTTTCCTTCAGCTTTTCTTTTACTCTGAAAAAATTAGTTTCATCAAGAGGAATTTTAATTTCAATTTCTATGTCATTGTGCGCCATAATAAGTTAAACAACAAAATAGAATGTATTGTTGATTAACAAAAATCAGACATTAAGGAGTTAATCTCTCAACATCTCTTGGGAATAAAACCGCTTCTCTTACATTAGGCAGGTTTAAAAACTGCATTATAAATCTCTCAATTCCAAGACCAAAACCCCCGTGAGGAGGCATTCCATACCTAAATGACTCAATATAAAACTTTATTGATTCAAGAGAAATTCCTTTTTCCTTTGCCTGCTCTTCAAGAACTTTTATCCTGTGTTCTCTCTGCCCCCCGGTTATAAGTTCAACACCCCTGAAAACCAAATCAAAGGAATCGGTGGTCTCTTTATTATCCTTGTTTTTCATTGAATAAAAAGGTCTCTTCTCAAAAGGATACTGGGTTATGAAAACAAAATCGCAATCATATTTTTCCTTGATTTTGTCCCCAACCGTTTTTTCTTCTTCCGGGGATAAATCATTTCCAGATTCTTTTCCCAATAATTCAAAAGCTTCTTTTAAAGTAATTTTTGGGAAAGGTTTTTTGTAGTTTGGAAAATCAACCTTGAAAGGTTCAATTATCTCAGAGCAGTTTTTCTTTATGTTGTCAAGGATGCTGCAAATCATATCTTCAATCAAACCCATCACATCTTCATAATTTTCAATAAATGAAATTTCAGAATCAATTCCCCAATACTCTGACAAGTGTCTTGTTGTGTGGCTTTTTTCAGCCCGGTATACAGGTCCGATTTCAAATACTTTTTCAAAGCCGGAAGCCTGCATCAACTGTTTATAAAATTGCGGACTTTGAGTGAGATAAGCTTCTTTGTTGTAATATAAAATCGGGAATAATTCGCTTCCGCCTTCAGCTCCCTGTGCAACAATTTTCGGGGTGTGCACTTCAACAAAATTTCTTCCTGTAAAAAATTCTCTGGTGTAATTAACAACTGCGGATTTTAATTCAAATATTTTTTTATTCTTTTGATTTCTTAAATCCAAAAATCTGTAATCCAGTCTCTTGCTAATATCAGTCTCGATTTTCCCGGAAAATTCTATTGGCAATGGCTCAGCTCCATTTACTAATCTAAATTCTTTAATCTTAACTTCAATTCCATTTGATGCTTTTTCATTTTTAATTGGAATTCCTATTACCTCAATAACATCTTCCCTCTTAAGTTCCTTTATTTTATCAAAATATTCATTGTCTTTTTTTGCCAGTAACTGCACTTCTCCGGTGCAATCCCTCAAAACAACAAAAATTATGTTTCCTAAATCTCTTACTGCGCTTGCCCAGCCTCTTAATAATATTTCCTTGTTTTCCCTGTTTTTAGCCTCTGAAGCATATATTCGCTCACCTGACAATCCAATTTCCTCCATAACAATATTTTAAAAATAAATAGAATTTACGGGTATTATATCCATTAAATATAATTATGGAAAGACCCTCAAAAATTGAATATTATCTAAATATTGCCCGAGAAGTCGCCAGCAGGTCAACCTGCCTGTGTTTTCACTGCGGGGCGATAATTGTGAAAGATGACCAGATTATCTCAACAGGTTATAATGGGGCTCCACGCGGAACACTTGATTGCATTGAAAGAGGGAATTGTTTAAGAAGAAAACTCAATATTCCTTCAGGACAAAGATATGAACTTTGCAGGAGCGTGCATGCTGAACAGAATGCGATAATCAATGCAGCAAGAGCCGGAGTGAGCCTGCTTGGAGGAGATATGTATCTTTACGGATACAGAGTATATAAAAACAAAAAAGAACCAACAGATATTTTCCCGTGCTTCATCTGCAAGAAAATGATTATCAATGCGGGACTTGATAAAACAATCTGCGTAACAAAAGACGGGAAACACAAAGTATTTGAAATTGAAAAATGGATTAAAGAATGGCAAGAAAAAGATATGATTGATGACAAAGAAATTTATAAAACAGAATACTAAGATGATAATTGGTTTAACAGGAAAAAATGGAGCAGGGAAAACAATGGTTGTGGATTACCTGAAATTAAAAGGGTTTGGAACTTTTTCGCTGTCGGATATTTTAAGAGAAGAAATCAGAAAAAAGGGTCTTGTTGAAGAAAGAGAAAATCTGATTAAAACCGGGAATGAACTCAGGGAAAAATATGGTCCAGGAATTCTTGCAAAACTCGCGCTTGATAAAATAAAAGGGAAAAATAAAATTGCAATCGATAGTATAAGAAATCCTTATGAAATTGAAGAATTAAGAAAAAACAAGGATTTTATTTTGATTGGTATTGATGCTCCTGTCGAGTTAAGATATAAAAGAATTGTGGAAAGGAAAAGGGTTGGAGAAAATATCAGTCTTGAACAATTTATTGAAATTGAAGAAAAAGAAAATTCAGATGATGAGAAAAAACAGCAATTGAATAAATGTCTTGAACTGGCGGATAAGATAATTGAAAATGTTGGAGGGATTGGAGAATTGCATCAAAAGATTGATATTATTTTATTGATATACCCCGGGGCTCTGCCCTGATTGAATATTTCATTAGATAAATTATATTTGTTTAGCAAAAACAAAGATTCTTTACCAGCATATTCCTGAGTTCTATTTTTAAGAAAATCCAGAATAATCATCTGCATTTCCATTAACTCCGAAATAATAAAATTCTAAATGAAAATAAACCTAATTACTGCTCTTTAATCGCCCATTTACCTTTCTTCCTTTTCATTGCAGAGTACTTTCTGCATTTTGATGAGCAAAAATGGAATATCTGCCCTTTATTGTTAATGAACATTATCCCTAAGCCTTTTTTTATGTTTTCCCCGCAATATGAACATTTACTCATTGTACACC
The DNA here is from genome assembly GCA_023134135.1 of Candidatus Aenigmatarchaeota archaeon. Classification (GTDB taxonomy): domain Archaea; phylum Aenigmatarchaeota; class Aenigmatarchaeia; order QMZS01; family QMZS01; genus QMZS01. The sequence goes on from JAGLVB010000004.1 coordinate 24,948, forward strand.
TTCCATTTCGGTTTCTTTCAAATACACAAAATCTCCAATTTTAATCTTTCCAATTACGGCTCTTTCCAGTATTTTGTGATTTCCGTCCACTAGCTTGCATTTTATGAGACTTATCCCTTTTGGACCATCTCTTTTTACTATCTTGATGACTTCTGCTGCTTCTACCATTATAGAACTTTAAAAAAAATTAATTATGGCTAATGTAGATGAGTTGAGGAAGAAAATCGCCGGAGAAATAGTGCTTTCAGAAAATCCCGGGGAAACTATCAAGAAATGGAGGCAATTGTTCCAGATTTACCAGACAGACCTCTCAAAGGAACTTGGCATGAATACCTCAGTTATTTCGGATTACGAGTCAGGAAGGCGTAAATCCCCGGGCACAAAGATGATAGAAAAGGTTGTAAATGCTCTGGTGGAAATAGATCTGGCAAAGGGCGGAAAGATTATCAAGGAATTTGTGGCTCTGTACAATATCCCGGATTTTGATTCATTTATCCTTTTAAGAAAAGAATTTGAAAAACCAATAAAAATCAGCACTTTTTTAAAGAGAATTAATGGGAAACCCAGCTATGAATTCAAAAACAGATTGATTTACGGTTTTTCTGTGATGGACAGCAAGAAAGCAATAATGAATTTCTCTCCTTTGGAATTGTCAAGATTATCTTCCATGATAAACCGCCATTGCATTGTATTTACAAATCTCCAGAGAGGAAGATCTCCTCTTGTTGCGGTGAGACTTACAAACCTTGAACCTGGTTTGATTGTGTTGCATGGAATATTAAGGGTTGATGAGATTGCTTTGAGGATTGCAAAACTTGAGAATATTCCTCTTGCATTATCCTATGTTTCCACAACAGAAAATTTACTTATGAAACTGGGAAAATCAAGATAGTTGTATTAAGAATTTATAAATTTATTATTAAATTATGAGAGGATATTCAAATAAGTATCAAATTATAGGCGGATTATCGAATAATGAAGAATTACTAGAAGAAGGGTATAGAGAATAAGGATAATATTCATGCGGAAATACCCTACAAGGCTTTTGAGAATGGACCTTTAAAAATTACCTGTGATGAGTGCCATCAAGGTTATAAAGTTACTGAGACTGGAGGTCATGCGCCAGTAAAATCACATACTAAACATGTTAGTTATCCTTGGTAAAGAATCTTCAAAGAACTTTAGTGAATTTTTATATTTAAAAATATCAATAACAAACCTCAATTATCCTGAACTCGTCAACCCCGGAAACAACAAGATAATTAACAATTCTTTGGTCTTTGCAATCAGAAGAAACTGAAACATCAAAACCAATAATTTTCTCAAGTTTGTTTTCCAAATTAGTATTGCTTACATCTAATCCATTATTAGATTCAATCAGTTCCAAACCTTTATATACTTTTTCGTTTCTGTTATCAATTTCCATTGGCTGACCGGTGATTGTGAGCAAGGGAAATAAAATCATCACCACAGCAATCAAAACTTCAAGAGAGAAAAAGTATCCTCGCATAATATAGTTACTTCAGTGTAATATAGATATTTCAGGAAATTTGCGTTAATTATCCAAAGATAATAACCTATTTAAAATTTAATTGAATTTTGTTTATGGGAGACGCAGAGGTAGGAAAATATTTTGCAGCCATTCACAGATTAGAAGAGAAATATGGTTTTAATAACTTAAATGTAGAAAATACTGGGTTAGATATAAGAAATACTGCTGGAGAAGAACCCCCAATTTCAGGTGAACAACTTGAAGCACTTTTTGAGAAGATGCCTAAACTTGTAACAAATGCTTATCCTTCAAATTTTCAACCTGAATTAGAAGAAATGGTGGATAATATAGAAAATTATAATATCTCATCAAAGGTAAGAATAAGCGTTTATCCCCAGAAGATTGTCCCGGAAGGTCATCTAAAAACCGCAGAGATTGTTTTAGGTAAAGTTGCAAATCCTGTATCTGAATTGCATTTACCGGGTTACACAGAAGGTTCACTTAATGTAATAACCTTTCCTGAAAGGAAATTTAATCTTGTGGAATTAACTGAATATGGAAAAGAGAAGGTGGAAGACTTTCTTAAAAATATATCTGATTTGGATAGTTTATTAGGAATAAATATGGAAGTAGATACGCGAATATATGGAGAAAGTGATAAAGGAAGCGGGAGTATAATTTATAATATAGAAGGTTATGGGAATCTTGATGGAACTAATTTTAGTCCAAAGGAAATAACAGGACATTCTCACGGCGCTGATGAAGGATTATGGGAAACACTTTATTATTTAGGAGATATGAAAGAAATAAAAAAACGCCCTCTTAGGAGAAATTCAGAGGATTCTTATCAGTCAGGTCGTATTTCATTTAAAGATGCGGTTAATCTTTGTGAACTTGCAATGAAAGGGGATAAAGTAAAATTTGATAAATATTATACTGGTATAATACTTTAAATTTATCACCAAATTTTATAATTCAAGTCCACAGTTTATCAGTAAATTAATAATGAAAATAGGTCTTGCGGGAAAAGCAAATTCTATAAATTAAATGAAAATAATGTGTTTAAATATGGATAACGAAGATAAGATAATTGTATTTGAAAATAAAAAAATCAGGAGACTTTGGCATAATGATGAATGGTGGTTTTCTGTTGTTGATGTTGTTGGGGCTTTAACAGACAGTTCAATTCCAAGGAGATATTGGTCTGATTTAAAACCCAAACTTAAAGAAGAAGGTTTTGAGTTGTACGAAAAAATCGTACAACTGAAATTGATATCTATAGACGGCAAAAAATATGATACTGATTGTGCAAATACCAAATCGCTATTTAGGATAATACAATCAATTCCTTCTAAAAGAGCGGAGCCATTTAAACGATGGCTCGCAAAAGTCGGTTATGAAAGAATCCAGGAAATTGAAAATCCCGAACTTGCGCAGGATAGAGCAAAAGAATATTATGAACTTAAAGGATATCCCAAATCATGGATTGACAAAAGGCTCAGAGGAATTGCTGTAAGGCAGGAATTAACCGGGGAATGGAAAAACCGGGGAATTAAAAGAAAAAAAGATTTTGCAATTCTTACAAATGAGATTAGTAAAGCAACGTTTGATATCACGATTAACCAGCACAAGAAGTTCAAAGGATTAAATTCTAAATTCAAGAATCAGAATCTAAGAGATCATATGACCGACTTGGAATTGATATTTAATATGCTTGGAGAAAAAGTAACCACAGAAATTACAAAAAAAGAAGACTCGAAAGGATTTGTAAAATGCAAAGATTCAGCTAAAAGAGGAGGAAATGTTGCTAAAAAAGCCAGAGTTGAAGCAGAAAAAGAAATAGATAGAAAAGTTGTTAGTAAAGAGAATTATTTAGATTTGAAAGAGAAGAAGAAAAAGGAATTAAAGTGATTTTTGGTTTGACCATTAAAAGATAATAACCTATTTAAAATTTAATTGAATTTTGTTTATGGCAAAACCTGAATTATATGGTTCCCCAGAATATAGAGATGCAATTGAAAGATTAGAGAAAAAATATGGTTTTAATGATTTATTTACGAATATGTTTCCAATTGAACTGCCTGATTATTATGAACGAATTGAAGCAGTTTTTGAGCAAGCGCCTGATGTTGTGAAAAAAGCTTATCTTGTAAATGTTAAATCTGAATTAGAAAAAATAGTGGATGATATCAGAAAATATAATATAAAATCAAATGCGCTGCTCGATGTTAGTACCCATATAGTTTTTCCATCATATCAAGGAAATGATTTTAAAGAGAGTTTAGGTAAAATTGTAAACCCTAAATCCCGTTTTGTTTTAAATGACAACTCAGCAGATTCGCTTAAAGAGAGGGAGTTTAGAGAAGTGGACGAACAAATGATGGATGAATTGGGAAGATTACATAAACTAATGTCTTATAAACCTAATTTATTGACTATTCAAGCAAAAATTGATACAAAAATAGAGGGAAGAACTGATAAGGGTAGCGCATTTATAAAATATAACATAACCTGTAGAGGGTTTCTTGATGATTGTAAATTTACTGTAAATAAGATAGGATCCTCATCATCTTACGGTGCGGATAGAGGATTATATGAAATTGTTCCGGAGATAAATGGTGTTTTATATTATGGTCAAGGTGAGCTGGAATTTGGAGATGCTGTTAAAATTTTTGATGATGCTCTTAAAGGAGATATTAAAGAAGTTGAAAAAGTCTGCACACGAATATAGCCTAAATTAATTCATTTTTTATAATTTAAGGTTTATCAATTTATCCGTAAATTAATAATGAAAATAGGTCTTGTGGGGAAACCCAGTTCAGGAAAATCCACTTTCTTCAGGGCGGCAACGCTCCTTGACGCTAAAATAGGAAATTTCCCTTTTACAACAATCCAGCCAAATATAGGGTTTGGTTATGCCCGAGTGGATTGTGTTGAGAAATTCTTTAATGTAAAATGCAACCCCAGACAGGGATATTGCATTGATGGGAACAGGTTTGTTCCTGTTGAATTAATTGATGTTGCAGGCATTGTTCCCGGGGCTCATGAAGGGAGAGGAATGGGCAATAAATTCCTTGATGATTTAAGGCAGGCGGATTGTTTAATCCATGTTGTTGATGCAAGCGGCACAACCGACAGCGAGGGAAGAGAATGCATGGAACATAATCCAATGGAGGATATAGAGTTTCTTGAATATGAAATAAATCACTGGTTTCTATCAATTCTTAACCGGAACTGGAAAAAGGTTACTGGGGTAAAAGAACTTGCAAAACAGTTTTCAGGATTAAGGGTGTCTGTTTCTGATATCCAGAACATATTAAAAACCCTTGAGCTCACGGAAAAAGTAACTAATTGGAATGATGAAGACAAAGAGAAGTTTATAAAAACTTTAAGGGAAAAAGGATTGCCAATAATAGTTGCGGCAAATAAAATTGATAAAGAAGAAGCAAAAAAATACATTCCTGATTTGATAAAACACGGCGCAATATTATGTTCTGCGGAAGCGGAACTTGCATTGAAGGAGGCAGCAAAACACAATTTGATAAAGTACATTCCCGGCGACAAAGGTTTTGAAATAATCGGTGAAGTAACTGATAATCAACGAGAAGGTCTTGAAAAGATAAGAACTCTCCTGAAAAAATTCGAGGTTACCGGAGTTCAAAAAGTTATCAATGGCGCGGTTTTTGATATTCTAAAATATATTGCGGTTTTCCCCGGAGGCGTAAAAAAACTGGGGGATAAAGACGGGAATATTCTGCCTGATGTTTTTCTGATGCCCGAAGATTCCACTGCCCTGGATTTTGCTTATAAAATTCACGAAGACTTTGGAAAAAAATTCATCACAGCAATAGAGGTAAAAACAAAACAGAGGGTGGGGAAAGAGCATAAACTTAAGAACGGGGATGTGATTGAACTTGTTGCCGGGAGATAAACCCATAATATTGGAGAAATAGTTAAATTTAAATTAAGTAATTTATGACAAAGGGAGAAGATGTGGAGATTTCATTTGATTTTTCAAAAGCAATTAAAACCCTAGTTAAACACAAAACAGCAATTTCTCTATTAATATTAATTGGAATTTTCTATTTAAGTCTTTCTGTTAGATTAGCGACTGTGGATGAGCCTTATTTGCTCGCTGCGGACCCTCATTACTGGTATAGAATGACTCTAAATCTGGTCGAAGGGGATGCGGGAATAGATTATTTAAGGCATTATCCGGAACCTCATAGTTTTGTTCATTCTTTCTTACCTTATTCCGCCGCCTATTCTTTTAAACTGGCAAATGCTTTGACAGGAATTGAATTTTATAGGTTTTTATTCTGGTTTCCCGCAATTATTGCGGCTCTTTCAGTTTTCCCCGCTTTCCTGATAGGAAGGGAATTATATTCAAATAAAGCAGGATTATTTACAGCATTTTTTATTGGTCTTACCCCTTCTTTTTTATCCCGTTCTCTTGCAGGATTTTTTGACACAGATTGCATGAATATTCTTTTATCTTTAGTGGTTATTTCTTTATTCTTAGCAGCTTATAATAGGGTTGATGTTAATAATATCAGAAAGAAGAGTCCGGTTATATTGTCAATTCTCTCAGGAATTTTCCTTGCAGCTTTTGCTTTGAATTGGGGCGGCGGTTTCGCTTATGTGCCTTGGGTTTTTATTGGATTATTTGGCAGTCATTGGTTTTACAGGATTTTAATTGCTAAAGGAAATAACCTCACAGAAAAATTAAAGCATAGTTGGTTTTTCTTTAGGGGACACTTATTGGTTTATGTAATTTTGTTTGCCACATTTTTCTGCTTCACATTTCCTTTTGTTGGAACTGCTCCGGCAAATAGTATTGTTGCGGTTACTTCTTTTTTCCAGACCGCAAAAGCCGAGGGGGGAATTTTTCCCAATGTGTGGATTTCAATTTCAGAAGAAATGAGCGCTTCTTTGGACAGTATAATTAGCAGGGTAACGCCCCCAATATTTTTCCTTAGTTTCTTTGGACTTTCCATGCTGTTAATGTTGTTTTTGAGAAACATAACTTCTTATGATAATTATGAAGGTTCTTATGGAATTGCATTTATTGGGTTTTTAATATTCTTTCTTTCATTTTATTTAATATCTGCATCAACTATATATCCTCTGATTGCATTTTTGTTTTCAGTTTCAGGAATATTATTTGGTTTGGTCATAAAGAATAAAAAATTCTATGTGGAAACATTCTTATTTCTATTTGTGTGGATAGTTCCTACTTTTTATGGTAGTTTCTGGGCGGTAAGATTTACTTCAATGCTTGCGCTTCCAATGTCTATTTGCGCGGGAATTGCTTTAGGGATTTTATTTGATGTATGTATTAATGCGGTGAAAAAATATGGAAAATAAAGAGAGCAACAGGGTTTATTTTTATATTTCAATAATATTTTTAATCCTCTCAGTTGTTCTTGTTGCTAATTCATTATATTCCATTTATATGGCTTCTGACCAGATGTCAAAACAATATGGGACAGGGATTTCCGGCGGGTGGAGAGATTCAATGGCCTGGCTGAAAAACAACACTCCTGAATGCACGGTCATTGCGACTTACTGGGACCCGGGTTATTGGATTAATGCGCTTTCAGAGAGGAGAACTATTTATGATGGTGGTTGCCAGCATGCAATTAGACACACCAAACTGGACGAATTAAATGGTCTTGATTGCATTGAAGACAGGGGTGGTTATCTGGAAGAAAAAGACGGAATTCAATATTGCGTAACTTCAAGGATGATGGATATGGCAGGTTGTTTATATACTTCAAATGAGACAAAAGCCGCAAAAATTCTTGAAAGTTATATAGGAAACTGTTCAGACCTTTATTTCCTTGCATCAAATGATTTAATTGGAAAATCCCAATGGTGGACTTATTTTTCAACTTGGGACCCTGAACTTGGGAAAGGACAGGCTTATAATTATGCTATGGTGAGATTGGAAGACCAGAAACCTCTCAGGTACGAGAATGGCACAGCTTTTGTATACGGACCTTTTTATTTAAAAATTGTTTTTGAAAATGGCACCCAAAAGATAGAACCTTTGTTATATCAGCAGGGAAAATACCATAAGATTAAGACTTTAGTGTTAACGCAGAATAACACTCCTATGAAGATAACTTACGAGAATGCAACTGTTCCCGGAACTTTATGGGTTGATCCAAGTCTGCAACTCATAATTTATATGCCGCCGCAGACAGAAAATTCAATGTTTACCAGAATGTTTTTTTACGGTGGAGAGGGTTTGAATTATTTTGAATCCTCTTATGTAAATCAAGAAGTCAGGTTGTTCAAATTTAAGGTTGAGGAATTCAGAAAAGATTTGGAAGAGGGAATTATTTAAGGTTTAAGAATTTAGGAAATAGTTGGAAGGAGCAAATGTTTGTATTCAAATAATTCAGAAGAAGAATTATTTAGATTCTTTCATCATTTGTAAACTACAAATAATTCTAACTAAGAAATTTTCTTACAAAATCATTTTTTGGTTTTTTGAGAAATTCTTTTGGTTTTCCTTCCTGCAAAATTCTGCCTTCTTTCAGTATAACAATTTTGTCCGCAATATCAAAAATTTCAGAAGGATTGTGGGTAATATAGACAATTGTTAATTTCATTTTTTTCTGCAAACCGACAAGTTCTTTCTTCAGTTCTTTCTTCAACACAGGGTCTAAATTCGAAAAAGGTTCATCAAGAAGCAGGATTTTTGAATCCTGCGCAAGAACCCTTGCAATTGCAAGTCTCTGTTTCTCGCCCCCGGATAGTTGGCGCGGGTATGATTTAATATATTTATCCAGATTAACAAGTTTAAGTATTTTTGTTATTTCTTTCTCTTTCTGCTCTGAATTGGTAATTCCTTTTGCGTCCAGAACAAAATCAAGATGTTCTTCAGCATTCATATGAGGCCATAATCCAAGGTCCTGAAAAACAAAACCAATATTTCTTTTTTCCGGCTCAACAAATATCTTTTCTGAACAAACGCATTTATTATTTATGAAAATAGTTCCTTTATCAGGAATTTCCAACCCGGATATAATCCTGAGTAGAGTAGTTTTCCCGCTCCCGCTTGGACCCAGTATTCCCGTAATCTTATTTTTTTCAATTTCAAGGGAAATATCCGATAAAATTTCCTTTTCAAAATATTTTGAGATATTGCTAATTTTTATTTCTTCCATAATTATCTTTCTAAAAATAGAAGGGGAAATCTAAATACAATAATTTAGGTGTTTGTAGAATATTGACCCCTAAATTAATTATAGTCCATAAAAATAAAAAACAAAATAAATTATCTTAAGAATATATTCTGCACAAATTCCCCTGAAATTTTTAGTTTTTCAAAAATCTGGTAATCATTAACGCTCATTCCTTTAATTTCGCTTAGTTTTGGAACATTTTTAGGGGTCTCAACATCTCTTGTTGGTATCTGGATTGCTTTTGTTTCTGAGAGTTTTTTCTCTACTTCTTTTGAAAGCAGGTAATCTATCAATATTTTCCCATTTTTTTCATTAGGCGCTCCTTTGATTAAAGCAACAGAATTTGGAATCACTAAAGTTCCAATTTGTTCATTGCCCTGGTCCGGGAATACAATTTTTACAGGCTTTTTATCTACAATTGCGTCATTTGCATCATCTGTGTCTGTAATTCCAACCCAGCACTCGCCCGCAACAACCTGATCCCTTACCATTGAATTGCTTGAAACAATCTGGATTTCATTTTCTTTTAAGTCCAGGAAAAATTGTTTTGCTTTTTCATCTCCAAACAAGGCAAATAAAGATGCTACATGAGTGCCTGTTGTTCCAAACAATGGGTTGGCAATGCATGTTTTTCCTTTCCATTTTTCATCCGCAAACTCAAGGAATGAATTTGGTTCTTCTTCTTCACTAACCAAATTTGTATTGTATAAAATTACCCTTGCTCTTGCCGCAAAACCAGTCCAGTAACAGTTTCCATCTTTATATTGAGCTGGAATATCTATACTGCTTGGTGAACAATATGGCTGAAACACATTTTCGTTTTTTAACTGTATTGACCTGCTGACTTCATTGTTCCAGAAAACATCTGCCCGCGGATTGCTTTTTTCCGCAATTAGTTTGTTTACTAATCCAACTGTTTTTGTTAGTTCTGTGTCGTACAAAATTTTTGTGGTTATTCCTGTTTCTCTTTCAAATTCTTTCAGGATAGGTTCGCTGTAATCCTGATCATGAGCAACATAAATCACAACTTCATTCTGTTGCTGGGAAGATTGCGCTGCCCAAAGTATACCTGCAATCACTGTTATCGCTATTATTCCTATTAAAATTTTTGTATTGTCCATTATTATCTATTGGATATATATATGATGTTGCTTGTTAAAATATTTTTATACCAACAGGTTTTATTTCTTCCATAATTATATTTTTGAAAGTAGTTCTTTCTTTGTCAATAATAACATAACGACTGGAATAAGAATCATAAGGATTAATATAATTGATAAAGAGGAAACCATTTCAGCATTACCATAGTGCATTAGTGTTTCTATTCTGCATGGCAGGGTCTGGATGCCAGGCGGAGAAACCAGTAAAGTGGTTCCGAGTTCTCTCAGACACAGAACAAAACCAACAACAAAACCCGCGATTATTCCCTGTTTCGCAAGGGGCAGTTCAATTTTAAGTATTCTTTTCAGGAAACCAGCTCTTGCAAGTTTTGCGCTTTCTTCCGCAGAAGCCGATATTTGATTTAAAAAAGGTGAAAAAGTTTTGATAACAAATGGCAGGAATTGAATGAGATACCCGATAATAATAATTATAAATGTTGTGTAAATTAAATTTGCGCAGGGATTATTCCAGAAATAAATCAGCGAGATTCCTATAATTGATGAGGGGATGGCAATTGGCAGCAGGATAAACAAATCCATATATTTTGAATTCTTTGAGAAATAGGCAACAAAGAAAGCCGATATTGTCATTAACCCCGCTCCAAGAAGAGCAAGTCCCAATGAATTAAATATCTGGTTATGAGCAAGTATCAGGGCTTCTATCAATTTCAATTTTGATTCTATAAGGAGAATTGATAGAGGGATAAAAAATGCAAGGGTGATTACCGAGATAACGAATACCAAACTGATAATTTTTTGTAATTTTGAAAGTTCAAGAAGATTGTTTTTTTTGTTTGAGTTGGTTGAAATAGTTACAAAGGATTTATCTTTTAACCAGAAATTGTAAATAGTAATTAATACCATCGCAAGAAATACTAAAGGCAATGATAATATAACCGCGCTTTCAAGGTTGAAGAATGCGCTGAACTGGGCAAAAATTTCATTTGAATAAGTATTAATTCTTAACATACTTGGAACCCCGTATTCTGATAAAGTAAGAATAAAAACAAAAAATCCAGCAATTAATATTTGCGGTTTTATCAGAGGCAGAGTAATTTTGCTGAGAACCTTTTTTTTGCTGGTTACGAGATTTGCGGTTTCTTCAAGTTTGCTGTCAAGATTTCTTATTGCCAGGGAAGTCAGCAAGGTTATAATAGGAAACATTGACAGGGACATTATTATGATTGCTGTGTGCAGGTTATAGATGCTGAAAGGCAGACTGATGCTGACCAGATCTCCTCTTGCCCCGAGAAATTCCATCCATGCTATTGCAGAAATATATGGGGGAATCAAAAGCGGTAAATAGGAGATAATTTTTAGGAAAGATTTTCCGGGTAGATTGGTTCCTTCAAATAGAAAAGCCATTGGAACTCCTATGCACATGCACAATACCGCAGTCCCAAAAGCAAATACCAAAGTTCTTGCAAAAATAGTAATTAATCTTGGGTCATAGAAGAAAGAGATATAGTTAACAAGAGATGTAATTGCTGAAGAATCATAGAGCAATTGAATGGAAAAGATGCTTGCGAACAAGTTCAGGATTGGAAGTATAATTATTATAAAGAACAGGGAGAATACAATAAATTTAAGGGATTTTTCGCTCATAAAAAAGGTTGTTTTAAAAATAGGTTTCTGTAATTTTGTTTTTGAAAACAGGAAAATAAGAAGAGAGTGGCATATGATGGGTGGTATTTTTCCGTTGTTGATGTTGTTGAGGCTTTGACGGATAGTTCCGCTCCTCGTCAGTATTGAGGAGTATTGAAAAGCAGAGAAAATCAGTTGTTAACAATTTGTTTGTAACTGAAATTACAATCCTCAGACGGAAAATATTATTTTACAGATTGCGCCAATACCGAAGGAATTTTTCGCATAATTCAATTAATCCCCTCTAAAAAACAGAATATAAATGAACCGTACGATAAAATCGGACAGTTGAAATATTTATAGGAATTAAAGAAGAATTTAAAAGTAAATTATGGACTCTGATAAAGCGCTTGTGGTTTTTGAAGATAAAAAAATCAGGAGAATTTGGCATAATGGTGAATGGTGGTTTTCTATTGTTGATGTTGTTAGAGCATTAACTGAGAGTATTGATGCAAAAGATTATTGGTATAGATTAAAAAAGAGGGAATTGGAATCAAGCGGAATTGAGTTATCGACGTTTTGTCGACAACTTAAATTAATTTCAACAGATGGCAAGAAATATGTTACAGACTGCGCAAACACAGAATCCTTATTTAGAATAGTTCAATCAATCCCTTCCAAAAAAGCCGAACCATTTAAAAGATGGCTTGCAAAAGTCGGTTACGAACGGGTGCAGGAAATAGAGAATCCAGAATTAGCGCAAAAAAGGATGAAAGAAATTTATAAAGCAAAAGGTTATTCTGACAATTGGATTGAAAAAAGAGTGAGAGGAATTGCGATAAGAGATGAATTAACCGGAGAGTGGAAAAATCGCGGAGTAAACAAAAACATAGAATACGCAATTCTTACAAACGAGATAAGCAAGGCAACATTTGGAAAGACCGTCGAAGAATACAAACAATTCAAGAAATTAAATAGAGAAAATTTAAGAGACCACATGAATGATTTGGAACTTATATTTACGATGCTCGGCGAGGCGTCCACTACAAAAATAGCCAAAAACCTTGATGCGCAGGGATTTGAGAGAAACAAAACTGCCGCAAGAAAAGGCGGAAGAATAGCGGGAAATGCAAGAAAAGAATTGGAAGTAGAATCAAAAGAAAAAATAGTTACTTCTGATAATTATCTTGAAGAGTCTGAAAAAATAAAAAGATTGGGAAAAAAGAGAGCTGAACTTGAGGACAAAATATAAGGAGATGTTATCAAGATAGTGTAACAGATAATTGAATAGAAAAGATGCTTGCGAACAAGTTCAGGATTGGAAGTATAATTGTTATAAAGAACAGGGAGAATACAATAAGTTTAATGGATTTTTCGCTCATAAAAATATTTGTTTTAAAATAGAGTTTGGATAATCCTTCTAAAGCAAGGATTTAAATATTTAATTCTGTAGCTGCCAGTACATAAAGTTTACATAAATCATTTGCAAATTTATCTTCCAGTTTTTCGCAAGTTTTAGTATCTTTGGATATAGTGCCTATGCACCGGGCTCTTTCCATTTTAGATAAAATAGAATCGCATAAATCAAGGTTATTTTCCATAACAGCTCGTTGACTATAACATGCATCGGTTCCGCAATAACTGGAATCTTCTGACATTATTGCGTCACACAGGTCTTTTTCCTGAGGTTCTGAGATAATTTCTTCGCAATAGGAAGAGTTATTTTTAACAACAGCTAAACAGGTATATTTTGCGCTTTCATGTCCAATATCATCACAATTTTCTTCAGCATATAGTTTGTAATATTTGTAGGGTATATACAGGAAGCAGGATTCCAAAAAAGTTGGCGATTCTATATATTCTTCGCATATTGATGGATTTTTTTCTTTTAAAGCAACATTTGAGAAACAGATTGTTCTTTGAAAAGGGTCATTGATTTGATTGCATAATTCAATATTGGCATTTTTCATTGTGGAGAAACGCCAACAAATTGATCTTAAATTACCCGCAAGGTCGCAATAAGTTGAATTGCCGGTGAAAAAAGAATAACATATTATTTTTGTTTCAGGGTGGCTGAAATTATCGCACATTTCAATTTTAGTTATAGGTTCTAAATTATTTTGGTTTTTATTAGAATTCAAAGTTATCAAAACAATTGCAATAATTATCAGAATAATTGAAACATATAAAATGTTTTTGTTCCTTTTTTTTATATCCTTTGACATAATTATTCATAAAATAAATCTAAGTCTTTTCCCATAAAGAATATTTTGCAAAGGTCTTTTTCATCTTCAAGTTCATTGCAGTTTTCTATTTTATCTGACGCAAATGCCACGCATTTTGCTCTTAAAAATTCTGTTGGTTCTTCAAGACAATAATTCCAGTCGCTGTTTTTTGAGACCAGAATTGCGCATAATGGATTAAGGAAACCCTGCTCATCTTTGCACATTCCAATATTTTTTGAAAACAATGCTTTGCAGGTGGTTCTTTCATAATAATCTTCTATCTGGTCGCAATATCCTAAATCTTTGGTGACTTTTGCCAGACAGGTATATTTATTATAATCAATTTTTATCAGATTGCAGGATTCTATAGTAGAATAGAAAAAATAACAGGAATCTTCTTCACATAAACTTAAATCACTTTTTGATTTTGCAAGTTTTCTAAGACATATATTTTTAATGGAGTTGTCTTTTATTTCATTGCAGAATATTTCATTAACACCTATTTTAGATAAAATAGCTTTTGCGCAACCGCTTTTATATTTTCCACCAAAATCATTGCAAATATTTAAATCTTTTGAAAGGGTTGCATAACAGATAGTTCTTAATTTGGGATATACAAATTCATCGCAAATATTTATTTCATCCGCAGGTTCTTCATGAATTTCAATGTTTTGCAAGGGCGAATTTAATAAAGAAAGTCCAATTATAATAGATAAGGTTATACATATTATTGCAATTGCGAGGTATTTTTTATCCATAATCATGTTTTTACCGAAACAACACTCGTGTTGTAAGTAAATTCAATATTATACATTCCTTTTTGGGTAATGTTTTCAAAATTAATTGGAAAGGTGCAATCCAGATTTTTGCAACTGTTCAACATACATAATTGATTGCCCTGATATAATATAGGATAAGTAAAATACATATCTCTTGTAATTATAAGTGTTTCGCTTGGATTTCTTTCAGCTTTTGCGCAGATATCTTCAATTAAACTTGAGATTGTTTCAAGTTCTCCTTTTACAGCAGTTATTTTTATTATTCCTTCCCTCATGGTGGTTTCATTGTATCTAATTGTAATAGGAAGCACAATCTGGATTTCTTCTTCTTTTGCATCATGCGGAGAAAATGAAGATATTCCGCTAACAGGTAGATATGCAAACCCCCAGGATTTTTGTTTAATATCTGATGTAAAATTCACTCCATAGGGTTCTCGACTTGCAGTTATAGTAAGACCGCACCATGCATGAATATGTCTTATAGTTATTTCAGTGCAATTTGTCGCCGGGTCAATATTATAACATTCCATCATCCATGGATGTGAATTGCAGGTCTTCCTTACGCAGCAGGCCATTTCAGAAGTGCCTTCATAAATTTTTTCGCATTCCTCTGATGATTTTATATATTGCGAACAATCATAAGGCGTACACACAACACTGCGACCTCCGCAGTTTAAGGTTCTTGGAAAACGTCCATCCAGTTCACCACCACCACAGCAACCCTCCAAATTACCATCACAATGAATATATATTGTTGGTTGTCCATGGAAAGCTATGCTCCAGTTTGAATTCTCCGGGTCGCATTCCTTTTCTTTTATTTGCATTCCCTGGTAAGTCCGGAAATTCTTTTCAAATTGGATTATCTCAATATTATAATCAAAATCCATGGCTTTTGCGTATTTTGGTTCAAGACCCTGATAACTATTATTAAAATCCAGAATTTTATTGATATCAAGATTTCCTTTTTGCGTTACATTGTTATATTCATAAGCCAGGCATTCCTTGGTATTTATAAGTTTCTGCAGAATTTCCAGAGAATCCATCCTAAGTTCAGAACTTTCTTTTTCTTCGATAGTTGTGACTTTTGACATCTGCGAGATAAGGATAATTGATGTGAATGCCAGAACAGATATAACTATTAAAATCGCTTTAATAAAAAAGTTCATTTGACCTCTCATATTAACATCCGCACCCTGGGCAAGGGCATGTAGTGCAACAGCGGCAGGGATCTCTCCAGAAAGCAATAGCCCCAACCCTGAAAATCATAGGAACAGGTCCTTTATCTGAAGGGACATGGAAATAATTATCTGTGCAGACATATTGGTGCGATGTGGCAAATCTTGCTTCATAATGACATAAACAATAAGACTGTGCATGCACAACAGGCAAAAGATTTAAATCAATATTACTAAGATATTCATTGATTTTATCATAATATCCCTGCAGGATTACATTAGGCGCAGGGCAAATGGATGATGTTGGAGGAGGAGGAACGCATTCATGTTCGCAGGATGAACTGCAATCATTATCCCAGGGCAGGCAACCGCAAGGATATCCGCAAATAGGTCCGATTCCTTGAGTGCAACAAAGGTAAGGTTTTGTTCTAATACATTCCACTTCAGTTTCATTAAATCTTCTTTGCAAATCATCCAAGGCAAGTTCACCGCATCGTTCTGAAGCGACTATACAATCACCTGTGCATTCTTCTTCCCCTGAACGAGCATCGCAGGCACAGCCTAATAAAGCGCAAACACAAGGGGAATAAACATCGTCTTCAGCCCATTCATGGAAAATTCTATGAAGGTACCAGTATCGATTTCTGGTTATAAATTCATCTATATTCATATCATCATTAACAGTTGCTCCGCCGCCGGATACAGAAACTAAAGCTTCGGTAATATTTACCCAGAAATTTCCTTCATCATAATATTTAGGGTCATAAACTCCAACTGGATCTAAAACTTCATCCGGGTCAACATCATATTCACAGGATGAAAAATTTTTCTTTATTATAGTGATAGGCGTGTCCAAAACAGAATAATTGCCAAGATAAACATTAGCATAATATAAAGTGTATTTTTCAAGACAATCTATTGAATCTTCAACAGGAAAATTATTTGGTCCATTGCAAATCCACTCCTGCGCTCCTATCTGTCCTCCAAGGCAGGCATGTTCTCTTAAACTCTGATGAGCAGAATAAATATTTGCCTGCTTTGAATATCCTTTAAGTCTTTCTATTTCATTTCTTAATGTATCCACAGTATATCTTTCAGAGATACTTTCCTCGTATTTTGTCCCGTAAAATGCATTGTAAAAAAAGTAACTTAATAATACACTTCCAATCAATAATATTAGAAATATAATAGGGAGTAGTTGCGCTTTCATAAATATAATATAGTTTAAATATTATGGATATATCCAGCATCAGGATAAAAGAACGGGTGGCTGAGGAGTTTTATGATAAATTTACCCGCAGTTATCAACAAAATGATTTGCGAGAAGCATCAAAGAATTTGTGGGACTGCCTTAAACATTTGGTTTTGGGGTTGGGTTTTTGCAAGAATAAGGAATTAGGTGATAAGGATTTTATGGATTTTTTAAACGAATTTGAAACAGAGATTACGAAAGATGACATAAATACTATAAAAGCGATTCATATAAATTCCCTGAGAGGTGCGATGGATTCTGGAATGTTTGATATTTACAAAAGAAAAGTTGATATGTTGAGGAATAAATTAAAAAATATGATTAAAGATTATCTAAGTTCCGGGAGTGAGTTGGATTCTGGAGAGGATATAATGGAAACTTCCAGTGATGAGAGTTCAGAAAATCACTCATAAAAAAGGAAAACTGGAAGTAAATAAAGTATTTATAGTTTAAATACAATTATCATAATCATGTTTCAACAATTTGTAAGCAGGAACTAAATTTTTTAAAGTGCGATTATAATAATTATGAATAAACAAAGCGTTATTTGGTGTTGCCCACTATAAATAAATACTTTTATACCTTCAATTACTAATTATGAAGGGCACAGTGGATGTTTGGATATGGATTCTCGGAGGAGTCCTCGCAGGTTTATTAATTCTTGCAATCGCAAATTCTTATCTTACGCAGACCACAAAAACAATAGCTGAACAAAGGTCTATTGAGCAGCATGATGAATTGCGAACGCAGATAAATGAACTTTGCTGGAGTTCTTCGGAAAATAAAAAACAATATGCAATAGATTTAAATGAAAATGTGCTTGGTGTTTATTTGACAGAAGACAAATATGTTGAATATGATGAAACCCAGTTTATAGATTTTATTCTTGATGAAAATGTTTCTTCAGGCAATCTTTTATGCATGAAGATAAGAGACAAAAGATTACTGTGCGAACAACTTGATTGCAATGCAAGGATGACTTTTTTAGGTTCAGTCCCAACAGAATCTTCATTATCCGCTTTGATAGATAATATTATAGGAAATCCCGGGTCTTTTGAATATAAATTAAGTTTTAGCAAGTTTGGCAAGGAGGTTTTGATAAGTGTTGTTGGAGGGAAAGAAGTATTGCCTGTTTGCAATCTTGATGGTTTCTGCAATAAGGATGAATGCAGGGATGATTGCGAAGATTGTTATGGTCCTAGTCCGGTTTGCATTGGAGATGATTTTTGCAATAGAGATATTGGAGAGGATTGCTTAACTTCTTTAGATTGCATATGCAATGCGAGCGAAGGATATAATTGTTGCAAAGAAGACCCTGCTTCAGATGATTCAGGTTGCGTTGATGAAACCAGACAGAATTTATCAAAAGGAGAAGAATGTTTTTGCCAAAATGAATGCAATATAACAGCGAATCTTGTTTGCAGTCCTGTGGCTGTTACTTATATAGGACTTATGAAATCTGCTTGTTGCGAGCCTGGTTATGGTTGGAATGGGAGTGATTGCGTTATGTTGGATCCCTGCCTTACTTTTTCTTCTAAAGGTCCCGGTGTTGTTTTTGCAGGGGTAGTAACCACATTTAGTATACAAAAATACAGTTCTAGTTCCCAAACAATTTCAATGATGATGTCAATAGATAATGTTGTTGCAATAGCCCTCGCTGAAGGAGTTAATAATCATCCTGAATGGGGTGTTACAACACCCGATTCTTTAAATGCAACACAGAGATTGCAGGCGATATTTGAATGGGAAACCGCTAATGTTGGTTATTTATGCGATCAAGCTGGTACAGCGTGTCCTCACAATTGTCCTGAATGCGCTGGAAATATGGTCTGTTCCTGTTTGGCGGGTTTTAATTGTGCTGGCGGAGATATCTGGTTGTCAGGAGAAGATACAATTACATTAACTCCTTCTTGTTGCAATGCAGGACCTTATCAATACCACGGGGACTGCGATGATTATGCTCATTTATATATTAGCATGGCGAGAACTGCAGGGGTATCAGAAGATTGCGTTGCATGGAAATGCGGACCGGGTCATGCATTTAATGCAGCAAAAATTAATGGAAGGTGGGAATATGTGGATGCCCAGGGAGGTCAGGGTTTATCCTGGAACCAGATGATGCAGAGCACAGGTTTTATCCGGGGTTGCAGCGGATTTGGAGCCCCTCATAGCGGGTATACAGATTATAATTATATGGATATATGCGGTACTTAATAATGGAGGTTGAAAGATTGCGGGACTTTGGAATATTAATAATATTTTTATCAATGTTTTTTACAATAAATACTGTTTATGCCGGACTATATTATACCGGAGATATATCTCTTGAGAATGAAAATGTTTTGATTAAAGTTGAATATGGAGATAATGATGCTATTTTAATTGCTAATTCCAGCTATACCCTGAAAAATAATGGAGAAGATCAGGAAATTGAATATGGGTATTATGTATTTGGTCAATTTATTAATGGAGGTATTTTAACTTTAAGTGCGGGGGAGGAGAAGATAATATTTTTTAATACTTCAAAAGTTTTGCAGGATTCTTATACAATAAATATGGATTTTAATCTGATGTTGAGTGGAAAATATATTGGAACAAAAACACAGGAAGGCGAATTTATAATTAAATATCCTTCAAAACCAACAATCATTTCAATGAACCCGCAACCAACTCATTCAACGGATTTGGAATTAATATGGAGTAAGACAGATTATATCCCGGTTTTTAATATTCTTGTTAGCTGGGTAAAAGAAGAGATTAATGTTGATTTAAAAAAAGAGATTATTCCTTCAACTCTTCTGAAGAATGATGTTTTTACAGTTAAATCAATTATTAAAAATAATGATAATGTGGGTTATAAATATATTATTACGGATATTTACTCAACTGATTTTTATGAACCTGTAGATAAAACATATTTTGAGGAATTGATACCAGAAAGTCCCATGGAACCAAGTTACTGGAAATTTGAAAGAGAACTTGAAATTGGTTCCAATGAAGAAAAAGTTTTTGAATATCAGTTGGAATTTTTAGGGGCTAAAGGAATAAGCGAAATGGAGATACCCCCTTTTAATTTCTTTATTTCCGATAAAAACTTTTATAAATATTCAAATAAGGTGG
Organism: Candidatus Aenigmatarchaeota archaeon; assembly: GCA_023134135.1. Lineage (GTDB taxonomy): Archaea > Aenigmatarchaeota > Aenigmatarchaeia > QMZS01 > QMZS01 > QMZS01. The sequence continues at coordinate 44,931 of JAGLVB010000004.1, forward strand.
GTGTGCTTGTAAATGTCTGCAATTTTAACAATATATGTGAAATTGAACTGGATGAATATTATCTAAATTGCCCTCAAGACTGCGTTTCAGGTTCAGTAGATGGATATTGCGATGGTATTGCGGATGGGATATGCGATGAAGATTGCTTAGCGCAGTCTATTCCCGAGTTAGATTCTGATTGTTCTTCATGCGGGGATGGCAAATGCGATTTAGGAGAAACACGGGAAAACTGTTGCGTTGATTGCGGTTGCATTGGTGGAATGAAATGCCAGGACAATAAATGCGTTAAAACAGAAATATGCGGTGATGGAACCTGTTCAATACATGAAACTTATGAAAAATGCAAAGAGGATTGCCCTTCAGGCTCAAAAGATAATTATTGCGATAAAGTGGAAGATAATATCTGCGACCCTGATTGCGCCCGAACCAGAGATGTGGATTGCTTGTGCAATAAAGATGGTATTTGCGAATCCAACTTTGAGACAAATTCAAATTGTCCCGAAGACTGTGAGTCAGATAACACCATAATATATTTAATCCTCGGATCAATTGCCCTAATTTCAATTATAATTTACTTAAGAAACCGTTCCAAAAAAACAAAATGGAAGGAAATCTATGAGGAAACTTCAAACTAATTTAAATTTTGAAAGAGTTTATATTTAATGAGGGCCAAGAACTCACTGTGCTCTTGGCACAGGGCTGAATTGGCAACAGACGCAGAACTTTGCTAAAAAGATGCAGTAATTTTATGAAAGAAAAAAACGGGTTATGGCGTTGGTATCATAACATATCCGAATGTTATTATCACCTACAAATCACGGTAAAATACAGGAAATCATTATTAGATAAAAGAACCGAGAAAATTATTCTTGAAACTCTAAAAGAATTCCCTGAGAGATATGATATTGAAGTACAGGAAATTGGTTTTGATCAAAACCATGTGCATATATTATGCAGATTTTTACCGAAATATTCTGGAGGATAAATAATAAGAGTAATCAAAAGCAGAACAGCCCAAAATATATTCAGAGAAATCCCTGAAATAAAGAAGGAATTATGGGGAGGAGAATTTTGGACTGATGGTTATTACATAGCAACAATAAGCGGACGAGGGAACAAGAAAGTAATTGAGGAATATATAAGAAAACAGGGAAGAGAAGAAACTATAAAACAACTGAAATTGTTTGAGATTTAATTGGGACGCCCTGTGCTCTTGGCACAGGGAATTTCACAATGAATTTTGAATTTAAGCAAATACTTTTGTATATTCAATTACTAATTATGAAGGGCACAGTGGATGTTTGGATATGGATTGTTGCAGGTATTATAGCAGGCTTATTAATTTTAACTTTGGCTTATTCTTATTCACTCCAGATGATAAATACAACAATTGAACAAAATGTTTTAGAACAATATGATGAATTATACACACAAACAAATGAACTCTGTTGGAGTTATTTAGGAAACCAAAAAGAGTATAATCTGATTTTAAACAAAAACATTCTTGGAATTTATTTAACCTCGAATCAATATTTGGAATACAATGGCTCGCAGTTAATAGATTATATTCTCGAAGAAAATGTCTCTTCAGGGAATTTTTTATGCATAAAAATAAAAAATAAAAAAATCATCTGTAAACAATTTGATTGCAATGCGACGATGCCTTTTTTAGGCGCAGTCCCTATAGAATTTTCATTAAAATCTCTAATTAATCAGATAAAAGGCAACCCGGAATCTTTTGAATATAATTTAGTGCTTAAAAGAGATAAGGTAGGTGTTAATATTTCCAAAAGATGAATTAATATACATATATCCCAATTTATATATGGGGATTGATAATTATATCTTGATGATTGGTTCAATTTTGGTTGGCCTGATACTTTTCTTTGCGGCTCAGGTTTATCTTACAGGCAGCGTTGATGAAACCGAGGGTTATATTGCAAAAGGATCTGCTGAAAGGATTGTGTCTGTGCTTGAAAAATTAACAGGAGAACCTTCATATGCAAGTTATTGTTTCAACATTTCCCTTTCTGATTTGAAAGTTGAGAATGGTTACCTGACTTTCAGGCAGGGTGGAAAGGAATCTTTTTATCCGGTGCCAAAGGAAGCTAATAATGTTGATTTAAAAGAAATCGCAAGTGTTTGTTTTGTGCATTTGGCAGACGGGGAAATAATTATTTCTGAGGAACTTCCGGATTGCGATATGAACACAATTTGCGCTGCTGATGAATGCTTTGAAAATTGTCCTGATTGTTATGGTCCGGATTTATTGTGTATTGGTGATGGGTTTTGCAATATAGATATAGGTGAAAATTGTCTAAATTCACCAGATTGTATTTGTAATGTTAGCGGTTCTAATCCAGTATGTTGCCCTGAGGACCCTTATTCAGATGAATCCGGTTGCGTTAATGAAACCCGACTTAACAGGTCGAAAGGCGAAGAATGTTTTTGCGACAATGAATGTAATATAACTCTTAACTGTAACCCCACTTCACCAACTTTTTATGGTTATGCTAAGGCATGTTGCGATCCAGGAAAGAGCTGGAATGGGACTAATTGTACTTGGGGTGGAGATGTTTTAATAGTTGCTTTAAAATCTAATATGGAAAGTGCTTATCCCGGACAATTAACCTTATTTGAAAACAAGATTAGAGCTTATCAGTCTGCATTGGGTGGTGATGGTCTTGGTTCAATCTTCCTTTATCTTGACGAAGATGAAACTTCAGATATAATTGGAAGCAAAGTTACAAACCCAGATAACTGGAATAATATAGATGGCATTCTTGACCAGTTGATTCCAAAATTAAATTCATCTTATCTTGTGATAATTGGAGGGTATGGTAGATTTATCCAACCTCATGCAGGATCTGCTTATGGGAAACCATTTGAATCAGATAATTTTTATGGGGATCTTACTGGAGACAATATATTGGATATTCCTGTTGGAAGATTTCCTGACCCGAATAATGGGGATTTGGATGTTATTTTGAATGCTTTGGATACAAGTATTTCATTGCATAATTCTGGAGGGGTTGATATTTCAAACCATATTGCTCCAATAATGAGTTGCGGGGGTTTTGATAATCGGGCATGGACGAGTGGAAGATGTTTCTGTTCTGCGGTATGGGGTGGTTCTTGTTCTGCATGCGGCACTTGTTGCGGTTGCATATCTTTAGCTCCGCTTTCAGGAAAAGATTTTGTAATGGTTCTTGCTCATGGACCTGGACCTTCAAGTGGCGATTTATTGCATGGAGGGTGTTTAAATACAAATCCAACTGGAGTTGCGGGGATTGATACTTCAAATTCGGTTTGGATGTCCATGTCCTGCGGCGGGGGTCATTTAAGACTAAAATCATCAACTTCAGGTTCTATTGTTATGACATTTCTAAAGAATGACGGTGCAATCTATTTTGGGAGTACTGCTAACAACAGGGGAACTCTTGGTGGTGGGTGCCCTGTCCCTGGCGGAGATAGGCTTATAGGAACTTTATATACTTTGGTAGCAAACAATTTTCAGGTAAATATAGGAACCGGTGTTGGGAACAGGATTGGTGATTATTATATGGCAGGGAAAAATAGTTACTGGAGCGATTATGGCAATAGAGAATATATTATTAACTGTCTTTATGGAGACCCAACTTTGAAAATTAAGAATATGTGGTAATATGATTATGCAATATGATATTGGGGAAGAAAAAAATATGAGAGAAATAAGCAAGAATCAATTCATTGCGGTTTTTATAATTATAGGTGTTATAGTAGCCATTTTTTTAATATTTAATTTTACAAGGGAATCCTGCGGAAACAGTATCTGTGAACAGGGAGAAAACTGTTTTGATTGTCCAAAGGATTGCAAATGCAATGAAGATAAATATTGCTCCTCAACAGAAAAGAAATGTATAAAACCAATCTGCGGAGATAAAACTTGTGAAAGGCTGGAAAATTGTTCCAATTGCCCTGTTGATTGCGGAGCTTGTAAGATTACTTCATTTTGCGGAGATAATAAATGCGATGCAGATGAATTATGTTCAACATGTCCAAGGGATTGCGGTATCTGCCAATCGACATATATTTGCGGAAACAAGGTTTGTGAAAAAGAAGAAAATTGTTATGATTGTCCAAAGGATTGCAAGTGCGGAGTTGAAGAATATTGTTCTTCAACAGAAAAAAAGTGCTTAAAACCAACCTGTGGAAATGGTGACTGCGAACCTTATGAAAATCCCGGTAATTGTTGTCTTGATTGCGCTTGTTATACTCCTGAGGAAATCTGCAATAAAGCAACCAAAAAATGCGAGTTGCAGAAGATGATTCTTACAGATGCAAGAGCGATTGAACTGGCGATTGAATATTTTGAGAATCAGAGTTTGGAGGTGATTTCCGCGGAGGTTATGGGGGTTAGTTCTTATAATCATAAATTGGTTAAAGAAGTTGGAGTTGAAATTACTGGAGAAGAATGGAATAGGTATATTGGAATTACTGAAGATGAAGAAATAACCGAATTTGTATTGCCTTAGAATTGACCTGATATTTTAATATTAATTGAGTTGATTATTTTTATCCAACATTAATAAATATTTTGTGAGTGTTCTTATATATAAGGTAAGCATAATATATTATGGCAAATATGAGTTTAGAAACTATTGTTGGTTTTATAATTTTACTCGTTGTTGCCGGAGTGATTATTAGCATGATTCTTACACGAATCAGTCCAGATTCATTGCCTTATAAAGAAATTGAAATGCAGCAGATGGATTTTAAAAATAAATGCGATGCTTTGTGCACGGCCACTTCTTCATTGGATTATTGCAGATCTTATTTTGAAGGCGGAGCAGACGGCACTGATTGGGATGGAAATGGTGGGAAGAATGAACTTATTTCAATTGGAGATTATGTTACCTGGGATGTATGCGAGGAAAGGATTTATTGTTTTTCAATGGTTTCCTGCGACAGGAGATTTGGTTCAAGTCCTGCAAAAGGTTGCGCCAGCGCTTTATGTCAGGCTTATTTAGATAAATACAAAGGGAATGTTATAAAAGCAAATGAGGCGGTTTTGGACAAAGTAAAACCAGGAAATTGTCAATTACCCTCAGATATAGAGGATAATTGGTTTGCGAAATATTTCCCTGCTGATGTTTGCGGTTGTGATTGTACTCCTTGGAATGATATAGGTTGTGGTTCTGTTTTTGGTTGTAATATTGGAGAAATGTATCAAAACAGAACATGTGCTCCTGATGGTTGTAGAGAAAATATAACCAGATGCATATCTCATCCTGATTGCATTCCAATTTTATCATTTTGCGCTTATGACAACATAGGTGATAATATTCTTTGCAATACAAATTGCAAAAATGCCACACCATCTTATACAAATATAACAGTAACTGATCAGGATGGTGATAGCGCCTCTGCATGGATAAATGGGGTTAGTATAGGGAGTATAACCTTTTTAACCAATCAAATAAATTTTTCTACATCTCCTCTACTTTCTACTTTGAATACAACAAATACTTCATTATGGAATGTAACTTTAATTTGTGCTAATCCTATTGGAACTGCAATACTTACAGGAGTTAGTTAGGCTGGTTGTCTTTAAATATGAAAAATACAAATAAAGATAATGGGAAAAGAAAATTCAGGGAATTATTTAGTTTATGTAATTTTAATGGTTGTCGCCATATTTTTAGTTTATTTTTTAATGCAATTTAGCGTAAACCATTCAACTGAATCTTTGGTTTTATCAGAGCCGGAAAAAACAGTTATAAAATATAGTTGTGAAAAATCAGGAGATAGTAAAGTTACCTGCAAATGGTCAGGGTGTTATGGCGATTCTGTAGTTGTATTGCAAAAAGGAGATCTGATTTATTCGTGGATGTTGGATACTTCTTCAGGAAAGCATGATTTTGATATTTTAGATTCTGGTAATTATAGGGTTGTCTTTGTTTGCGGCAATCAAACAAGAATAATGGAGAGTATTTATATAGAAAATGAATTAACTTAATTATGAAGATTAAAATTGTTTCAATGAAGTTAATTTTGGTTTCTCTATTATTTCTAATTCTTACAACCCCAACTTTTGCAAACAGTATCAATTGTTCCCAGTGTTCTATAAACCAACAATGCACCTGCGAATTAAAGTTGGATGAAGGAACCTGCACAGATGGTCTATGGATAGTTTTAAAAAGCGAAGGAAATCCGTTGCAAATTCAGGTAGTCGCAGATATCCCTCCAATAAATATAAGTTTCACCCCAACCGGAGAAGGAAAAATAAAGATAAATGGTTACTGTTTCAGCACCCCAATGCCTGTTATTTTAGAAAAGGAAATTAATATCAAAGCTTCATTCCTCCAGTGTCCAACAACCTGTAAAATTGGAGACTCTTGTTCTTGTTCAGTAAACAATTGCACTGATGGTCTATATGTAATAATTAACAAAGTAAACAATCCTGTTGATTATAATATTTATCCTTATTTAAGCACTATTGCAACTGACCCTTATATAAATATTTTCAAAGCAAAAGAAAATGGGACCGTTGGAATTGTTGCAGCCTGCTTCAGCCCGTTGCCAACAAAATCCACAACTGCTGATATAATTATTGGCGGAGGTCAGGTTCAACAATGCACAACACATCAGGATTGTGATGATTCAAATCCCTGCACTTCAGATATTTGTGATTCTAATGGACAATGTTTAAATACACCGATAACTGCATGTATCAACAGTGATGGATGTTGCCCTTCAGGTTGCACTTCCACGAATGATAATGATTGCAGTCCAAATCCTACTGAGATTTGCAATAATGGAATAGATGATGATGGAGATGGATGTATTGATACAGTTGATTCAGATTGTGGTGGAACAGAAACTAATTGTACTGATGGAATTGATAATGATTGTGATGGACAAATAGATGGTACTGATTCTGATTGCAGTCCAACACCAACCTGTTCAATAAATTCAGACTGTGATGATTCAAATCCCTGCACTTCAGATATTTGTGATTCTAATGGACAATGTTTAAATACACCGATAACTGCATGTATCAACAGTGATGGATGTTGCCCTTCAGGTTGCACTTCATCAAATGATAATGATTGCCCGACGCAATGTAAATTTCAGTTAACTTCAGATTCAACTCTGCAGGACAGACCTTCTTTGATATATGATGGAGGTAATTATTATCTTGCTTATCAATCTTGGGAGACTGGAGATTCATTCAATGGAGATATATTTATAAAGAAATTTGATTCTGGTTGGAATGAACTTAAAAAAGTTAGGGTTACTTCAGAGAGTTCTTATCAGGATTCCCCTTCTTTAATTATTGTCAATAATACTATATATATTGCTTATGTTTCAAATGAGACAGGACTTTGGGATATTTTTGTTAAACAATATAACTTAGATTTTAATGAATTAAAAAAGAAAATATTGACAACAAATTTATCTAATCAGGATTTACCTTCTTTGATATATGATGGAGGTAATTATTATCTTGCTTATCAATCTTGGGAGACTGGAGATTCATTCAATGGAGATATATTTATAAAGAAATTTGATTCTGGTTGGAATGAACTTAAAAAAGTTAGGGTTACTTCAGAGAGTTCTTATCAAGATAGACCTTCATTGAGATTTATTGATGGGTTTTATTATATAGTTTATTATTCAAGTGAGGTAGGAAATTATGATATTTTTATAAAAAGACTGGGTTTAAATTTAAATTTAGATGCTTCTTTTAAAAAACAGATTACTTTAGATTCATCCAGTCAATCATTTCCTTCCATTTATTTTAATAAAAATTATGTGATAACTTATGCATCTAATGAAAGGGGCACTTTAGGTATTTTTATGAAAACTTATGATATTAATTGGAATTTTATTAATAAATCCTTAGTAATAGATGATAATTCTTTTCACGAGAGAAGATCCAATTCAATATTTAATGCACCTAATAGTTGGGTGGTTTATACAGCCAATAAATTAGGCAATTCTGACTGGAATTTGTTTGCTATAAAGATATAACTCAATTTTTAATGAAACTATAGGAACAGAAATTTATTAAATAACTAATCAAGGCAATGACAATGCTCTGGTTAGAATCAAACCCAATAAAATAGACGCCATTAAAAAAACCGCATAAGGATTAATATTCATAAATTGAATTAAACCAATACTTATTAGAATAGTAATTATAGATATTGCCAATAATATCTTATTTTTTTTATTCATAATTATATTGTTTTGATAAATATACGGATAGTTTATGCAATCATAGAGGGTAATCTATTCTAATAAAGATAAGGGAATATCAAATCTATCCAAGATACAAAATCACCAACCCAATTCTTTGTTCAGGCACAGGTATTAGTTGTTTATAAACGTATAAGGGTTCTCCTGAAAGAAATCCATATTCAACAGTCCTGTTTGGGGTAATCACTTCAAGTTTCCACTTACCGGGCAGATAATTTTCAAATAAAGAAGGAATTATTTCTGTATTATTAAGAGTCCCCACCCCAATTCCATAGAAAGTTTTGTATTGTTCTGTGGGATCGTTTTTGATATGTTTTGAAAGAACAGCATCTATAACTGTTTCTATATAAGGTTTCTCCACAAAATCAACTTTGTTATTGAATAAAGAAAAAATTGCAAGATTTCCTTCTTCTCTTAGGAACCTGAGACCAACAGTTTTTTCAGTTTCAGTCTCTTTCAATAAGCTTTGTGTGGTCAGAAATGCAAGTAATGTAAAAATGGCAAGAACAATCACAACCAGATACATAAACTCTTCAGAGATACCTTTCATAATATAGTTTAAATAAATAGAAAATAAAAATTAATTTTGGTAATAGTCGCAAAGAGGTACAGGTACATCGTGCGTGCCATTCCATTCTAATAGTGTTTCATTGAAATATCTTGTGAACCAGTTTGATTCCGGAGGCAATGCATTCATATTCAGTCCGCATTCTATATCTTTTGTTGGCACTAAACCCAACTCATTTGTTACATAGTTTGTGGCAAGAGTAAAGTTTTCATATTTTGTATATCCTGCTTGGCATAACTGATTTGCGCAACCTTTCATTGGAACATCACCAAATCTTGCGCATGGCGCAATAAGGAAACAGTATATTCTATCTTCGCATACATCCCATTGCACTTTTTTACCTATTGTTATCAATTCATTTTCTTCCCCGTCCCCGTCCCAGTCAACTCTGGAAACTGGTATATCTTTTCCAAAATAATCAGTGCAGTAGCTGAGACTTGAACTTTCTGTGCAGTATCCTTCGCATTTCTCTATGAATTCTCTCATTTCTAATTCTCCCGCAGCGCTGGGCATCCTGTCAGGACTTATATAATACAGCAATAGACTGATTATAACGCCTGCAACTACCAGCAGAATTACGAGTCCAATAACCATTTCTAAACTCATTTGACCCTTTTTCATAATATAACTCTTATTTATAAATAATATGGTACTTTGTAAAAACTAGTTAATTATGGTTGAACCAAATCCATTGCCAAAATCTGAATATTATAAAAGGTTTGAAAAAGTTGAAATTGAATTTTTTACTTTAGGTAAATATGAATCTTTTTGCAAGTTTTCCCGCAATTATATAAAATTAAGAGCTCCAAAGTTTTTAAGAAAAATATGGGATGATGCGATATTCATGTCTGGTCTTAAAGTTAATTCTGATGAGGTTTTTTCTGCTTTGATTTTCTCAATAATTGTTTCATTTTTGTTTTTGTTTCCTTTTGCCGTCTTTCTGGAATCTCCCACTAACCTGCTTGTTGTAATGGGGATACCTTTATTTATTGCTTATAATGTTTATTCTTATCCTAAATTTAATTCAGATGTTGTCCGTATAAGGGCTGGAAATGAAATGGTTGATATAATTTTGTATATGGTTATTTATCTTTCTTTAAATCCTGTTTTTGAGAAGGCTGTTGAGTTTGCTGCAATGAATTGTTATGGACCTATAGGAGAAGATTACAAGAAGATTATCTGGGATGTGGATATGGGTAAATATATCAGTATCAGGGAAGCGATTGGAGTGCATACACGGAAGTGGACGATATGGAATGAAGAATTTGTCACTTCTTTAATTACTCTGCAGATGGTTGGAATGACTTCTTCAGAGAAAAGAAAGCATGAGTTGCTGGAAGAAGCATTAGACAGGACATTAAAGAATACCTATACAAAGATGGAGGAATATGCAATTGCTTTGAAAATGCCTTCCATGATGTTGATGTCTTTTGGGATTATATTGCCTTTGATGGGTTTGATAATGTTTCCTATTATAAGCGTTTTTTTGACAGATTCAGTAAATCCAATATATATCATAGTTGGATATACAATAGTGTTGCCTTTTTTGCTGTGGTGGTATCTTTACAGATTAGTTTCGAGGCGTCCAAGCGCATTCTCGCATTCTTCAAAAACAGGAGGCATAAAACCAGCGAAGTTTATAGAAATAAGAAAATATAACCTAAAACTGCCAATAAAAATGACTGCTATATTAATTGGAACTATTTTAATTATTCCAGGTCTTATGTATATTGGTCAGGTGATATTTGATCAACATTTTATATATGCAAATTATGAAGGGGATTATGCTGATGATAAATGGAAAGAATACTGTCTGGCAAGATATGGGTCAGAATATATTTTATGGGATCTTTTAAGCGCTATGTTTATTATCTGGGGTATTGGAAGCGCGATAATTGTTTATACTTATTTTACAAGTAAGGATCGCTATCAACTTGAGGAATATATAAAAAAGACTGAGGCAAATATGATTGATGGTTTGTTTGAGTTGCAAAATCCTCTGGCTCAGAATATTCCAATAGAAGTTGCGTTGCCAAAAGTTCTTAATAAATATGACCGGATGAACCGGAAAAAAACGCCGGTTTATGAGTTTTTTAGCAAGATATTTAACAGCATTTCCCGCCTTTCAATGACTTTCAGGAGTTCTTTGTTTGATGAGAAGTATGGTTTAATGAAAGATTATCCTTCATCAACGATAAAAAATATAATGGGTATTATTGCTGATTCTCTGACGAAAGGACCTTTAATTGTTGCGGGCGCAATCAAAAATATTATTAGAAGCATGAAGAAAACAGAGGAGATAGAGGCGAGGATAAGATATTTGCTTGAGGATGTTGTTACCAATCTAAAAACACAGACCACCTTTATCGCTCCTTTGATGGGGGGTATTTCTGCGGCCACAGGGGTTTTAATTGTTCAACTATTGCAGAGTATTGCTTTTGCTCTTTCAAAAGTGGAAAAGATGTATTCCAGCGGGGCAGGGAGTACGGTATTTCAAGGTCTGGATTTAATAAAACTGGAAGAAGTGATGCCTCCAACAGTTCTTGAATTGACTATAGGAATTTATCTTATAGAAGTTGTGGTTATAATGTGTATATTTATTGTGGGAATTGACCGTGGGTTTGATGAAGTTTGCAGGGATTATACAATATCAAGAAATCTTACAATTGCTCTTATATTCTTTTCAGTAATAATGATAATTATGGTTATGATATTCCAGCCAATTGTTTTGCAGATTTCGGCTTCAGTATGAAAGGAAACGAATATTCAGTGCAAACAATAATGTTTTTGGTTGCGAGTGTTTTTGCTGTGCTGGCGCTTATAACACTGGCAACTTCTTTTATTCCAGTGAATGATGGAAAGGAGTTTGAACTCAATGGCGATAAAGATGATGTTATTCTGGATTTAAAGAATTATATCTATGATTGCGCTGAACAAAACAAAGGAAGTCATGACACTGTTCTTTGTTTTAAAATTTTTGCGAATTTTACAGGCACAATAACCAAAACTGAAATGGTGCAGCGTCTTGACCCTCTCAGGATCGAATCAGGTGATTTGGAGATGGATGATTTAACAGGACCTGTTTATATAATAATGAGTTGCGCCTTAGATAAAATAATTATAGAAAATAGATATTATGGGTAAGGGAATTGGCATTAATGTTGTTGTTGCTATGGTAGTTGCTCTTACAGGCGTATTATTATTTATGGGTCTTATTACAGGAACTCTGCAGGAGAGTCTTACAATGCTTTATTGCGGTTCTTATATAAGGATAGCCGGTATGATGCCTTCTTCGGAGAATCCTTCAATTCCTGATGTTTGCGTTTATGGAAGACCTTTAGAAACATTTAGGGTAGATGAGAGCGATAATAAGAAAGTATCCAGAATTATATTGTCTTACATAATCTCCTGTTGGGATAAAGTGGAAAATTTGCGTTTGGAAAAAGATTATGCTTGTTATGAATTAGCGCTTACTGAAACTGTGGCTAATGTTGATGAAGGAAATGTGAGTCATATTCTGGTGAAAGAAGACCATTGCAGTTCTATAGAGAACTCTGACTATGGGTGCGGCGCAAAAGATCAAATCGTCTGGTCTGTGGATGGAGGTGTTATAAATACTCAAAAAGTATTATTAATATATTATGACTATGCGAATGATTGTATTATGGTGAAAGGATGAAGAAGGGAGATTTGGCATTGGACACAATAGTTAGTTGGATTATATTATTGGTTGTAGCCGGAGTTGTGATAGGGCTTATTTTTGGTTTTTCTGATCAAATTAAAGTAATATTAAATCTTGAAAGTGAAGAAAAATCTTATGATACTGAATATATGACAAGCGCTTCTTTTTCAGAATCTCAAGTGGGAACTTACATAGAAATCTGCTGGTCAAAAACCGGAGAAAGATTTACAAAGGATTTCATATGTTATACTTTAGAGGGGAATATTTCTGCTGTAAATCCTGTTACTATTGCAGGCGCTTACGACGGTTATGTGGTGGAATCCAATTTTGATAATACAAAAGGAATATTGATAATAAGGTTTGAGGACATTGGAAACAAGATAATTTTGACAAATTAACCAAGATAACAAAATATATAATCTTTTGTTTTTAGTTTTAGGCAACTTATTTAAAATAATCTCAGACTATCTTTAGATATTTTTCTCCAAACAAAATAGCGGGGTATTAAGCAGTTCAGAGTAAATATCAAGGAATAAATTAAAAATAATTCTGTTAATTTATTGAATAATCTTCTTAAGTTCCTCAACGCTCTCCGGGTTTGCAAGAGTGCTTAAATCTCCCATATCTTCCTTGGAGAATAATTTCCTCAAAATCCTCCTCATTATCTTTCCGCTTCTTGTTTTTGGAAGTTCTTTTACAAAATAAATTTCCGCGGGTCTTGCAATTTTACCAATTCCTTTTTCAACCTGTTGCACTATTTCTTTTTTCATTTCATCCCCGGGCTTTCCGGATTTTAGAACAACAAACGCTAATGGAACCTCTCCTTTAATTTCATGAGGAATTCCTATGACTGCGCATTCGCTTACTTTTTTGTAAGAATCAATTATATTTTCAAGTTCTCCTGTTGAGAGCCTATGACCTGCAACTTTAATCACATCATCCGCCCTTCCAACAATTCTTATCAAACCGTTTTTGTCTTTGTAAGCAACATCGCTTGTAAAATAGATTTTGTTTCCATAAGTTCCGAAATAAGTTTCCTGATATTTTTTTGGGTTTTTGTAAACTCCTCTCAACATTCCAGGGCTAAAAGGGGGAAGAATTACAAGGTTTCCTTTTTCATTGGCTTTCACTGGTTTACCTTCCTTGTTAAGTATGTCTGTTCTAATCCCTGGGAAAGGTATGCCTGTAAATGTTGGTTTAAATGGACCTATTCCCGGAAGACTTGTTATTAAAATACCTCCTGTTTCAGTCTGCCACCAAGTATCTAAAATAGGGCAGTTTCCTTTTCCAACCTGATTAAAATACCATTTCCAGGCCTCTTCATCTATTGGTTCTCCCACAGAACTGATTAATTGCAGAGTGCTCATTTTTTCTTTTATTGTCCTCATTTCTTTTTCAAACATTCTTATTGCTGTTGGGGCTGTGTAAAAAGTAGTTACTCCGTATTTCTCAATTGTTTTGCACCATTGGTTTGGTTCTGGGTACCCCGGCACTCCTTCATAAAGCACAAATGTTGTCCCGTTTAATAAAGGACCGTAGCAGGAATAGGTGTGACCTGTTATCCAACCCAAATCAGCAGTGCTCCAGAATATATCATCGTCTTTTAAATCAAAAATAAGTTTTGTGGTTGCATATGCCTGCACAGTGTAACCTCCGCATGTGTGGATTATTCCTTTTGGTTTCCCGGTTGAACCGCTTGTAAATAATATGAATAAAGTATCTTCGGAATTCATCTTTGCGGCTTCGCAATGATCTTTCTGGTTTTCAGTTAATTCATTCCAATAGTAGTCTCTTCCTTTTTTGAATTTGATTTGATTGCCTGCTCTTTTTACAACCACAACTTTCTTTACATTTGTGCCTTTGATTCCTTCATCTGCGCTGTCTTTTAGGTTTACAATTTTTCCTCTCCTGTAATAACCATCCGCAGTTATAAGTATTTTTGCTTTTGTGCCTTCAAGCCTGATTTTTAATGCATTGGATGAGAAAGCGGAAAATACTACTGCGTGAACCGCGCCGATTCTTGCGCACGCAAGCATTGCAATTATTGTTTCAGGGAGCATTGGCATATAGATTCCAACCACATCCCCTTTTTTAACCCCAAGTTGTTTAAGCGCATTTGAAAATTTATTTACCTGTCTGGATAATTCATAATAAGTAAGTATTCTTTCTCTTTCTTCCAAAGGTTCAGGCTCCCAGATTAAAGCAACTTTGTTTCTTCTTTCTTCAAGATTTTTATCAAGGCAATTATAACTAATATTAATTTTTCCTCCGGTGAACCACTGGAAGTATGGGGGCTTATGAACAAAAGTTTTTTTTGGTTTGTTGAACCAATATAATTCTTTAGCAATATCTGCCCAAAATTTTGTGGGATTTTTAAGCGCTTTTTTGTAGATTGAATTATTGTTTATCAAAGCCTTTTTTTTGAATTCCTTGTCTGGGAAAAACATATTTTTTTTATTAATTATTTTACCCATTATATACTAAGGTTATATATAATAAAAAATAAAAATTAAAACTGGTATTTACATTTCTTTTATTTTTGTTGCTATGAAGTTTATTAGTTCTTCGTTATCCACTGGAATCGCTATTGATTTCTTGTATCTTTTGGTTCCGTCTGGAAGAGAATAACCTCTTGAAATCTGCAAGAATTCATTTTCTCCATCTTCGCCTTTCGCTACTTTCTTTGATATCTCTATGAAGTTGTTTGTTCCGAATTTCATTTCTTCACTTTTCAGCGTTTCAAATTCTACCATGTGTATATCACTAAACTAATTTGTCTTTAAATTATTTATTAAGGAATGGGTGTATTTATTTGTGATTTTTAGGTTTAAAAGAGGGTTTGATTCTGCGGAATTTATTGTAAAGGTTTCCTGAAGGATTGACTTTTTTGACGGAAAAATAAAAATTAACGACGAACGACTGAATATTATTCGTCAATTGTCTAACCTTATAAAAAAGCAGTATATAGTCTTTCACTAAAAAGTAGTTATGAAAAGTGATTTGTTAGGTAAGGCAGAGGACCAAATAGCAGAAACAAACAGCTATTTAATGAAATTGGGAGAAAAGCCTATATCTGACCCAAGAGCAATTGAAATGGTGAGAGAAACCGGACAGTATGCAAAAAACAGCGGAGCGAATGTTTCAGATTATGTTTATATAAATCATGATATTAATCAATTAACAAGATTACTTGCAAAAGGCGCTTCAGAAAAATATTTAACAAAATTTTATGAAAATCCAATAAAAGATAATGTGGATTTGGATACAATGCCTGAAAATTATGAAGAATCTTTGAAGAGAACCGGAGATTTTTTTAATTATCAAAAAAATGGAACTCCAGTAGAACCAGACCCTTATCAAAATATTAATCTTGAGAAATTCTTTGAACTTCCAACAGAAGAAAAAATCAGTTATCTCAGTAAACTTAAAAACTTTGGAAAAAAAGCGCTACCAGTCGCTCTTGCAGCGTCTTTAGTAGCAGCTCCTGTCGCGGGTTATGATTATATGGTGGATAAATTAGATTTCCCAGGAAATGAAACAAACAATTTTGAGGATACCAACCATTTTTTTAGTTTTGTGCATCCTTCTGAGTTATATGATAATTGTCTGGGATTTGACAGAGAATATAAGCTTCAGGAGGAATTAATAAAAACCCCTGATAAAACCACAGAAGATTTAAAAGCTGCTGTAAAATATACCTATGTTAAGAATGGAGGATTTGGGGACTTAGTTATAGATAATCAATTAGTGCATTTTGACCGTGTATCTGGTACAGAATTAGACCTTGGGGTATGGTTGGCTTCTTCAGCATCAGATCATCAGGATATGTCTCGTTATATGATTGGTTTGGATACAGATGGAGATGATAAAATAGAAACATTAGCTCCTATGTATAATCAGTATAAAGGGTCGGAGGACATAACTCCAATAAAAAATCATGCTTTGAAAGTTCCAAAAGTGCTTTATGATAATTATGGGAATAAACTTGAATTTGGAGATCTTTATCCTGCTTATGTTATAGATATTTTCAGTCAACCTAAAAATCCTGAAGACTTTAGCAGCGCTGAAATATTAGCTTACTGGAAAAACACTGATGGAATTAAAGTTACAGATAAGGTAATCTATTACAGTGATATAATAGGGAAGAATTCAAGGATGCTTGGGTTAGACGAATATAATAATCCAAATGATGTATATTATAAAGGTGATTTCGATGTGCATGGAGATGATGATAATTGGGGTTATCCTGATTGGTTTGAAGGAACAGAGACTGATACTATTTATGGAAATGATAATGCTTATAATCTATTAGACCAAAATACTTTTACTGAGATCTTACGGTGTGTTAATGGTTTTGAAGAAGCTCCTTTGGATTTAAATGAATCAATACCAACTCCGGATAAAATTAATCTGTTTATAATGAACAATATGTATGAAAACCGAACCTGTTTAATAGAAGATTATCAGGATGATGGCAGACTGGAAAAAGGAAAAATCCATCTACCTGAAACCTATCTTACTATGTGGGGACTTTCAGCCAGATATATAGAGAGACGGGGAATACTTCCGGAATTAGTTTATGTAAGTGTTGATGATGATCCCGAACCCGAACATTTGATTTCAGTAAAAAGAACAATACATAAATCAAAAGAAAATGATTTAACTAAAGCTTTGGGTGGACATGTTAAATTAGCCTATTTTCGCGAAGAAACTAATTCCAGAGGTAAAATAGTAGGTCCGTTTGCAAATTATTTGGTGAACTTACAGGACACCCAACCAGAATTTGAAAAATTAAAGAGAGGAATTCCAGTTGAAGGAACAAGAGATGAAGTATATGCTCCTCATTTATACATAGAAGATTATAAAAATGTAGTTATTTTTGGACCTGAAAGTGAATATCCTCCTATAGGTTTTAAAGAGTTGTATGATGAAGATAAAAAACAATTTAAAATACCAAGAGAATTGGGATTAACAGAAGATAATAGTCCTGAACCTGTGTTGAAAAAACCTCTGGATGAATTTAATATGAATAAGGATTGTTCTGAATTCTTTCCGGAAGGCGGGGAATATAGACCTGAAAAAAGTGAAGATAAGATTCCTTTAGCAGGAATGTTTCCTGATGGAGTAGGTGCTTTGGAAGTTGGAGCAGGAATTGGAGCAGCACTGGCTGGCGCAGGAGCAATGCATTTCTACTCAAAAAGGAAATCAGGACCAACAGCAATATAATATGAAAATTGGGTAATTGTAAAATATTACTATTAAATCAACAATAATTATTTGAACTTATTAGGACAACTATAAAAGACTTGTTCCTTCCACCTGAATTGAACCAATGCCTTCTACTGCTTCTATTTTCTTTTCAAGTTCTTCAATGCAGTTTGGCTTGTCTTCCATGACAAAAACCACTTTAAGCAGGGTTATCCCAAAACCAACATCTTCTTCCTGAATTTCTTTTGCTCCAATTTCAGTAAGTTTGCCTTTAATTTCATCTTTTTTATCTAATTCAGGATTTATTTTATAAACAACAGCAACTTCTCCCATATTAAGGTCCTGTAAAACCGCATTTCCTGCAAATATATATCTTTGCGTTTTTTCTGCAAACTGAGCATCTTATAATATCTTCTTTGTTGCATTCAGGGCATAGGAATCTTATAAATTTATCTCCTGTCACTCCTCTCCCGCAACTCGCGCAATATAGGTTTTCCATTATATTTCTTGTTAAAAATAAATAAGGAACTAATCTCTTTTAATTAAAGGAACAAAGCTAAAACCGAAGAATTCTTCTTCTTCAAATCTGTTGGATTTTCTTATAATCAGGAAAATAGAGTTTTTTATAGGAATTACCAGTCTACCTTCTATTTTAAGTTGTTCTCTTAATTTGGATGGAATTTTATCTGCTGATGCTGAAACAAGGATTTTGTCAAACGGAGCTTTTTCAGGAAGTCCTTTTGACCCGTCCACGCAAATAAATTTTGCAATTCCTTTCTCAACAAAATTATATTTTTCAGTGTTTTTTTCTCCAAATTCTTTTAATTTCCTAATTAATTCAATCCCGTAAACTTTCCCTGACTTTCCGACAATTTTAGATAATAATGAAGTTGTCCACCCTGACCCGGAACCAATATCCAGGATTTTATCTCCTTTTTTTGGTTGCAGGAGTTCAAGCATAATAGCAACAGTTAATGGTTGGGATATTGTCTGTTCATATCCGATAGGAAGAGGTCCATTTAGTTCTGCAAATTGCTTTAATTCTTCAGGCAAAAAATCAATTCTTTTTATTTTCCTAAAAGCGAAAATTATTTCCGGGGTTTTCAGGCAACCTTGTTCCACCAGCACCTCAACAAGATTCATAATTACTTTTTTAAGTTCTTAATTAGTTTCTTTATTTCATCCAAATCTTTTTGAATATCTTCAATTTCTCTCTCTGATTTTTTATCTATTAGATAGTCTCGTTCAATTTTTAGTTTTGATTTTTCTTCTTCTCTATTCTGGCTCATCAGTATAATCGGAGCTTCTATAGCCGCAAGACATGAAAGGACGAAGTTCAGTAAAATGAATGGATAAGGATCCCATTTAGCAAATATTCCATATAAGTTAATACTCATCCATATAGCTATAAAAATAAACAGGAATATTATAAAAGTCCAGGAACCGCAAAATCTTGTTAATTTGTCAGATGCTTTCTGCCCGAAAGTTAATTTTCGTTTATGGAGCAGGTGATTGTCTTTTTTAATTGTTTTGTCAATTCTTGAAAAATTCTGTTTTCCATTTGTCATAATATAAGCACTTTTTAAATGCATTAAGTTTAGTGTCGGGGGAGGGATTTGATTGAGGCGTTGTCCATATTTATATTTAAATGACAACGTACCCTCGATCTCTGCGTTTCTCAGCGCTAAATCATGGATTTCTCTCTTAGCTCAATTCACCTTCTCTTTGTAGGAAAGTAGTTATGAGCGCAGCGCCTTAGCCACTAGGCCACCCCGACATAATTTTATAGAAAATTATTTCTTAATTAGCTGTATGCAAGGATATTAATATGTATTTTTGTGTTTTCATATCAAATTCCCCCTATTTAAATATACATGAAAATACCAATCAAGGGTTATTTTAATATTATAATATAAGACACAACAAATTACCCAAAAGCAATTAACATCTTTTTAAATAGATTGCAAATACCATAACATATATTTTTGTATGTACTTCAAGTCTTCATAAAAGAGGTCTAAATATTTATGTCTTCCACCATAACTTTACGGCAAAAACCAGCAGAGTTTAATTAACTTCTTCAAGGATAATAAATTAAGGTGATTGGTGAAATTTCGTACCAAATTGTCTAAAAACTTCAACTAATATTGGATAAAGATCTTCGTTTTTATGATTAAACCTGAACTCCATTTCCTTAACATACAAAGGATAATTCTTCTTTCTGATTCCATGATATTTGTGAAATCGTTCTTTAGCAAAACTCCAAAAACCTTCAATCCCGTTTATGTGGTTGTGACCCTTCCCAAAAGTTTTTGAATGTTTGACCCGATTGTGTTTTCCATATTGTTTCAAGTCTTTGTAAGACTTGAAATCATCAGTATAAAACACACTTCCTTTTTTGGTTTTCTTCTTTATAAATTCAAATAAAGTTTTCGCGGAAACATCTTCAACCACTGTTGCAAACACTCGTTGTTCCAACGGTGCCTCTTTCTGTTTCACAGAAAGAAGGAACTCTTCCATTTCGTTCTAAAATCCCGAATACCGCTTGTTTGTTAAATGCTCCTCTTCCGCGATTGCCTTTTCGTCTTCCACCAAAATAGGATTCATCCAATTCAATGTATCCGCTAAGTTTTGTAAAATTTTGCTCAGAGCTTTTTAATATGGACTTGCGAAACAGGGAATATTTTCTGGACACTGTGTTGTAACTCAATTTTAATTCCTTGGCGCACTTCCTTGCGCTGACCTCAAGATAAAAGTAATACAAAACATCCAAGTCACGCTTAAGTTTGTTAATGCTGTAAGGTCTTCTGCACAATTTGCATTTTATTCTCCCATCAGACAGTCTTATCAAACCATAATTTCCGCAAAACCAACACTTCCGACCATGTATGTACATTGCATTTCCCTTCATAATGCATTATACTTCATTAAAACATAAAAAAGGAGAAAGTGCTGGTACGGAATTTAATGAAATACCCAATCGGGGCAGAGCCCCGGGGTATCTATTAACGGATTAAAAATCGCATAGTTTCAACTGGTTCTTGTCTCTGCCCTGCTCCTCAACATATTTTTTGATTTTATCCAAACCGCCATATTCGCTTACTGTGTCTATATGTCCTCCAGCGCTCCAGAAATTTCCACCCCACAAAAATTCTTTAATGTCTGGATAATCCTGAAATATCTGTTTTGCTGTGATGCTCTTGACAATTCTCATTATATCTGAGGGTGAATTCCTGGGTGGTGATCCAACTACGATGTGAAGGTGATCTTCTTCAACTCCAATCGCTTCAAACTTAAACCAATATCTTTTCCCTATTTCTGAAATGAGTTGTTTAATATATTGCAAAGGCACTTTTTCCAGCAACATCTGTTTCCTATACTTTACCACGAAAACCATGTGATACCTGATGCGATATGTGCAATGCGGTGCCCGTTCTATATCCATAACTTACATCAGAAACATTCTATCCCAATCGGGGCAGAGCCCCGGGGTATATTGATAAAATCAATCACCTTATTTAATATTCTTCTTTTCTTGCTTCAGAATAGTCAGGAGGTGTATTCTGCAGTTCCTCGTTAAATTCCTGCCATTCTCTTTCAGGACTTTTTGTTGGCTGTTCTTCTTTTATTTCTTGCGGTTTGTTTTCAGTTGGTTCCTTTTTTTTGACTTCAGTTTCTTTTTTATCTGATTTTATTTTAGGAGTTCCCTCCCCATTTGGCTCGTTTTCAATTTCATTTTTGATTTTTTCCGCGAGTTCAGGCAGTTTCTGTTTGTCAACTTCCATTCTTACCAGCCCCTGGATTGAGGATCCTTTATCCCCTTCAAATCTTGGGATTATGTGAAAATGAACATGAGGCACTTCCTGCCCCGCAAATTTCCCGTTATTTAATCCAATATTGCAGTCTGTTGTCCCAACAATTTCAGGAATTATTTTTACTAATTTGGTTATGACTGAAAATAATTCATTTATTTTTCCTTCAGGAATATCTTCAATTTTTTGGTAATGTTTCTTTGGAATTATAATTGTATGTCCTAAAGAACAGGGATTAACATCAAGGAAAGCCAATACTGAGGAATTTTCATAAACTTTAAGTGTTGGAATTTCACCTTTTACAATCTTGCAGAATAAACAATCCATAAATCAATAATAAATAAATTAATGAACACTGAGGTTTACGAGCCTGATGAGGACACTTATTTCCTGACAGAGCAGATAAAGAAACTGATTAAAAGCAGAAAATTTGAGAGTGTTTTGGAAATGGGGATTGGGTCTGGATATATTTCTTTGAGTATTGCGGATAAAGTGAATAAGATTCTGGGGGTGGATATTAATCCAAAAGCCGTGGAATTTGCCGAGAAAAGCAGGAAAGAGCAGAAAATAGAGAATGTTGAGTTTAGAATTAGCAATCTTTTTGAGAAGGTGGCAGGAAAGTTTGATTTAATTTTCTTTAACCCACCATATCTTCCCGGGAATGGTGATTTAAGCTGCGAGGGCGGCGAGAGGGGACAGGAACTCATCGAGAAATTCCTTTCTGAGGTCAGGAACCGCTTAAATGAAGGCGGAGTAGGGGTAATTTTGTTAAGTTCTTTTAATAATATTTCTGAGCTAAAGAGAAGGTTTAATCTTGTAAAACTTGGTGAACTGGAATTGTTCTTTGAGACTTTGTATTGTTATAAACTCCTGAAATAAGATTTTTAAGGCTTAAATTTAAAATTTTTGTTAAGTTATGCAGGAAGGAGATTTCGTTGAAATAGACTATGTGGGGAAAATAAAGGATACAGATGAGATATTTGACCTCACAGATGAGAAACTGGCAAAAGAGAAAGGGATATTCAATGAGAAATCAGATTATAAGCCAGTAAATATTATACTCGGAGAGAAATTTGTTGTTAAAGGTCTTGAGGAAATAATTAAACAAATGAGTGTTGGAGAAGAAAAAACTGAAACAATAAAACCCGAAGATGGTTTTGGGAACAGGGACGCAAAAATGATTAAAACGGTTTCAGAATCAGAATTAAGGAAACAAAAAATAAATCCAATCCCTGGAATGATTCTTGACCTTGGAAATGTGAAAGCAAGAATCCAGTCTGTAAATTCAGGCAGAGTCAGGATTGATTTTAATCACCCTCTTGCTGGAAGGGATTTGGAATACAAAGTTAAGATAAACAAGAAAATCGATGACAACAATGAGAAAGCAAAAGCAATTGTTAAATTTCTCACTCAGGAAGAACTTGAAGCAAAAGTGGAAGATAAAAAAGTTATTGTGGAAGAAAAGAAATCAACTCCTGAAGAAGCAAAAAAGAAAATCGCAGAGTTGATGAAGAAATATTTGAAAGTGGAGAAAGTTGATTTTGTGCAGAGTTTCTAGATAATAATCGAATTTGTCATTTGTATAAATTAAATAGATAAACTTATTGTGGTTAAGGTGGAAGTTATAAAGGAAATTTATTGCAAAAAATGCGGAGCCAATACAAAACACCAGTTCAAGTATCATATTATGGATATTCAGGAAGAAAAGGAAGCGAATGAATTGGCTTTAAGGTCTGCATCCCAAACCTTTTTAGTCGAGGTTTTTGGAGTAAAACGACAAAAAAGTCGAGGCAACCCTTAAATAGATATATTAATTATGGACAAAGAAAGAGAAATAAGGTATAAAGAAAAGCTGGTATTTGTTTCAGATAAAATTGAAAGTATTCCTGAAAACCCGGAAACCTCGGTTGAGAAAGATGCAACTTTTTACAGGATTCAGGTTGCTATAGAGAGCGCTACAGATTTGGTTGCAATGGTGGTTAAGGATTTGGGCAAAACTGTGGGAGACGATTACCATAATCTGGAAATTCTACAGGAAGAAAAGGTAATTGATAAGAAACTTTCAGATGAATTAAAAAAGTTAAATGGATTAAGAAATGTATTGGTTCATAAATATAATAAGATTGAAGAAAAACTTATTTTTGATGATATGAATAATATTATAAGGATTGTATCTAAATTATTGGAGTTGGTGGAAGATGTTATCAAAAAACTTTGAGGAAATTAAACAGGATCTAAAAGAACTAAACAAATATGAGGTTGTTGTTTTTGGAGGTTATCTTTCCGGAAATTACAGGGACATAGATATTTGCGTAATTACGAGAGAAAAATCAAAAGAAAAAAATTTAGAGATATGGAAAAAGGTTATTGAGGAATCCCCGTATGATATAAAGGTTTTTGAACTCCTGCCTTTAAACCTGAAATGGAGCGTTATAAAAAATTACAACGTTTTGTTTGGGGACGAAGTTGAGATTTCAGAGTATTTTTATTTTTTCAGGAAATTGTGGGAGGATTCCAAACACAGGATTTTTGATAATCAGTTTGAAAGTCTTAAAGAGCAGAAAGAAAAAAGAGAGAACTGGATAAAAGTAAAACAACAAATTATTTAAATTATGCTAACAGGAAAAGTTATTGAGGAATCAAAGATTGGAAATTATTCTGTAAAATTCAGGTATCCAAAATTTGAAGATTTAGAAGATATATTAAAATATATAAATTCTCTTGTTGAGGAAAGAGTTTACATAAATATGCAGAAAAAAATCAGTAAAAAAGAAGAACTTGAATTCCTGACTGATTTGCTGAAAAATGTTGAAAATAAGGAAGCGGTTTCTCTTGTTGCTGAGGTTAATGGAAAAGTTGGAGGACTTGCAAATATAAATAAAAAGAGAAATGCAGAAAGCCATATAGGAAATTTTGGAATTAGTTTAAGGAAAGATCTTAGGGGGAAAGGAATCGGCAAGAGACTTACGGAGTTAGTAATCAAAGAAGCAGTAAAAAACCTGAAAATTGAGATTGTTGAACTTGAGGTTTTTGCTGAAAATAAAGTTGCTTTAAATCTCTACAAAAAATCTGGATTTAAGAAAGTCGGGGTTATTAAAAAGGGTTTAAAGAAAGATGGAAAATATTCTGACCATGTTTTTATGGTAAAATATTTATAAGGTACCGGTATTTTATCTTTTTAGTAATAAGTCAACCACAACACAAAATATTAATGTTAATATTCCTAAGAAGACCCATATCAAGAAAAATCCAAAAGGATTTGAGCAAAAAGGAATATAAGGCAACAAACCAAAATTATTGCAATACCAATTTAAATCTGAAAAGTAATAAACAAAAACTGTGACTGCAAAGCTTATAAAAATAAGAAAACTTAAAAGGTATAAAAAGAATTTCATAAAACCTTTCATAATTTTATCTAATCACGAATCCCGTCTTCAGTAACTTTGAAAATTGCTTCAGAATCCGGTAATGAAGGAGAGTCAATTAATTTAACAATTCTTTTCTGTTCCCTGCTTTTTCTTAAGTACATCCTGAATGTTGCGGCGTGTCCTAATATATGACCACCAATTGCTGTGGTTGGGTCTCCGAACATCACTGCGGGATTTGACATTACCTGATTGGTAACATAAACAGCAAGATTCGAAACTTCTGATAATTTTTGCAGTTCATGAAGATGTCTGTTTAATTTTTGCTGTCTTGGGGCTAATTCACCTCTTCCAGAATAATCTGTTCTGAACATTGAAGTTAAAGAGTCAACAATAAGGACTTTTACATTTTTTTCTTTGATTATATCTTTTGCTTTGTCAACAAGCAATATCTGATGGTCGGAATTGTAAGCCCTTGCAACAAATATATTTTTTAAAGCCTCTTCAGGATCAAGACCCGCGGCTTTTGCCATCTGTTCAACTCTTTCAGGTCTGAACGTGTTTTCTGTATCTATAAAAACAGCCGATCCTTCCAAACCTCCTTGATCTAAAGGCAATTGTACATTCACAGCTAATTGAAATGCTAATTGCGATTTTGATGAACCAAAAGCCCCATGGGCTTCTGTAATGCATCCAGTTTCAAATCCCCCGCCAAGCAAGTCATCCAATGCTGTTGATCCTGTTGTAATTTTGCCTATCTGTTTCCTTTTCTCATAAACAGCTTCTGCTGTTTCAAAACCCATATTTATTCCATTTCTTGCGCTTTCAATAATTTTCTCGGCGGTTCCTTCGCCAACTTCAATTGCATCGCAGATTTCTCCTTTGGATGCGGCAGCAATAGCCATTAAATCTTCATATCCCGCTTCTCTGAGTTTTTCAGCGGTTTTCTCACCAACTCCGGCAAGGTTTTTTAATTTATCCACCATAATGTTATTAATAATTAATAAAAGAAATAGGTTTATAATTTCTATCCATTCAATTCTTTTAGGGTTTCTATTTCAGACCCTTTGTTTGATTTTACTTCAGAAATGCTAAATAAAATATAAGAAAAAATCCCCGCAACAGGCGCAAACAGGAAACTTTTGAAGAATTCAAGAGAAACCCAGATTGTAATGCTCATCATTATCGGAAACCAGATTAAAAGGGATTTTATCAAAGGGGAATTTTCAATTTCATTAGATACAGTTTCAGTAATATTAAATCCAAGGTCGCTGACTTCAAAGGAATTGGCTTTTTCAATTATATTATCCCTTAGTTCAACTTCAATCTGTGAATATTGTTCTTCAGTGAAGTCTGGGTATTCTTCCCTGAGTTTTTGCATCTGTTCTTTAATAGTCCTGTTGATTATTTCTTCGGATAATTTGGAGTCTCCCCCTGGAGCAAAATTTGAGATTTCACCCCAAATAATATTTGACAGACTTTCTGCGGTTGCGGTCATATAATTTTGGGAATAAGAATCATCAGTATAAAAGGAAACGAGCGAGCCAATGAATATGAATATAAACATAACAAGAAGCGCGTGGGATACAGCATTGCTGCCTATTCGGAATTTCTTCCATTTTTTTAATTCCTGTTGGTATGTTTCTCCGAGAGGAATTACGTAGAGGGAAGCAAGAAATAAACCCATAGCAAGAAACAGGAACATGGTTGAGAAATTAAATAATATCCCTGAACAAAGAATCGGCGCAACCAGAAAGTATTTTATCTTACTTGGTTTTTTTACTGCAAGAAATGATAATCCAAGGCAAAACATTGTAAAGCCAAGCAGAGCAATAAAAATTCCGGAGAATGTGTTTATTATAACCTCAAATATAGAATTTTCAAGCACCCCTAAAACAAATATCTCAAGGAATTTTGCCTGCAGACTTGTTAATGAATTTAATGTAACTTTGCTGATATACAAAACGCAAAATCCCCCAAAAAATAAGATTGAAACAAACAAAAATTCAAGAAGTTCACCAAATTCTTTTGGATTCTCTGGTTTATTCACCATATTAATATTTTCTTTTTTTTGTTTCCTGTTTATACCATTTCTTCCATTCTATTAATTTTTTCTTTCTTAAATGTTCTTCCTCGCTTTTTTTTACGCCTAATTTTTTAAAGATATTTTTTATTGATTGTTCCAGTTCATTTTTTTTGCTCATCATTGTGTATCCTTTACCTGGAGTGTATCCTTTTTTTGGCAGGAAGGTGTAAGCAACAATAATCCCTGCAAGTATTATTGAAAAAGCAACAACAGCCATTATTAACAGAGCGGAGCCGGTGTTCATTGTTTCAAGGTTTTCAAATTCCAATGACATTGAATTAAGTTCTGTATCTAGGTTGGCTATCAGGCTTTTTGCTTCCGCATAATTTCCGTTTGAAATATATTTTTCTATTTGGGCTAAAGTAAAGTTAGCGCTTTCAATTCCTGAAATAATTGAAGAAATATTTTTGTTTTCATTTTTGGCTTTTTCAAGTTTGTTAAGGATAACTTTTAATTGAGCCACCAGTTCCTCATAATTGTTGTTTATTGTTAATTTTTCTTCTTCAGAGGGTATTATGGTGAGAGTTAATTGTTCTGAAATGTTTATTTCATCAGAGGAAATGGCCAAATTAATTTCTTTTGCTCCAATATTTTCGGTTTTTGGGATTGTAAATTTTATTGCGTAATACTTTACGTCATCTTGGTATAGGGTAATTTTATCTGATGAATTAATTTCAAATAAATCGCTTGAAATTCCTGTTAAAGCAGGGTATATATTATGCAATGTTGCTTCACCAGTATTTTTAATATAAAATGTCAGGGTTCCTATTTCCCCTTGGGTGATGTTAAGGTCTGTTACTTCATAAACTTGAAGGTCTGTTTGTTTAACTGTTAAGGTGATTGAATCTTCTTTGTCTTTCTCGTCAGAACTTGCTTCTAAAGTTAAATCATAATTATTTGCTTCAAAGTCATCGGGAATTGAGAAATGAATCGTGTATTCCCGTGTGCTTCCTGAACTTAAATCATCTTCCACAGAGGGAGTAATTGAATAATAATCCGAGTCCAGCCCTGATAAAGTTAAATATAAATCATTTAGTTTTGCGTTTCCTGTGTTTTTTAATTCTACCTCCAGATCATAAGTTCCACCCTGCGCAATGTAGAAAGATGAAGATGTTGGTTTTAGGAATGAAAGTCCGTAATAAGTGGTTGTTCCAGAATTATCAGAAGAACTATCATCATCACTGGTTGGTGTGTTTATATTAACATTTTCTGAATTCGTATTTAGTGTTGCATTATTTCCTGTTGCTGTTACTTCTATTTCATTATCGTCTCTTACTTTTATTGGTTTTAAATACCAATAGCAACTGCTGCAACTACCTCCTGCAGCTATTGTATCGCAGTCAGCACACGAAATATTATCGCCAGATGTTTTTGTAAAATATGTTGATGAATAAGTGATATTTACAAGAACGCCTGTAACATTTAAATTTCCTGTGTTATTTACATAAACTTTTACATAAAATTCAGAATCTTTATCAACATCGGTTGGAGGTTCTGTTTTCCATGTTACAACTAAAGTTCCATATCTAACAACAACTTCCTGTTGTTTAGTATAATTAAATCTCCCGTCTTCTGAATAAACAGTTATATTTACTGTGTAATTTGCTTTATTGTATCCGGTAAAATTCCATGTTGCCAAACCCGAATTTGTGATGTTAATATTCCCAATAGAAGTGCAGTTGCTTGAATTTGAATGGTTAAGTCCGCTTCCTGACCAATCTAAACAAACACTTACATTTTCAGCAGTGAAATTGCCGAGTTTTGAAACATTTACTGTGAAATCAAAAGGAAATCCTTTTACTATTGAAGTTAAATCACTGGTAACTATTGGGTTTAAATTATGCAGTAATTCAAAACTTGAATTAATTTCCACAATATTCCCAATTTCATCAGTTGTGTTCCCCAAAAGAGTGTAATTTCCTTCGCTTAGGTTTGTTGTGTTTATGTTTGCTGAAAATAATCCATTTGAATCAACAGAAAATGAAATATTCTGAACAACAATTCCTGTTAAATTTTTCAGTGTGAAATTATAATCTTTGGAAGTGTTCCATGAATTATCAATTAAGGTCTGGTTGTCATAGGAATAAACTTCAAAAGTTACTGGTGTTAAATTTGTTGAATCATTAATGTAGTAAATATTATTTACAAGATTTAATCTTGGCAGGGTCTGATTTGTAACAATGATGTTTAGTGTAAGGTTCAGATAATTATAAGGTTCCCCATTTGAAGAATTCAAATAAATCCATCCTGTGTAATTGCCAAGATAAGAAGAATCTGTTGGTGGCTCAATCGTGATATTTAGATAACCAAGTCCTCCCGCAGAAATATTATTGGAAAGCGCAATACTAGTGAAATTTAATACAAAGGAATTGTTGGCTGTGTTTGTAAGATTTGTTGAGTTGATTTGCGTCAAATTTATTAAAGTTGAGGTTCCTGTGTTGTTGATTATAAAACTCAAAGTCTTGGTCTGGTTTAAATTTATAAATAATCTTCTGGAAGTATTATAGATTTCTGTTTCTCCAACATCCAGAGATTGATTTCCAATATAACCGTAATCTTTCCATGCAGGTCTTAATTTTAAAACCGGGGCTGAAAAATTAATGTTTGCTGTTAATTCCTGGGTTCCATCGGGTGTTGTAAAAATCAAATCCGTTTTGTAATCTTCGCCCACAACCAGATTTTCCGGAGATGTGAGATTAAAGGTAATTAAAGAATAGCTTTCATTTGTTAAGTTTCCCAGTTTTGTTATATTATTTCCTGTCAGACTAATTGTCAGATTGTAAGTAAAATTTGTTGTGAGGTTTGTGTTGTTTATTGAAATAGTCCAGTAACCTCCACTCAAGTTGGTTGTGGAAACTAAGGCAGATCCATTGGTAGTATTTGTTGAATTAATTATAGTTCCAGTGGAATTATGAAGGGATAAATTTATATAAGTTGAAGCATTTGAATTTAGAGAAATATTTATTACCTCAACAGAATCTTCAACATAAAAAGTAAGGTTTTCAACTGTGTTGTTTTCAATTGTTTTATTTTCAAAGTTGTGATTTATTTCTGTGAAATTTATTTTAAATCTATTATCTAAAAAGTAGATTGTAAGATTGAAGGTTTCAGTTCCGGAAACATTCTCGCCAAAAACTGTTGCTTTCCATACACCATATTTTGTCTCTGAGATATTTAGATTTATTGTGGAATAATTCCCCCCCGAAGTATTTTCAAAATATTCATTAATTCTTAGATTTGTTAAATTAAAAGTCAGATTATTTGTTGAGTTTGTCCAGTTTAATTTTGCGGACAGATTTGAAGAGAAAGGGATTATAAATGTAAAATTTTTGTAAGTTGCGTTTGAGATGACTTGATTTTCCCAGTTATAGACCAAATTAAAATCATCATAACTTAAATTGACTTCTTCAGTTGTATTTGTGCGGAAATTAAAATTTTCTGATGTTGAATTGTTTGGCGTAAGGGACAACTCAAGATTCTGACCTAAATCCAAATGCGCAAATACTGCGGTTGTCAATAGGAATGTAAAGAATAAACTTAAGAATACCTTTGCCCTCATTAGTATATTATAAATTATATTTAAGTTTTGAAATATAACCGCATAATCCTTGAATTCTGCGGATAAATCTCGATTTTATCAGAATGGTTTTATTTAACAGATCTCAACATCAACGAAAATCGGAGCTGCTATTTTTATTTCTTTTTTCTGGTCTGTCATATATCTGGAAATGGATTTATCTATTTTAAGGTTGATTGATGGCAGTGTATCAGCATATTTTACAGTCAATACTCCTTTCTTGCCTTTTTCCGCATTATAAGCAAAATAATTTGAGATTGTGTCAAGGAAAGAGCAGACTTTTACCCCATTTTCAATGATTTCCTCGTATTTTTTATCCCCAGGCTTTACTCCAAAAATATTTCCCTGATAAACATAAATTTCATTTAATCCCCCGGGTCCGAGCAGTTTCTTGCCTTCTTCCGGTTCAAGAACATAAACTTTTGCGGAGTCCTCATATATTTTCTCTCTGACAATTCCTAGAGAATCTTTATGTTCAATAATTCCTTTTTTAATTGCTTCTGCAATCTCCTTGTTTCCGGGTTTTTTGTCTATTTCTATGCCCGCGGCAATCTGTTCGTCTGACAATTCCTGTCCTGAACTGTAATATAATTCCCGGATATCTTCGATATTTTCAAGAGCCATTACAATTCTCCCAAGTCCGGGTCCTGAGTTAAATACCGGATATTTTATTTTGTAGTTTGCAAGCGAGACCGGCGAGTACATACCGATTTCAGAAACTTCAATCCATCCGATTTTTGGGTGTTTTACAAATACTTCAAAGTTGGTTCCGGGTGCGTAATAAGTTGGCTGGTTTGGTTTTACCTCAAATTTCACTTCTTTAAACCCAAGTTTCTTAAAGAATGTTTCTGTGAGTTTTTTCCCATTTTCTATTTTGAAATTCTCGTCCATGATAACAAGAGATAAATTTAGGTGAGCTTTTAGGTGTCTTGAATCCTCTTTTTGTTCTCTCCTAAATCTCCATACTAGAGAAAAAAGCATTATTGGGTGCTTTTTTTTGTCCTGTAATTTTGCTAATATAGGGAACCATGCTGTTGTTGCGTGGGAGATTAAGGTTTGGTTTGATGCTTCTGGTTTTAATTCTGTTAATTCTTTGAAAACTTCATTAATTAGGTAAACTGAGTCCGAGGTTGAGATATTTAGTTCTGAGACAAGTATTTCTGTGAAATCTTCTCCTCCTTCAATTTCTTCCCTCTTGTATCTTTTAAGGATGTCCTGCAATTCTGTGAATTTCTTGAAGTCAGGGATTTTTTTTAAGATTAATTCCTTTTTTTCATTTGACAGCCCAATATCAGGTCTTGGGATTGTGGATATATAATATACCCGGTCCATTATTGCTCCAGCTTCAGGACCATATTGTTTTTTTATTTCTTCATCTGATTGGATTGGATTAAGGATAATCTCGTCAAAACCCAACTCCAACAGAGCTTTTCTAATATTAAGCGCATATTTCCACAATAAATGTTCTGAGCCTTTTTTTTGATTGAGCTGGAAATCCCCTTTTCCTGTTACCGACTCTGCGGTTCTTTTCCATTCTCCTTCCCAATCCTTTTTTGCGTTATCTTTTATTTTTTCAGGGTCAAATACCATAATATAATTAAATAATTCAGTGTTTGAGATTAAATCTTTCTAATAAATTATTTCAGTAATACTATGATGTATGACTACGTGATAGTGGGCGGAGGCGTTGCAGGATTGAATTTAGCGGCAAAACTCAGGAATAAACAGGTTTTGCTCATAGAGGAACACAAAAACCTTGGTCCGCGAAGATGCAGCGGTCTTATTTCAGACAGGATAAACAAATTTTTTGATTTGCCAAAATCCATTGTTGAAAGGGAAATTTACAAAGCACATCTTTGCTGCGGGGAGGCTTCAGCTCAGATTAATTTAAATTCAGTTGTTCTTGATAAGGAGAAATTTGAAACTTTTTTGTTGAGGAAAGCTGAGAAAAATGTTGAGGTTAAATATGAGAGGGTGATTAAAGTATCTGATGATTATCATGGGGTTGTGGTCACCACATCACAGGGAGTTTACAGGACAAAATATGTTATAGGGTGCGACGGCGCAAACTCTTTTGTTAGAAAAACTTTTGTTGAGGATGAGCCAAAAAAATTCTTTTTCGGAAAATTCTGTTATTCAAATGAAAAACCTTCTGATGAATACAAGGTGTTCTTTGATTCAAAATATTCTGATTTATTTGCGTGGACTGCCCCCCGAAGAAACAAAGTTGAGTATGGGATGATTTGCGAGAAAAATCTTAGCAATAAGTATGATACTTTTATGAGGGCGAAAAATCCAAAAGAAACCTCTGAAGATTATTTTGGAGTAATTCCAACAGGTCTCTGCAAGTGTTCTTTTTCAAAGGGAATTTTGGTTGGGAACTCCGCGGGAATGACAAAACCCCTGACCGGAGGCGGAGTAATTTATTCTTTGATTGCGGGCAAAATTGCGGCAAGGGAATTAAACAAAGATGAACCTGATTTCAGAAACTATGAGAAAAAGTGCGTTGAAACTTTAGGTAAGGAAATAAAAAAACAGTTGTTTGCGAGAAGAATTTATTCAAAACTGAGCGACCGGAGAAAACAGAAAATGATAAACTCAATTAAGAGAGAGAGATTTAGCATTGATATGGATTTCCCGATGACAGATATTCTTAAGGATAAAAAAATGAAGATTTTGAAGAGTTTTTTTGGGAGATAGGAATTGAAGTGTATCCATTTTGTGTACAACTGAAATAGAAAGAATTGAGATGGTTACGATTTGTAACCAACTGAAATTAATTTCTCTAAGGGTAAATATTATTTGACTAATGTGGCGATAAATTTATAGGAATTAAAGAAGTGTTTGGTAATAAATTATGGACTCTGATAAAGCGCTTGTGGTTTTTGAAGATAAAGAAATCAGGAGAATTTGGCATAATTATGAATGGTATTTTTCTGTATCAGATATTATTGCAGTATTGACAGACAGTAAGGATTCTAAAGCTTATTGGAGAAAATTAAAAGAGAGAGAACCCCAGATCGTGACAATTTGTCACGAACTGAAATTGCCATCTTCAGATGGTAAATTTTATAATTCTGATTGTGCAACCACAAAAAACGCATTCCGGTTAATCCAGTCAATCCCCTCTAAAAAAGCAGAACCTTTTAAGCAATGGCTGGCTCAAGTGGGTTATGAAAGAATACAGGAAATAGAGAACCCTGAATTGGTGCAAAAAAGAATGAAAGAAATATACAAGGCAAAAGGTTATTCTGAGGCTTGGATTGAAAAAAGAGTAAGAGGGATTGCGATAAGAGACGAATTAACAGGGGAATGGAAAAATCGCGGAGTAAACAAAAATATAGAATATGCGATTCTTACAAATGAAATTAGCAAAGCAACCTTCGGGAAGACTGTTGAGGAATACAAACAATTCAAGAAATTAAATCGAGAAAACTTAAGAGATCACATGACCGACTTGGAACTGATTTTTACAATGCTTGGCGAAGCTTCTACAACAGAAATTGCAAAAAATAAAGATGCCAAAGGTTTTGTGGAAAATAAAACTGTTGCAAAGAAAGGCGGCAAGATTGCGGGTGATGCAAGAAAAAACCTTGAAATAGAATCCGGAAAAGATGTGACAACTGATGAAAATTATCTGGAAAAACCCGAAAGCGTTAAGAGACTTGAAAAGAAGAAATAAATAAATCCTTTTTTGGGTGAGTGGAAATCCTGATAATTTTCCAGACAAAACATTAAAGATTTTTTTCAGTTGATATTTATGTTGGAATTAGTGGGAAAATATGATCCTTTTGGGGTTAGCTATACTCCGTATGATTATGGGGTTTGTTCAGAATGTGGAGGTGAATTGGTGCTTGTGAGGTATCCAAAGGGATTTGTTAACGGTGAAAATAGGATTTTTTATATGGAAGAAATGGATTTTCTTTGTCTGGTTTGCGGAACAAGTGTTACAGAAAAAAAAGGAGAAGAAATTAGTTATGATAAAAAAGCCTTGATGTTAGAAATTAATGGCAAGGTGAGTGAACTCAATCCAAAAAAACGGGATAAATGGTGGGTTGATAAGAGTTATAATTTGGGTTGAGCGCGAGGATTTATATTTTTAGAACCAAATTATTTTTTATCTTTTTAGTTAATGAAAAATTGGTTAATTTAGAAGATTTATGTTGAAAAACATCAAATCCTTTTTCATTATATCTTGGAACTAAATGCCAATGAACCTGATTTGCTTCATCCATGTAAATTAAATAAACTTTTTTTACTTTCAAAGTTTTAAGCAACGCATTTCTAATTTCATCAACTTTATCCATCAAATATTCATAATCTTTTTTTGAAAGTAAATGCAAATCAGAAACAGATTTTTTCCAGATTATAACTGTATGACCTTTAACTATTGGATAATTTGCCAAGCAAGCATACAATTTTGAATCTTCATAGATTATTGCTTCGTCAAATGGTTTGGGTAATTTAGTTCTCATAAAATTAAATAAATTCCTATATAACTTTAGGCGGGATGGATTTTTTGAGAAGTAATTAGACTTGATAGATATATATGGAAGCCCATCTTTTGCTGTTTGTTTCATCGCATTGTTCTCATTGTCCGGTGGCAGAGAGCGTAGTTGAAAAGATTGCCCCAAGTTATAAAGAGTTTGGTTTGTCTTACAGAAAAATAAGAATAAAAACCGAGGAAGGCAAAAAGTTGTCCTCAAAATACAATATAATGGGAATCCCCGCCCTGTTGTTTTTAGATAATGAAAGGAATGAAATAAAACGAATAGTTGGCGCTCCGAGCGAAGATAATTTGAAGAGCAATATTGAAAAAGTTCTTGGGTTGAAGAAGTCTTTCTTTAGTCGGTTTTTTGGTTGATATGGCGAGGGTTAAAGATAATTATGAATTGGGTTGAGGATAAGGATTTGTGTCTAATTTATATTAAAATTATATTTATTTTGTAGTTATAATAGGTTTATCTTGTGGTATTACTAGATAATGATATATAATCTATTTTTAATATTAACTCATGGAAGATAAAATTTTAGCTGGTTTTAAAAAAGATTTTTCTGTGATAAAATTGAAAGGGTTTGTAAAATCGCATAGATTACATAATACAGGAATTGGTAAAACCTTTGAGGATTTAATTGGAATTACTGAGAATAATAATTTTTTGGCTGATTATAAAAATGTTTTGGAATTAAAATCGTCAAGAGAATTATCAAATAGCATGGTAACTTTATTTACCAAAGCCCCACATCCAAAAGGAGTAAATTCAATTATAAGAGAAATATATGGAGAATCGGACAAAGAAACCGGAGGATTAAAAATAATTCATACAACCGTTTCAACATTAAAATTTAATAATTTCTTTGGAAAGTTTGGATTCAAATTAAGAATCGACGAAGATAAAAGAAGAATATATCTTTTAATAAAGGATTTAGAAAAAGACAAAATTGAGAATATTGAAATTTATTATGATTTTGAGGATATACAAAAAATAGTTGAAAAGAAATTAGATTATATTGCTTATATTAAAGCAGAAACAAAAATAGAAAAAGGAAAAGAATTTTTTAAATTTAAAAAAGCTACTTTATTAAATGGTTTAACTTTTGATAAGTTTATCCAATTTATAAAAGAAGGTTTGATTCTTTATGACATTAGACTCGGTGTTTTTAGGAGTGGAAAAAAAGAAGGCAAAACCCATGATCACGGCTCTGGTTTTAGGATTTTAAAAAATAACCTTGATAAGGTGTTTAAAGTTCAAGAATTTTAATCATTATTTTTTTATTTCTATAATTTTTCCTAAAGAGATTATGTATTTATCTTTACCTTTTTTCAATCCTTTCCATTCTACTTTCATAAAAGGGGCATTTTTGTTGTATCCATTTTTGAAGTAGATTTCATCAAAAGAATTTCCAATTAATCGTTTAGTCCAATATGGTTTGATTTCCCTATATTCTTCTATTTTTTTGCCACATGCAATTAAATCAAACCATTTTTTTAATAAAGTTAAATGTAAAATTCTTTTTTTCATTTTGAATTTATTGTTTTTCTAAAATAACTATCCATTCTTCATTCATTGTAACTGCATGATTCCCAGTTATATTTGTAGGACTATTCAATTTAGGCATTCTTTTGTGAGGGATGTTCCTTATAAATGTGTTATGATGTTTATAATTATTTTTTGCTTGGAACAATTCTAAAACAATTTCATCTGTTGGTATCTGAGTGCCTTTCACTGTTCTATTACCAACGACAAAACACAAGAAGGCACCTTTCTTAGTGACTCTATGAAGTTCTTCTACACATTTATCAAAATCAACATAAAAACTTAATACATCTTTTGCCCTTCTAGGATCAATTTTTGAAATTTTATTTAATGTTTTTTTCAAAGTTGGCGAACTTAAATAATTCTTTAAATCTTTGGTTGGTATCCCTCCTAAACTGATTTTGTCAATATCTGAAACTGTTTGTTTGTCATAATCCAACCATTGTAAAGCAAGTCTAGAGAATTGACCATAAGCAACTGTTGTTCCACTGTCTCCGTAAGGAGGGGAGGTAATAATCAAATCAACAGAATTATCTTGAAGAGATGTTTTATATCTTGTATCTTCATCAAGGATATGAACTTTACAGTTGTATTTTTCTTTAATAAATTCTTCCATGCCATAAATATTTTTCTTTGCTTTATTCCTAAATTCTTCTATTGTTTTAGGATTATGTTTTTTTAATGCTTCTGGATTCAATCTATATAATTTATATTCTCTTTTTCTTGTATTAGAAACATTTCTAACAGTTTCGGAAAATACAATTAAGAAGAAATTTTTAATGTCTTTATTCTTGATTTTTTCAATGTTATTTTTTATTAGTGTTAAATCTATTATTGCTTCTGGTTTAAACCAGAAATCAATATTAAAAAATTTTGGGGTTTCTATTTTTTTCTGTTTAAAACTGACTTCATTTTTGTCAGACAAATAATTTTTAACTAATTTGTGATATTCATCCCATAATTGTTGTGGTTCAATAGGGGTTATTTTAACTTTAGAAATCAATAATGCTAAGGGATTTATATCTATTCCATAAACTTCTTTGAATTGAGAATGCAAAATTCCTTCTAATAAAGCAGTTCCAGAACCCATAAATGGATCTAATAATATGTTTGCATTTTTTCCATAACTTCTAATTAATCTTCGTGCTATCTGAGGAATCATCATTGCGGGATATGTATGATAACCATGAGTAATAGATTTGGTATACTCTTTACGAAAATCCCATGAAGTATCAATAAACTTCTTTTCCCCCAGATTATTCAACTTTTGCGATAGCATATTTACCTAATTTTGTTAATTGATATAAACGACCTTTTTTAGCATCTTCATTAAGACATTCAATTAAACCCTTCTTTTTTAATTCTTGAAGAAATGTGCTGACATGGTTTAATCTAATGTCAATTTTTTTTGAAATTTCGGAAGGCATTATAATATCATCACCAATTGCTTTTAATATTTTAAATCGATATTCACTAGATTTTATCAATGATATTGCTTGTATCATATTTTGGTCCATAAAGTTATATTAAATACCATAATATATAATATTATTACATTATTAATACAACTTAAGTACATTTAAAGTTTTAATTTTCAATGTTTTTGCGAAGCAAAAAGATTTAGGTATCAGAGGAAGAATAATTATTAATCAATCTTTTTAAGTTCTATTAACCCCTTCCAAACACCTCTCAATACCCCGATAAAATTCCTCGGGTTTTTGCGAACCTATGAGAAGACGTTTCCCGTTTTTAAATTCCATCTGAATCCCAAGATTTCCGCTCACATTGTAGGCTTTTCCTTTAAGTCCGTATCGAATACCCCAGCCCCCGTATTCCAATATGGGATTGTATTTTCTGATTTCATATTTTTTCAGTCTTTCAAAACCTATTCTTTTGAATTTTAGTTGAAGAGGAAAGAAACGAACATAGATTCCATTTTTTCGCACCTCAGTTGTTAATTTTAATTTATAGAAAAATATTGGGAAAAGTATCCCGAAAACTATCCACAATATAATCATCACAGAATCTGCCACAGGTTTACTCCCAATAGGATGATTAAATAAAATCTGCTGGATGGTTGAAGACCACACAATAACAGAAGTAATCACAATTAAAACCCAGATCCAGGTCTGACGAAATTGTTGTTCCTCTCTAAATATCCGAGTATTTCCTTTTGTCCAGCCCCATTTTTCCATAATTTCTATTGCTCGATTTTTAAGTATTAGTTTTGAGAATAAAATGGATTTTTGAATATTATTCCTGAGATTAAAATATATTTTCAAGTATAGGTCCTGATATAATTTTCAAATATCAATCAAAATAAAATTCCCTGCGCAAAAATAACAAATTTATTCCTCCACAGGTTTAATCTCCATAAATTTCTCAAGATTGGTTTTCTCAGGTTCCTGCCCAAAATAATCAACAAACAATTTAGTGGTTTTTAATATTTTTGTTCTTCCCATCCTATTCGCCGATATCAATCCTCTTTTTTCAAGTTCATGAGCGTATTCATAAGTCCGGTTCCCGATTGTGTTCACAAGAATATTTTGTTTTACCGGACCTTTGAAAGCAATAATTGAAAGAGCTTTTAGCAACCCCGGGGATAAATCTTTGTAAGGTGCAAGTTTTTTGACATCAGGAAGAACCCCGGGATTAACAATTAGCTGGTAGGATTCATTTGCTTCAATCAGTTTTATCCCGCTTTCTTCTCCGTATTTTCCCTTTAAATCAATAATAAAATTCTTAATTTCTTCTGATGAAATCTGCGTTAATTCAATCAATTCAGCCAGTTCCATGGGTTTTGACTTCAAAAACAAGGCTGCTTCAACAATCTCTTTTGACATAATATCTTACTGCAAATATAAAAGAATCAGAAGAAATACAGGAATGCAATTATTATAATCAAACTCAACAACCCTTCCAATATATGAACTACTCCAATAGATTTCTTCTCTGGGTCAAGAAGTTCTGAAGTGTAAGGCATCCAGATGATTGCAAGGGCAAAGAACAAAAAGGAATAAACACTCATGAAATATAAACTCCAGAACCCAAACACAATAAACATTGATATGAAAAATATCCTGACAATTCCTTTCAACCCAATGGGACCTTTTTTGTAGAAAAACATTCCCTTGGGAATATTGATTTTAAATTTCTTCTTTTCTTCAGGTTCTTCCTCTTCATCAGAATCTTCATCATCCTCATATTCTTCTTCCTCTTCATTAGAATCTTCTTCAACTTCTTCCTCATCAACTATTTCTTCAACTTCTTCTTTTTTCTTCTCTTCTTTTTTCGGAGGCAGTGTTTTTTTATCTTCTTTTTTTGAAGATTCTTCCTCACCATTTTTTTTCACTTTTTTCTTTTCCGCTTCTTCATCTTTCTTCCGGTCTTTCAAAAGAATTATCTTGATTTTTTCCGGTCTTTCTTTTCTTGAGAACTTTACATACCCAAGCCCGGGCTCAATTAAGTTTTTTACTTTTCTCGGTTCAAGATTTAATTGCCTTGCTATGAATTTTGCGTCTTTGTCAAGACTGCACTGGAAACTCAGAATCCCCCCAACATTTGCAAGAACAGTTTCATTAAAATCCGATGGTCTCTGGGATGCAAGGATAACACCTATGCCATATTTTCTTGATTCTCTAAGAAGTCTGTTAAGCGGGGAATTATCATACATCAGCCTGTGAGCCTCATCAATAACGCAGAATAATCTTAGTTTCTTGATTTTTTCAAGAGAATACAAATAATAGGAAAGTTTGCTCAAAAAGAATTCAGCGATTGTTGATTTTACGGTTTCTGTTGGGAAATCCATAAGTTCAACCACAGTGGTTTCTTCAAGTATCTCTTTGAAGGAGATATTTGTTTTGGATTTAAAAACATCAAGTTCAAATAAAGGTTCTATCCTGCTAATCAGGGAGCCTATTGAGGTCTTGTTTTTTGAATCTTCCTGCCTGTAAATATTTGCCTCAACATCAGAGAAATTTGGGTAATCTGAGAAAGGACCTTTTTTCTTAAGGTCAATTCCATAATCAAGATAACTTTGCCTTATTGCATGCCTTAAAATGGCTTCCTGTATTTCCCCGAGCTGGAATATTTTTTTTATAATATCCGAGATTTCATACACAACATTCTCAGGTCTTGATTCCCCGCTGATTTCAAGAGGATTAATGCTAACTTCCCTCAGATTCAAAACATTCTTGGCCAAATCCCCAAATTCATTGTGGAAGTCTATTATCATGCTCGGCACTTTATTAAGGTTAATCTCATGAATTATAGATTTCAGTGTTTCTGTCTTCCCTGAACCTGATGTTCCGAGAACAACCATATGCGAGTTTTTCTCTTTATCAGTGTTCCAGTAAAATGGTTTATCTATTACATTTTTTCCAAGCAGGATTTTCATAATATTAGAGAAATATTATCTTTTATCCTGAAATTTGTTGCTGGAATAAGCTGCATATATTCTTTCAGCAGACCTTCTGTAAAAATCTTTTATTTTTTAGAGGATTCTTCATCAAATATACCTTCTTTAAAAGGTAAGTATCCAGCACTGCCCTGAACTTTTGAAACATTATCTCCTAATTGTTTAAGATTATCTTTAAGTGGGTCCGAACCTACCAATAGAACAAAAAAAGAATGCATTAAATATAAAATTGACACAAACTATGTTTTTCCAAAAGGAGAGAATTTCTATTAAATGTAGAATAGGGTTGCTAGTTTCAATTAAGAAAACGGGTTTTACTTCTACTAGGTTCTTAGGCTTTAATCTTTATAAGCCACTTCATTAAATTTTACTAGTTTTAATCTTCCTTCTTCTGCTTTAGAAGTGTCTATTCTATATTCTTGTATTCCACAATTAGGAGTATCTTCTAAAGCTAAAACACTTTCTTCATCAAGATGTTCAAATAATGCTCGAAATATTTTATAGGGTACTTGATGTGTAACAACCAAAACATTTTTCCCCCCATAATCTCGAGCTAACTTATCCAAAAAACTATGGACTCTATCTTCAACATCAGGATAATTTTCACCACGGGGAAGTCTATACCAATATTTCCCGTCTCTTTTTCGATCTTCAAATTCTTCAGGATATAGATCCTTTATTTCATCAGTCTTAAAACCATGAAGTCTTCCAAATTCTTTTTCCCTTAAACGGTTTTCTTTGAAGATTCTTAAGTCATATCCTAGATTACTAATTACTTCTTCTGAAGTTTGCAGTGTTCTTCTATATGGAGAAGAGAAACAGATATCAAATGCTTCATAATGTGCTAAGTGTAGCCCTGTTTGCTGTGCTTGCCAAAGTCCTATTGGTGTTAATTGGGCATCCGCATCCCTAATCCTTTTTTGTTGTTCTAGTAATTCTTCTAGATTATCCTCTAACAAATCTAACGCAACATTCTGTTCTGATTGACCATGTCTGATAACTACCAAGCTACTTGGCCATTTTAATTTAAGTTTCTCCATATATCTAAGAAGTAAATAAATTATTTATAACAGGTATTTGTTACTATTTCACAGTTAAGATAAAAAAGAATAATATTATCTCGGGCTCCATAGAAATCCTCTAAAAAAATCTTTGTTTCTAGATAAAATTTTCAAAAATTGGTAAGTCTCTAAGATTCAATTTACCATAAAAAATCATTTTTGGATAAGATTTCTATGGAACCCTATTTTCACAACAATTTCTGCGGTAATGGTGAATTGAAGAGTTTGAGATACAAACTTGGTTTTTTGTAAAATATTGATTTTCTGATTAATTTGTAAATATTTTAATCTATCTGTAATTTATGGTGAAATATCTAATTGTTGGGGATTTGCATGGGAATAAACCAAAAATCCATTATAAAGATTTTGATGCCATAATCGCTCCCGGGGATTTTTGTTCAGATGCCCCAAGAAAATATATGTTTCAGGCATTGAAAGAACAATTGGAGAATCCAGATTCTAAGATCAAATGGCAGGATTTAGTTGGAAAAAGAGAAGCTAAAAGAATGATTAAAAAATCTCTTGTTGATGGAAAAGAAATTCTGGAACAACTAAATTCTTTTGAAGTTCCTGTTTATATTGTCCCCGGAAACTGGGATTGGACAAAAGACAAAAATTCTGATTGGAATTTTCTAAAGCAAAATCATTACAAAAAATTAGTAAATGGACTTTCAAATATTGTTGATGTTCATCATAAAATTGTTGATATTGGCGATTATCAGATAATTGGGTATGGAATTTCTTCCGGTCCTGAATATCCGCAATACAAAGAAGATTTAGAAAGATTGAAACCAAAAAAGTTAACAAAAACAAAAAAAGATTATGAAAGATATTTTAAGAAAATTGCTTCTCTTTTTGAAAAGGCATCAAAACCAACAATATTTCTTTCCCATAATGTTCCGTTTAACACAACTCTTGATAAAATCACAGATGAAAAATCACCAAGATACGGATACCACTATGGTTCACTGATTGCAAGGGAAATAATTGAAAAATATCAGCCATTGATTTGTATTGGAGGGCATATGCATGAACATTTTGGCAAGTGCAAAATAGAAAAAACAATTTGCGTAAATGCGGGTTTTGGTTCATATGTAAATACCTGGTTGGAACTTGAAAATAATAAAATCAGCAAACTGGAATTTTATAGAGAAAAATAGGCCTAACATTGCTTTCTGCGAAGTGGAGTAAATATAATATTTAATAAACTCTTTTCTTTATGAAACCAGCAATTGTTATAATTGATATGCAGAATGATTTCTTTCAGGAAGATCCTTTAAAAAGCGTTAAGCCTTCACTTGTTGAAAAAATAAATGAGTTGACAGATTTTGCAAGACTCAGAGAAATTCCAGTTATATGGGTGCGGCAGGAATATAGCCCTGATCTATCAGATACTAATTTGCATGCCAAAAAAACAAACAGAAGAATAACAATTAGAGGAACATCCGGCGCGGAAATACTAAGTGAATTGAAAAGGGATAATAAGGATGCTATAATTATTAAAAAAAGATATAGCGCTTTTTTCAGAACAGATTTTGATGAAATAATCCAAAAGTTGAGGTTAGATATATTAATTCTTGCGGGTATAAATACGCACGCCTGTGTCAGAACCACTGCGATTGACGCTTTTCAGAGAGATATAGAAGTGATAATTGCAAAGGAATGCATTAGTTCATGGAATCAGGAGCATCATGATATATCTTTGGAATACTTCGAAAAAAGCATGAGTATTGGATTATTATCAAATGAACAATTAAAAGGAGTTTTTTGATAATTTCAGTTAATTAAGAAATAATTTGTATTTTAGCAGTTATTTTTACTTTTGTTTTGCCCTGATATTAAAATTTATTTTATATGTTTATGGAAGAAGAAAAAGGTTATATTATTGTTACGCCTGGCACTTTATTAGCCACCACCCCAAAGACTGGGAATGGCACTTATACTCTAAATAAAAAGACTTATTCCAAATATCTT
This sequence comes from Candidatus Aenigmatarchaeota archaeon, assembly GCA_023134135.1. Lineage (GTDB taxonomy): Archaea > Aenigmatarchaeota > Aenigmatarchaeia > QMZS01 > QMZS01 > QMZS01. The sequence goes on from JAGLVB010000004.1 coordinate 88,963, forward strand.
GGAATTTTAAAAAGATCAGAGACTCACATAAATGTGCTCCCATTCAAATACAGTTACAGACCAATGGCGGGGGACAGGATAATAGGCAGAGTAAAGGATTTTAATTACCCTTTTTTCATTGTTAATATGACTTCACCAGCCCCTTCTTTTTTATATCTTAGCGATGTATCTTCAAGATTTATGGAGCAGGATGAATTAATGCAGCAATATAAACCAGGAACCTGGATTTACGCGGAAATATCAGAAATATCCGACAGGATAAAATTATCCATGAAAATGACGGAAGCCAGAAAACTTGAAGGAGGCAGAATGGCAAGTGTCTCGCCTTCAAAAGTTCCAAGGATAATAGGAAAAAGCGCAAGCATGATTAAGATGATTCAGGAAAAAACAAAAACCCATATTCTGGTTGGACAGAATGGAGTTGTATGGATAAAAGGAGATAATGCTGGGATTGTGGTGAAAGCCATTGAAAAGATAAGTAGGGAGGCTCATATTTCAGGTTTAACTGACAGGATTAATAAATTTATAGAAAGTGAATTAAAAAATGGAAAATAAATTAATAAAAGATGGGGAAAGATTGGATGGAAGAAAACTTGATGAGTTGAGAGAACTGAAAGCAGAATTGAATGTAAGCAAGAGCACAGCGGGTTCCGCAATGTTCAGTATTGGAGATACTATTGCGGTTGCAACAGTTCATGGTCCAATGGAAGTATATCCAAGATTTCTTGAAAATTCTGAGAAAGCAGTAATTGAAGTAAATTACACAATGCTGCCTTTTTCAACTGATGACAGAAACAGACCCGGTTTTTCAAGAAGAAGTGTGGAGATTTCTGCTGTAATTAAAAGAGTTCTTGAAAGGATAATTATACTTGAGGACTTACCCAAAACAAAAATAATTATAAACATAGACATTCTTGGAGCTGATGCAAGCACAAGGTGCGCGGCAATAAATGCGGCATCAATGGCTTTGGTTCTTGCGGGAATTCCAATGAGAGATATGGTATCTAGTTGTTCCGCGGGGAAAGTGGAAGACACGCTTATATTGGATGTTGCCGGAAAGGAAGACACAGAAGGCGATATTGATTTGCCAATTGCTTACTTTCCGCTCACAGATGAAATACTTCTGTTGCAGATGGATGGCATTATGACAAAAGAAGAACTTGATAAACTGCTTGATATGGTTAAAGGAGGATGCAAACAAATCTATGATTTCCAGAAGGAAACACTCTTAAATATTGAGAAAGATTTAGAAACTAAATAAATTAATTATAATTATGTTCCCGAATATAAACCCAAAGCAAATGGAAAAAATGGCAAAACAAATGGGTATGCAGATGGATAATATTGATGCTATTGAAGTAATTATTAAAACCCCTGAAAAAGATATTATTATAAAAAATCCTCAGGTAACAGCGATAAAAATGCAGGGACAGCAAACTTTCCAGATTGCGGGAGAAGTTGTTGAGCAGGGAAAAATCAACGAAGAAGATGTTGATTTAATAGTTCAGAAAACTAATATCTCAAAAGAAGAAGCGCAGAAATTATTGGAAGACACTGGAGATGTTGTTCTTGCAATAAAAAAAGCCCAAGAATGATACTGTTAATTTTCGGACCACCGGGTTCAGGAAAAGGAACCCAGATAACTGAACTTGCGGAAAAATTTGAATTAACCCCCATTCCTTCGCCCGGCGATTTATTCAGAAAAATCAATGATGAGGAAATAAAAAAATACACTTCAACCGGAAAATTAGTTCCTGATGAACTTGTTGCAAAATTAATATTCAGGGAAATCGGAGACCAAGATAATTTTATTCTTGACGGTTACCCAAGGAACCTGCATCAGGCAGAGACTTTGGAAAACTTTCTGAAAGAGAAAAACAAGAGACTTGATTATGTGATTTATTTGAAAATAAGTGAAAAAGCAATTGTGGATAGAATTTCAAACCGGAGAGTGTGCGCAAAGTGCGGGAGAAATTATAATTTAATTACCAATCCTCCAATAGATAATAAGTGCGGATGCGGGGGTGAATTAACTTTAAGGGAAGATGACAAGGAAGATGTTATCAGGACAAGATTAACTGTTTTTAACGAGCAGACACAACCCTTGCTTGAATTTTACAAAGACCGATTAATCACTGTAGATGGAGAACAGACAATACAAAAAGTTTTTGAGGATATTTGCAAAGAACTGGAAAAATAAATTTATAATTTACACTTTAATTATTTCTTGCCTTCAGCCTCTTTTATCTCTTTTTTCACAAGGTATTTTAATTTCTGAACTCTAAGTAATTTATTGCATTCTTCGCAATTCACTGAGAAAGGTTTCTTCCAGGTCTTTGTTGTGTATCCGTGATGTCCGCAGTAAGGGCAGATATATTCAGCGTGAGCTTCCCCTTTAATTGCAAGCACTCTTATTTTACCTGTTTTCTCAAGTGATCTCTGAGTGTGATATTCAGCATCCCCCGGCTGGATGTTATTTTTCTCAATAAATTCCTGAATTTTTGTCAATTTCATAATATCTCTTTTTTAAAAAAGATAAAAAGACCCGCCAAAAACAGACTAGTTTTAATCAGATTATTAAAATTATTCTCTGAATTATAGAATGCTACAATCCCAGAGATTTCCTTCGGAAGATTATTCTTTTTTCAGCGGTCTGGAAGGCGATAGTTTTAATCCCAATAATTTAAGTCCAAAAGAACAAGAGATTTATGGAGAGGTTCTTGGTGTTGTTTATGACTTAATGTACCATACCCCGGACAGAAAAGTTATTACAGGGAGATTAGGGGATAAAAGGCAACTGGATTTTTTCAAGGATAGGCTTAATGAGAGTGTTGATTTTACTTACCGTGAATTAAAAGATAGCAGATACCGTATTTCTATTAAAAATCCTCTTATCACTCATTTTTGCAGAAATGAATTGCCTGCGGTAGAACCTGATATGGGAGATTATATTCTGAATGGTGTGTTGACTAATGCTTCTCTAAGAACGGTGACAAAAAACGGGAGAAAAATAATCCATGTAAATAAGAATCCAATAACAATTGGTGTGGTGGGGCATTTTGCGGATTTGAAAAAACTGGATTATTCTCGTTTGGATTATCCTATGATTGTGAGATCTAATGTTCATATTTGTTATTCTCTCTGGTTTTATGCTCCTAAGGAAGTTGAAAATTATCTGATAGATGATTTTGAATTAAAGGACGAAGTGGAGAAACTTCCTGATTACAATGCCAGAGAAAATGGGTGGGAGGTTCTTCGTGACCAGGCTCTTTTAAGGAGAAATAAAAATTATGATTTTATGAAGTATACTGGGAAACTTGAAGTGAATGGTTCCAGAAAGAAGCAAGATAAAAACAAAAAAACCGGAAATAATGGGAGCGACAGAAGGAGATGGAGGAATATTAGAGGCACTCAAATATAATCTTGAAGATAAACATTAGAAATCATTAAAGGTGGTTTGGTCATATACACCACCTCCAGAACCATTAAGCCATATGGCAGCTTGGAACACAACAGGAGAAACTTCATATTCTTTTGCCATACCTGAGATTATGTTTTCATATTCAAAATATTCTTTTTTTGTAATTCCGCCAACAGTTTTGTAATCCGGTATCTTAACTTTATATCCATAATTTTCCAAAAACCTCAGAGCCCATATATCCACCATAACCAGATAATTATATCCGCAGCTTTGCAGAAGACCCGAACCGCATTTATGACCAAGTCCCGGGGCGTCTTTGACAAGTTCTTCCCTCAGTTCAAATCCATTTTGTCTGCCATTATAAGAGTCTTCCAGTATTTTTTCCGGTAAATCAGATTCAAGGTAGAATTCAGAAAATCCTGCTATGAATTTTTCTTTCCTGTTTGGAAATCTCGATTCTTTTATTATCTCGTGAACTTCCGGTTTGTTGGCTAAAATACTTTTGGGAGTATTGAAATTCAGAGTAAGATTGTTGTATAAAATTGTTTGTTTTTTGTGATTTTCTGTGCCTGAAAGAATCCAGTATAATCCTTTTCTAAAAAGATTATTTGTTGTTAAGGGTTTTATTAATTCCTGTTTAATTACCCGCTCAGCGTTTTTAAAATCTTTTTCAGTAAAATGAGTATCCATAACTTGCTAATAATTAAAATATTAGTTTAGTGGACCAGACAAGATTTTCATAACCTTTTTGTTTTTTGGTTAATTGATCAACAAAAGGGTTTATTTGAACTTGCGATCTCCACGTTATCAGCGTGGCGCTTTAACCAGGCTAAGCTACTGGTCCATAATTTTTATTAAATTTTAATTAGAATGGGTTTCTTAATTTAATGCTAAATACTGGATTTCTACGGACCTGGCAGGATTTGAACCTGCGACCTTCACCTAACCCTTTTTTGGATTTATTCTAAAAGAATTGCCAAAAACTAGGAGGGTGTCGCTCTATCCGGGCTGAGCTACAGGTCCATATTATAATTCTCCAAAAATCATTAAATCTTATCTTTTACATGAAGCGCTTTTAATACAGCTTCATTGACTTCCACACCTTCATCTATGAGCTTGTAGCCTAAATCAGTAAGGATTGTGGAGAGAAGAAAGCAGGAATCTGTATAAAAATTATGGGTATCTAATTTGAGTGTTTTGGCATTTTCTGCAGAACCTTCTTCTGTAACCAAAAAACATTCAGCCCCAATTTTATGGGCATCCCCCAGGTATTTTTCTATTTTACCGGTTCCTGATTTGGAAACACAAAGAAGTATGGAGTTTTCATCCATATTGGGTGTGCAGCTTTCTCCAATAACATAATTTCTGTTTGCTCCAATCCTCAGGACTGCATTGGGATCAATACCTAGCAGGTTCATTGTAAGTGGTCTAACATGCCCCAGTCTAATATTGCTCATTTTTAAAATATCATTATCAACTGACCTCCCGCAGGAAAAAACGCTTTTAACAGGATCAATCAAATTTTCAAGAAGAGCTTTATATTCTTCAGTTCCCTGCAACTCACCAATATTATATTGTGTTGTTTTTATTTCATCAATGGTATTTTTATAATATTCATAAAATTCATTTGGTTCAATCTCTTGAGAAATTCCCCTTGAGATCACGCTGGTTAATTCAGTTATTGCAAGTTCCAATTCATCTTCAAGTAAACCTTCTTTGATATAATCTCCATTCTTATTATTGTTTGATTTTCTGCCTTTAAGCTCAAGCACATTGCCATCCTGTTCTTGTATTATATTTCCCATAGGGGAATCAGGATAAGAAGTTATTAAATTAAGTAAAATATCTGATTTATTATTTCCTGCCAATTCTGTTAAATTACGGTAAGGGTCATCTGATTTCCCGGTTCCTGAAGCGCACAGATAATTGCATTTTTTGCAAACTTTTCCCATATTATCAAAAATTTCAGTGATGGTTCTGCCAGGGGAATGACTATCGCCTGCGCAGTAGATCATATATTTCTCCACCAAAGGGGATAAATCATGAGTTCCTATCTTTAAACCTTCAAGGGACCTTCCACCAACCTGACCATCCATGTATATTGCGCAAGAAGAGTTATTGGCATATAAAGCTCCATATATATCTGTTAATTCTGCGGGATTTATTTTGTTGAGATTATTAGATATTTCATTTATGAAATTCATAAGTACTATTTAAAAATACTAATATAAAAACTGATTGGGTTGTATTTTCAAATTAAATTCACCGCACATGTTTTTAAGCATCATTTCTCTTACTTCTTCTTTATTTTGCGTGTGTCCGAGAACCCACATTAATTTGGTGTATGCGGTTTCTGTAAGCATATCTTCCAGATAAATAACACCCAAATCAGAAAGTATCCTAAGATTAGAATAAACATAAGGATTGACTTTCCCGTAGATTGTCTGCGTTGTCATGCACACAGTAATATCTTCTTTTATTGCTCTTTTGATTTTTGGAAATAAACACTCGGCAATATGACCCAGACCGGTTCCTTCAATAATAATTCCTTTGTAACCTTTGTCTATATAAACATCCAAAAGTTCGGGGTTGAAACCCGGATAGAATTTCACTATTGCAACTTTTTCTTCAATTTTATCATCAAGGTAGCAGTCTTCTTTTAAGTCTTCCTTTTTTTTATGTTTACCCAAAAATTTTATTTTTCCATCAACCCACACTTTTCCTATTGGAGAACAATTGATTGGTCTGAAAGAATCTCTCTGACTTGAATGCATCTTTCTCACTTTTGTTCCCGGGTTTATCAAACAATAATCATCGCTCATTGTTCCGTGCCCAACAGCAACAACCCCCGCAATGTTTTTTGTTGCGGTTATCGCTGAGCAGATTAAATTCATTGACGCGTCTGAGGAACCGCGGTCAGAACTCTTTTGCGCAAAAGTAATTACAACCGGTTTATTTAAATTTTTTAGCATGAAAGATAGCATTGATGAGGTGTAGCTTAGCGTATCTGTACCGTGTGTTACCACAACACCATTACTTTCTTTTAATTCTTTGAAAACTGAATTGGCTAGTTGTTTCCAGTGTTTTGGAATCATATTTTCGCTCATCTCTTCAAGAACTTTTTTTGTTTTTATGTTTGCAAAGTTAACCAATTCAGGAACTGAAGAAACCAACTGCGAAGCTGAATAAGAAGCTGAGATTGCTCCGGTTGAATAATCAATGGACGAAGCAATTGTTCCTCCCGCCGATAAAATGGAAACCAAAGGTTTTGTTTTATCAAATTTCAATTTGAATTCAACTGGTTTGTGTTTCCCTATTTTTTCAGCATTGATTTTTTTTATTTTCGTATTTTTATCCAAGGTTATTCCCACATTGTACCCGGATTTTAATTTTAAGGTTAATGATTTTGAATTGATTTGTATAATATTGCCTTCCCACATGGTTTTATTTCTCTCAACTGCAACGCAATCACCAATTTTTACAGGTTTATTATCCATAATTATAAATTATCTGATAAATAGTGTATTGATAGATACCAATTACTTATATATATATATAATAACTAAGTAAATTATGAAAATGAAGGGTGTAGAACTGCCAGTAAATTCAGTAATTGTAATAGCCTTAGCAATAATGGTATTATTGATGATTGCGGCTTTCCTTATGGGAGGTGTTGGACAGATGAGTTCTACTGATGTTGATAATGCATGGAATCGTGGTTGTGGTGTACTAAAAAATACTTATAAATGTGATGACACTAAAGTATCAACTATAGATAGTGGAATAGATGTTACAGGAGATGGCGTAAGTGATACTTTGTCACATGTCTGTATAAAAAAATTTGGACAGACCTCAGAAGGTGCTGATATAACAGACAAATTTTGCAGGAACAAATGTTGCAATACAATAATTTCAACAACATTAGACTGCGCTGTGAATATAGATTGCGCTTCCGCAGTTGGGGGTATTGGTTGGACCTGTAATGCTACGGGTAAATGCGAAAAATAAATTTATTTTTATTTTCTAAAATCTTTTTTTTAATTTAAATAGTTAATAGTAGTTTTATAAAATATTATAAATAAAAATAAAATAAACAAAAGAACTATCGTTTCTTCTTTTTTACAACTCTTTTTTTTGCAGGTTTCTTCTTCACTACTTTTTTCTTAGTAACTTTCTTTTTAACAACTTTTTTCTTCACCACTTTTTTAACAACTTTTGTTTTTACACTGTTGAACATTTTTGTCAATTCAGCAAGTGAAAGTTTTTCTGCAATTTTTGTTTTGTTCCAATTCAACGGCACCTTTTTTATTTTGCTTTTTACCGCAGTTACTAATTTAGCTCTTGTCAACGCTTCAATCATTTTAGTTTTACTAACCATAAACTAATTAACTTTGTAGTATATATAAGTTTTTTTATCAACTTTCATTATTGATTGATTAACAAAAGCGTTGATTTTGAAATATAATTGTTCAACGGTTGGAACTGAATCCAATCAACCGTTGTATTGATTCTCCAAGCTTCAATGTGCAACCATTAATCCATTAACCAAACTTCAATTGGGTTGGAAGGTTGGTTGTTATATTGTCATAGTGCGTTCCAATTCAACCCATTTTAATTTAAGAAATTATCAACAGATTGATGCAAATTATTTTTATTGGTGGATTTATATTGAATTATATTTCAGGGAGTTGCAATGGAGTAATTTCATTTTTCGGAATAAAATGTTATTTTTAATTCCATATTTTGATAAGAGGTTTATCCGAATCAAAGGTATTTAATCTCAGAGTATTCCTTTATATATAAAGTGAATAATTATGGCCATTCAGGATATTGTTTGCAATTTGTTTAAATTAGGTGATACCTGTTATGATATGGGTATGGAGGAATTACTGGTTGAATTTTTGCTTATTCCGAGTGTGGTTATGATTATTTTCTTATATGTTTCTGTGAATATGTTCCTTCGCGGCGAACACCCAAAAATAAAACCTCTGCTTGCAATTACTTTTTATATAACAATCATATATAGCGGGTTTTACGGAACTTTCGCAATGTTTATATCTTCGTTTTTACCTTTGTTTATTGTAGGCACTTTTATATTGTTTGTTGCCACCAGATTTATCTCTCCGACACAGATGAAAGATTTGGGTGGTATTACCTCAAAAGCCAGTGAATTTATATATGACAGGTCAACAATTAAAGATAGAATTTTATCAAAGTATTCGGAATTGAGGGATTTGGAGAATAAAATGGAGCGATTATTTGATGTAAAAAGTGAGGATACAAAGGATTTATCCAAAGAAGCTAAAGTCATGCTTCTATTGGGTCATGAGGTGAGGGTTGAATTGGAGAACTTGTTGCGTAGGTATTTCAAAATTGGTGGAAACAAAAGAGACCCTGAAATACAGGAAGTTAGGGATTTTTTAAAGCAAAGCAGTAAGCTGGGAGCTAAAGAAAAGGCAGCAAGTAAAAAGAAATAATTTTTTATCTTTTGCTATTTCCTATACATTCTTAATTCATCGCTTAAATTATTTGCATTAATTAAATCCACTTTGGTATCCATCTTTACCAAATAGAGGTTCTCCAGCTCCAGAAAAAATAGATACTTGATTTGTTTTTGGAATTTTGATTTCATAAGGTTCTGCAGGAAACATTCCTTCTGATGGATTGAAAAAATACCAATCTCTTTCAGGATTTGTCCTTCCATATAAACCAGAATCTTTAATTATATCTTCCAAGTCAAAAAATCTGTTAGGATTTGTCCTTCCATATAAACCAGAATCTTCAGTTTCATCTTCTAAATTAATGTATTCATCAAAATCTGAGTTCGTTGGTTTATTTTTAGCATGGTTTATGGTTGGTCTATAAGTATCCCTTGGAATACCTCCTGTTCTTATTATTTGTTGTTTATGAACAGGTCTATTTTCATAACTTTGTGGTCCATCAAATATATTTCGTAAAATATGATAAAATTCAGGTTCATGAATTAACTTATTAACATAGGCTAAAGCCCCGCCCACAATTTCCGGATCAAAATGCAATACGTCACTATAATAATTTCCTACAGCACTCAAAGCCTGTGACCAGATATATCGTTCCTGTATACCTTTTTGCATCCAGTCCTGCATAAAAGGTGCACTTGTTTGAGGGGCGTAAACATCACTTAAATCCATTTCATTAAACCCATTATCGCCAAGACCAAACATTCCTGTAAATTTATCTGTTGTATTAAAAAAAGGACTTAACATTTGGCCGCCCACTGTGGATGTTTGAGTATCTCCCAATTTATCTATATAATTTCTCAACTTAGCTGATTTCTGCGCTTCGGTTTCCGCTAAATTAGTCACTTCGTTGTGCTGTATTCTTAAAGCATTCAGATTTCTTATTAATTCATCCATTTCATTCTGTTGTCCACTTATTGTTTCTTTCAGTTTTTTAGTTTCCCCACCAAATAGATTCCATAACATATTAAGTAAGTCCCCTGTAACCATAAAGATTACCATTTCCCTTTAGCATATATTTTCCTAAAAGTTTATCATTTTCTTTACTGGCCCTAGGATTGGATCCATATCTTTCAGGAGCCATGTTTTCATCTCCTTGGAATTCACAGGCATTTTTTAAATAGTTTGCGTATTCTTTGGTAGGTTGAACTCCTTTTTTTTGATCTACCATATATTTTGTAAATTCCCCCATTTCATAAAGACAGTCTTCTCTGTTTTTCCCATTTTTATAGGCTTTATTAAGATAATCTGTAAATTTAAATAAATCCTGAACCATTTTTTGTCCTAATTCTTGTGCTAAATAACTTTTCATTTTCCCGGCATATTCTTTAGAAATACCTCGTTGGTTTTCATTATCTGTTCTGCCATTTCCACTTGTTCCACCATTTCCATCACCTTCGCTTCCACCAAGAAGCATGGCAGTTAGGAGGGAAGGTAACATAGATTCCATATTATTGTAATGTCTTTCCCAAGCTGAAAGTTTACCCATGGCACTAAGTATATTAACATCTTTTGTTAGTTCATTAAGGTAAGTTCCAATAGCAGCAAGAGGAATACCAAATATATATTGAGTTGCTTCAAAAGGAGTTGTAGTATTATCAAGTTCTCCGAGAATTGATTTTCTTTCGGTCTTTAATATTCCTGTTTTTTCATCCAGTCCAGTTATAATTTCTGTTCCAAACAAAGCATCCAGAAATGGTTTATGGTCAACACCTATTTTTTCAAGATTTTTTAATATCTCAGGAGTAATTCTTGTATAACCACCACCTTCTTTTGGCATGAGCCCTAAGGTTCCTAAGGTTCCCGCCAAATTTTTATCATCCATATTTAATCACCACTAATATATAATAACAAAAGAGTATATATAGTTTTCGGTGGTGGAATATATATTTTTTACTATATAATAATTGCTTAATTTGCGGTTATTTGGCGTGTAGTGAGTAAATTTGGCTATTTATCTCAATTTATACCTCAAAAACAATTACTCATACTTGCAATTCAAACATTTCATGCAAACTGATTTATATCTTTCCTCCAAATCCTTTTTCCTTCTGGTTTCATATATAAGCAAATAATCTCCCCCGCACTTCGGACAAGGATAATAGTTAGTCATATATAAATACAATTTGGCAACCAAATCTTCTTTTTTAAAAAGAAAAGTCTTATATGGAAGAAAAACTCGAGATTCTGAGAAAGACCGCAAAATTCCTTAAAGTAACACCAGAGCAGTTGCCAAATACTTTAAGCAGATTTAAGAAAGATTTAAAGAATTCTTAATGTTTTATCAAGGTCTTCTATTCTGCCTTCTATATATCTACCTTCTGCCAAATCTTTCTTGTTTTGTTCAATTGATTTCATGCATTCTTTGTCAGCCAGTATTTCAATTGTGGAGATAACACTTTCCATTTTATAAATTGTTTCTATTATCTAAGAATACATCTCATGACCTTTCATTATCCTGTATCTTTTCAGAACAATTTCCTTAACTTTAAATTCCCTTCCAATCAATTTAGTTAAATTTGGTTTGCTTTTCCCGTCAAGGAATGAATTAACCGAGAACCCAACTGTGCTTTCAACATCAATTATAAATTTCTTCCCATCAACTTTCACGTTTATTCTTCGGATATAAGGGTTTCTGGTTTTCTGTTTCAGAAACTGAAGAACTCTCCGGTTTTTTAGATTAATTAATTTTTTCTTAACCTCTTTAATTTCATCATCCTTAAATTTCTTCCTGAACTCAATTGTTATCCTGTATGATGCGGTTATCTTCTCATTTTTCAATTCATCAATAGCTTCCCTATTTGAGCAACTTAATTTGGAAACAGATACAAATTTTAATTTATTGATTTCACCCCTCATTTTTGTCAACGCGGGTTTTCTTATCTTTGGATTCTTAAGCATTATTACAAAAGGTCGGTAGCAACTTGTTATAACATTTTGCTCAAGCCGTCCAATAGAATAAAATACTGCTTCTGCCCCGCCTGTGTGTTTAAGCAAAGTATTTTCAATTGAAAGTTGCACTTTTCCCTTCACGGTTTTTTTCTTATAACTTCCCTGAATGTAGAGCGGAGAAATCTGCAGATTTATTTTATTATTCTCAATGTCAACGACTGCCATAATGTCCGGGTTTTCAAATCTCATTCGATGGTTGATTTCTTTTCTTACGCTGATTCCAAGAGCCCGGTTAAAATCTGATTTTATTGCTTCGCACAAATCCACTCCATTCTCTTCCCAGAAATCTTCTTCTTTTGAAACCAACTCCGCGGGAATTTTTGATCCAATCAAAAAAGTTTCATACTCATATTTCTCAAGTTCTTTTTTAACTTCCTGAACATAGAAATCTATTTTGGAAAATATATTGTTGCAGAGGAAGCAGTTCTCATTTTTTTTAAATTCTGTTTTCTCTTCTTTGTAAGTTGAGTTAATAATAGCGTAATTTCTAAGTATTTTTCCTTTCTCTTTGTTTGGGATTTTTGGGTTTAATTCATGAAACTGTCTTCCAAGACAGTCATCGCAAATATCATATTTTTTAAGAATCTCCACAATTCTTTCCATTAACTCCATAACTTACATTGAAAAGAATAATTTTCATAAGAACTCTATTTTTCTATTAGGAATCCCTGCGATTAAAAATAATGACTGGACATAAATAAATATTGGTCATTTACTACAATTAAACTTGCACCTGTTCGCCCATCTCCGTACGATTTTAGGACACCTTCTGAATATTTAGGAAGGTCTGCTTCCATTTCTTCAGAAGGTATATGAGGCATTTCCTTTTTACCTTCACTTAAGCCCTGATACAATTCCATAAATTTAGTATCAATACATTCTTGGATTTTGTAATAAGGGAGTTTGTGATAAAGTATTCCGTCTTCATAGTCCTTCAACTCGTCAGGCAGTCCGTTTAATTTATCCATTATTTTTAATCTCCATAATTCGTCTCTTAAATCTCTCCCACCCATAACAACATCCATCTGCTTTTCTGTATATACTTTTGCTAAATTTTTGGCAAACTCCAGTCCACTAGTGGAAGGGTTCATTATTTCCTTATTATCATCTAAAACCTGAATATAAATTACCATAACTTAATAGAAAATTTTAAATAATAATTTCGGAAACCCTAATTTTTCTAAAAACTCTATTATGGACTATTCAGAACTTGTTGAAATTTACGAAAAATTATCCGCAACAACAAAAAAACTTGAGAAGAGAGATATTATTGCGGAGTTTATTAAAAATCTTGATACAGATGAACTTGGAATAGTAATCCCTTTAATCCAGGGGAAGATTTTCCTTGAAGTTGAGGAGCAGGAGCTGGGAATCGCAGATAAGTTAATTATACAGGCGATTATGAGATTGGGGTTCTCAAAGACAGAGGTTATTGATAAATTCAGAGACACTGGGGATTTGGGTCTGGTTGCGGAGAAATTTGCGGAGAAAAAGAGGCAGGCAACTTTATTCCAGAGAAAGTTAACAACTGAAAAGGTTCTTTCTTCAATAAGGGAACTTGCAACCCCTGAAGGAAAAAACTCGCAAAACCGAAAACTGAAGATTATTCTTGAGCTTTTAAATTTCTCCACCCCGAAAGAAGCCCTATATATAACAAGAACAATTCTCGAGGATTTGAGACTTGGGGTTGCTGAGGGAATTTTGAGAGATTCAATTGCTTTGGGTTTTGATGCGGATAAAGAGAAAGTGGAATACGCTTATAACCTTGAAACTGATTTTGGAATTGTGGCAAAAATTGCAAAGGAAAAAGGAAACGAGGGTTTGGAAGAAGTTAAACTGGAAATAGGGAGACCAATCAAAGTAATGCTTTCTGAAAAAGCCCCTGATCTGGAAAAAGCAATTGAGAAAGCAAAGGAACCCGCGATTGAAATAAAGTATGATGGGATGAGAACTCTGGTTCAGAAAGACAAAGATAAGATATGGCTCTTCACAAGAAGGCTGGAAAATGTGACAAAACAATTTCCTGATTTGGTTGAACTTTGCAGGAAAAATATTAAATCAGAAAAAGCAATTCTTGAGGGGGAGACCCTTGCAATAAAAGACGGGAAACCAGCTCCATTCCAGGAACTTTCAAAAAGGATCCACCGGAAATATGATATTGAAAAAATCTCCGAAGAAATTCCAATACAGATAAATTTCTTTGACTGCATTCTCGTTGATGACGAACAATTGCTTGAGGAAAGTTTTTCAGAAAGAAGAAAGAAACTGGAAGAAGTTGTAAATCAGGTTGAAGGAAAATTCCAGTTGGCGGAACAGATAAAAACAACAGATTTGAAAGAAGCAGAAGAATTTTACCACAGGGCTCTTGATGCGGGACAGGAAGGGGTGATGGTTAAAAATCTTTCAGCTCCTTATCAGCCCGGAAAAAGGGTTGGATATATGTATAAAGTGAAACCTGAAAAGGAAAGCCTTGACCTGGTGATTACCGGAGCGGAATGGGGGCAGGGAAGGAGAGCAAACTGGCTGGCATCTTTTATTCTTTCAGTCAGGGATGAAGAAACAGGGGAACTATTTGAAATCGGGAGAATGGGAACGGGTCTTACAGATGAGCAGTTTAAAGATATGACTGAGAGACTAAAACCTTTGATAATCAGGGAAGAAGAAAACACAGTTTACCTGAAACCGAAAATGGTTGTTGAAACAGGGTACCAGGAATTGCAGAGGTCCCCGAATTATAAATCAGGTTTTGCTTTGAGATTCCCAAAACTAATTGGAATAAGAGAAGATAAAAGCGTTGAGAATATAGAAACTGTGCAGAGGATTAAGAGGTTGTATAAATTGTAATTTTGTCTTATAAAGATTCAGTTAAAACTTGGATACTCCTTATATCTTTTGGACAATAATCTTTTGTTCCTTTTGCAGTGTAATTTCTATCTAAGGCATATGCAACTTTAATAAATGGCGGTTCTGTGGGATAAGCATGTTTATATTCAAGCGGTATTTCAGACATCCTTTCTGGCAGTTCCACCAGTCCCCAAAAATAACCGCATCTTGTCTCAACTCCATCCTTTTCGCTGTTATATGTTATTTCTATAGGTTGCATCTGTTGGAGGTTCATACTTTTAATTTCTTCAAGTTCCATGATTATTACGATTATTAATTTATAAAGCTATGTTTTTATAAACCTTGAAAATACACTTAAAACAATATTTTTAAGAATTTTGATTTTCTAAAATTTCTATTGAGCTGATGTTTGTAATCTCCATTCCCATCCATTGTTCATCTGGAGAATAAGGAGTATTTTTTACTAAACCAATAACCTCTACTTTTTCCCCCGAGTATTTTTTGGCTTCTTCACATTTATTGGCAAATTCACGGAGTAAAATTTGAGAGAGATAGTGCTTTCCTTCATAATTCTCAACATATATAACACCCATACAACCTTTTGTCGTTTCAAATACTCCAACAATTTTTACTTTCTTTCCATCGCAATCCTCTAAAATATTAGAAGTGCAAAACTCTTCTACTGAAATTTGCTTCTGATTATTCCAAATCCACCACCCACAAATTAACAAAATTCCGATAACCAAAACTCCAATTAAGGTTTTTGTTTTTGAATTCATTTTAATATTCTTCATAACGTATTAATGACTTTTATTATTTATAAAAAGCTCGGCGGCGAGTAATATTTCATTTAACAATTAATACAAAAGGTGTTAAGATTAATAGACTTAATTTATAATTACCTCAAAGCATCCTGAGCCGCAGTCACCAAAGGATACATTGTTGGGGCTGGCGTAAGTTTTGGATGCGTTGCCATCTGCAGGGTTTCCAGTTCGGTCAATAATATTCTTTTTTGCAGACCAAGTCCGATAATATTAATTATCTCTCCGGCTGAATTTCCTCCCGCAACCTGTCCTCCTAAAAGGATATGGGATTGTTTTGAAAAAATCAGTTTAACTTTTAATTTATTTGCGCCGGGCATTCCCCCCGGATGTTTGTCTGTGCATTCCGCATGACCAACAATAATTTCAAATCCTTCTTTTATTGCGGTGTCTTCTGTCATTCCTGCTGAACCCAAAACCAAATCGTCAACTTGCGTTGAATAGGTTGCAATTGTTCCTTTATTTTCTCTCAGAACATTAATCTTAAATAGATTTGCTCCCGCAATTCTGGCTTCTGCGGTGGCAGTTGATGCAAGCATGATATTAATCCTTTTTCTGGTGAAGAAATCTTTTTTCTCAGCGCAGTCCCCTATTGCAAATATGTCGGGGTCTGAGGTTCTTAAATATTCATCCACAACAATGCTGCGGTTTTTGCTTATTTCCAGTCCTGCTCTTTTTGCAAGGTCTGAATTGGGAATTGCTCCAATACCAAGAATAACCAGTTCTGCTGGAATCTGTTTGTTATTTGAAAGAGAAATCGATTCCACGCGTTCACCTCCGTTGAATTTTAAAACTTTTTCTCCGGTAATTAATTCAACTCCTTCATCCACAAGTTTTTGTTTTGCCAATTCAGAAAATTCAGGGTCAAATGAATTTGCAAGAACCTTGGGCATTAATTCCACAATAGATATTTTTGCATCTTTTAATTTTGAAAGTTCATCCGCAAATTCAACTCCGATAAATCCGCCCCCAACAATCACAATATTTTTGGCTTCTTCACTGTCTTTTTTCAGATTTTTTAAATGGTTCATTTCCTTTTGAATATTATACACTCCTTTTTTTTCTATGCCTTCGATTGGAGGCATAATCGGATTTGAACCCATTGCAAGAACAAGTTTATCATATCTGAGTATTTCATTATTTTTTGTTTTGATTTCTTTTTCTTCTTTATTAATTTCAATCACTTCATCAACTTTTATATCTATTTTGTTTTTTTCCAAAGGAGTATTTCCAAGAGCATTGTCTTCCGGTTTGAGCAAAGTTGTTAGCATGTAAGGAATTCCGCATGGAATAACTCCGCACCCAACGCTTTTTATTACTAAAATCTTTTTTGAGGGATAAGTTTTCTTTGCGGTGATAGCTGCGATTACTCCCGCAGGTCCTCCGCCAATTACAATAACATCATAGTTCATTTTATAAAATCTTTTTTTTGAAACAACATAATTATCTATTGAATTATATAAGGTATTGTTAGACGAAATTCAAACCCGAGCTTAAATTTATAAAGAAATTATAATTAATTATATTCTTATGAAGTTAAAAAATAAAATTGCAATAATAACAGGCGCAAGTAAAGGTATTGGTAAATCTACAGCTTTATTGTTTGCAAAAGAAGGCGCCAAAGTCGTAGTTAATTATTTTTCTTCTGAAAAAGAAGCATTTTCAGTTGTTGATGAAATCAAAGAGATTGGTTCAGAAGCAATAGCAATAAAATGCGATGTATCAAAAGAAGATGAGGTTAAAGCAATGATTAAACAAACTATTGATGAATTTGGCAAAATCGATATTCTTGTAAATAATGCGGGAATAGTTTTTGATGTTCCATTTTTTAAAAGAACTGTTGAGCAATGGAAAAAAACTATGGATGTAAATTTACTCGGAACATTTCTTTGTAGTAAATATGCTTCTGAACAAATGCTAAAAAACGATAATGGAAAAATAATTAATATTTCTTCAACAAATGGAATAAATAGTTTTAGCCCGGATGCAATAGATTATGATGCTTCAAAGGCTGGAATTATTATCTTAACCAAAGATTTAGCTAAAGAACTTGCCCCAAAAATCCAGGTTAATTCAATTGCTCCCGGGTGGGTTGATATTAAAATGAATAAAAATTTACCAAAAGATTTTGTTGAAGAAGAAATTAAAAGGATTTATTTTATAGATATACCCCGAGGCTC
>JAGLVB010000005.1 GCA_023134135.1 Candidatus Aenigmatarchaeota archaeon
GAGCCTCGGGGTATATCTATAAAATCAAAAGATATTTTTGTTTCATATTCATCATAATTTAATGAGTTAAGTATTTATAAGCTTTTGTTTTCGTGCGAGCCGACCTCGATTGGATTTAAAATGTAGTTAAAAGAAGTTTTTGGCAAAGCCAAAAATTTGGGTGGAGTGAGGTGCAACTGAACGAACCTTTTAACGGATGCGTGGTTCTCCGAGCGGTAGTGAGGACGAGGAATAGCTGCAAGCAGTTTTGCGAAGCAAAAATTCCGAAGAGTATGACGCAGGATTTTCAGCAAACTAAATTGGAATCTATTACTGAAAATCCGAGTAATATTGAACTACGCAACTATTAAACGAATTGTTTTTACCAATATAATAGTATCTTATCAAAAAGTGAATTATCCCCAAAACTAAATAACATACCCCCGAGTATCTTCCACAATTCCAACACCCCTACCAACATTTTTCAACCCAATATTTTTATTGTTAATCTTCAGGCTGAGATCAGTCACTTCAACAAGATATTCAATATAAATGAAATTTCCTTTTCTTTTAAAATCAAATACTTCTTTGCCATAGGTTTTCATGCAGATATATAAATCATTTTTTTTGCTTTCAACAATCCATCTTACTTTGCCGTCTGAACCTGGAAAATCATGGATATCCATATCTAAGTAATCATAAGTTTTTTTTGAAACAGAATCATAATAGCTGAGACATTTATTGTATTTTAAACCAAAAATTTCCGGATTAATTTCAAAATAAGTTAATACAGATTTATTTTTGAAGATAACTCTCGCCCATCTCCATGGTATAAATGGACCTACAGCCACAACTTTTTGAATATAGCATTTCCCTTTGAATTTTTTGTTAAACAGTTTACCTTCAAAATCAAAATAAAGGTTTATAAGGTCATATCCAAAGAAAGCTTTATGATATTCACAAAACTCAAATTTTAAACTTTTGTCTTTTGGTTCTGTAATTTTCAAGTTGCAAATTTCTTTGTTATTTTTTGAAACTTTTAAATTGTATTTTGGGAAAGTTCCGCTGAAGTATGAGGAAACAGAACCATTTTCAATATTAATTTTATTATCAGATATTTCTATTGAGCCTAAATCATTTACTATGCTTTTTTGTTTGTTGTCATAACCCCACCCCACGCTATATCCATTGTATTTATTTGGACCTAATTGTTTGTCTTTGATGTATTTTCCGTTGAGAGTCATATCCCCCGTGGTTCTTCCAAACATAAAAAAGAACTGGGTTTTTGAGCCGCCCTCTGAAATAAATTTCATAAACCAGTATTCCTTACCAAGTATTGGAAGTTCATCAAAGGAGTAGAAAAATTTATCAATGGCTTTTCTTTTTTCTTTTTTCTTGAATAATCTTTCAAGTGTTTTATATTTATATTTAATATTTTTAATATGTTCAGTAATTATCTTTTTTTCGTTCACAGGCAGTTTTTTAAGGTATTTTTGCCCCTCTTTTGTTAATTTGACTAGTTCAGTTGATTTTTCAAAAATATTCTTTACCACATCTTGTTTTATTAGTTTATTTTTATATTTTTTAATTTGTTTTTTGTAGGTGTCTATTTTCGCCATATATTAGTATGTTTTTAGAAATTTAAGGGTTTTTAATAGAGGGTCATTAAGAAATAACCAATAAATAAAAACAAGATTGTAAGAACTAAAGTTTCCAGCTATAGAATGAACGGAGTACTTAGAAAATAAACTAAAAAAAGAATGTGAGGTAGATTAATCTACCTTTTGTTGCCCTCTCAGCGTCAAAGAACACTTCATAGGTCGGGGGCAGGACATTCGTCTAAGCGCAAATGCTTGCATCTCATTTAGTGGAAACCTTTCCCATTCTAATGTTACTTCATCAAAAAGATATCATATGTTTACAGCATCACCAGAGTATTTCTTTTCAGTTTCCTTACCTTCTCAGGCGTTTTCTATCAATGGGTAGAATTTCCTCCTAGTAAAAGGGAAGTCCCTTTCCACCTCACAATTAAATTAGTTTTTATAAATATATATTCTTTCTTTGATGCTAATCATCGTATAAAATACAATAATTCTCTCTAAATTAAAACATATTATATAGAATACAATATAAATTCTCTCCGGAAATAAAACCTATTATACGGAATACAATATATATTATGGCTTTTAGTTTATTTGGAAATTCAAAACCCAAACCTGCGGGTGAATATGTGATTGGAGTAAGTTCAGGGATGTTCAGCATGGCAAAACCTGAAGAAAAGATTTCGCTTATTGATCTTTCCCAAAAAGGATTTTATTCCGCATTGAAAGGAGCAAATTTTACGCAGATAGATATAGAACGTTCGACCGAATTTATCTCGCCTGATTTAGAAAGTAAGATGGCTAAATTGAGAAAAGACCTGAATATTGAAATAGGTTTTCATGGGTTATGCGGGGCAATGGGTTCAAAGGGAATTTTTCTTGATTCCGCCATAGAAGATGATTATCTCAGGACTCATGAGTCTCTTGTAAAAGACCTTAAGAGAAGCGGTGGACTAAACGCAAAATATTATCTCCAGCACGCTTCTGAAACAACACCTTATGGTTGGCTTGGAAAAGATTTCCAGCCTTCTTCAATTGTTGATATTTGGGGAAGAAGATTTCATGATTTTCTTAATGAAAATCCTTCTCTAATTGATTGGGCTATAAAAGAAGATACTGTTTTTGAGATTGTTGGAGGGACCCGAGAGGGTAGATACAAGGAGGTTGTTGAAAATACGAGGAGAGCAGTTGAAGATAAATTAATACTTTATAAAAACCTGTCAGAAGAAGAAAAAAATACTGAAATTGTTAGAGAAGTGGCTAATGTAAAAAGAGAATTAAGAGGAAGATTGCTTTCTTTTTCCAGTTCAAGCAATCTTACTTACGGACCTGAAAGGGTTGCTTATTATATAACAGCAAAATGGATGTCGGATAAAAAAGATCCTATCTGGTGCGGCGTGGTTGGAGACAAGACTTTCGAAGAAGTTAAAGGTGATACAAAACAGTGGGTTCCTGCGGTTTCATTAAAATATATCTGGGGTCATCTTAATCCAGTAAAACTTGAAGACCCAAAACCAATTCTTGACAAATACAACATTGATTTTGTGATTGAAACCGCAATGGTCGGGGCTGGAATGGAAGAAGAATACAGGTTGACTAATCCAAAACATTTTGTTGTTTTATGCAAACATGCGGGAACAAAACATTGCAGGGCGGCAATTGATTTTGAACACATTCTTGGAGCTGGGATAGACCCTTTAAAAAATTGCATAAATGAAATGAATTCTGATGGTGGCAAGTATGTTGGGGTTCTTCATGTTGGGTGGCCAACTCCGGTTGAACCCGCTCATGTTCCAATCCCTCTTGGCTCAGAACAGCAGGAATGGTTGTATACCTGGATGCTTGCTTTAAGAAAAAAAGGATTTGATGAAAGAGAAAATAAATATATTATATTTGAGAGAGGAGGTGGTGTTGGAGGGGATCCTGTTGACCAGTCAACCTTAGCTCTCAGGAAAATTATTGAATATTTGAAAATGGATGTTTCAGTGGAAGATTTGCCCCCTGAATTTTACGGGATTGAAGAAAAGGATTTGAGGATGCAAGATGCAGAGATAATGGAACACGCTTTTGACCCAATAAAAGGCTTAATCACCACCCCTGAAGGCAAGCATGGATTCCTGAGCAAGGCGGCTCTTGAAAAGGGAAAATCCAAAGAGTGGGAGACTGAGAAATATAGATAATTGGGATTTTTTCATATTTAATAACTTGAAGTTGATTATTTACTTAAAAATTTCAAGCAATTGAATCTTAGCGATTCCTTTATCAACTCTAAGAAATATTGCACCTGAGAATTCGTTTTCAGGATTGTATCTAAAATTCCTGTATTCAGAAGAAAAATCCAGTTCACCTGAGAAAGAAGTTTCAGTTGACTGGTTTGGTTCAATAAAAAAATCATTCCCGTTTAATGAAAATTCTATTTCTGCATCAAAGAAATTTGCAATTTGCAGGTTATTACCTTCAGCGAAAAGATAAAAAAATTCTAAGTTAGGATAGTTTTCTTTTATAAATGTTCCGAAATCAAGGATATTATATGTTCCTTCGAGACTTGAATAGGCAATCCAATAATTATATTCTACCGCAATATTTTTGAGTACAGAGTTATCTGTGTTGGGCAGGTAAATTTCTTTTTGAATGGTGGGTATTATCATAAGCAAAGCAATCACAATACCCATTGCTCCGAGGATAAAAATCTGTCCTTTCATAATATAAAAACATTTAGTAGTTTAGTTGGGAAATCTTCTTTTTTATTGATTAAAAACTTAGTATTTTGTTAGAAAACAAATTGTAAATAGTTTATGAAACAGACAAAGATTGCCGGAGGAGTTGTAATGAATAGGAAAGGATTAATTCTTATAGTCAACCAAAACGGGAACTCATGGTCTTTGCCAAAAGGTCATATTGATGATGGCGAAGAGGAATTAACTGCCGCAAAAAGAGAAATTTATGAAGAGTCTGGGGTGAGTGATTTGGAACTAATAAAAAAACTTGGAAAATATAAGAGATATAGAATTGGGCTGAGAGAAGAAGATGATAAATCAGAACTAAAGGAAATCACGATATTTTTGTTCAGGACAAATCAGGAAATTCTTAGACCAATAGACCTAAATAATCCTGAAGCCAGGTGGGTTGAAAGGGATAAGGTTGCTAAACTGCTTACACATAGGAAAGATAAGGAGTTCTTTTTGGGAATAATTGATGAATTATAATTAAGTATAAAAAAGGAAATATGTAATAGAGGCTATATTTTTTATAACCAACATCCTTTATATAATTTAAATACTTATTTATTAGTGATAGAGTATTAGATTATTCAGAGTGGTTACGGGAAAAAGGAAATGAAGTAAAAGAAGCTATAAGAACAGGAGCATCTTTGGAATTTATTGGTGTAGAAGAAATTAGAACTTATACACAAGCAATAGAGGTTCTTAAAAAATACTCCGAGAAACCTGAAAAGGCAAGAAAATTGTGGTTAGAAAACGAAGAATATCTGCAAAAATTCCCGGAAGATGTTGGTAAATCTCTCGATGAATTTCTTTTTGGAGGTAATTGTCCTTTTCTTGACGATATAATCTTATTGCCTGTTGATAATGAAAGTAATACAGTGAAACCACCTAACAAAGCTGTTTATAGAGTGAGATATTTTGGAGTTGAAGAAAATGGTGGTGTTCCTATAATTATTGGTAAAACGATAAGAGAGATATATGACCGAGCAGAACAACAACATCAATTAAAATCTGCCTATGAGAACTTATATTCAAATATACCCCAGAGTATCGGTTATCCTGTATTTCCAAAACCAGAAATTGTATTTCGTTGTTTTGGGTTGGTTTAGCGAGTGCAGTAAGATTTAATAATATTCTTTCTCCAATTATTTAAGCAACTCCTGTATAATTATATCTTATGAGTATAAATTAAAACCAAACAGAACAGCTTATGTTAATTACCGTTTTTTAAAAACTTCTCTATGTTTATTCTCAAATACCCCGTCACTCTGTGGCTGGGAACTTTATTCAAAAAGAGAATGGGAGGAATTTTTAGATTATTTGATTTCACACAAAAACATAACTTCTGTGAAAAAAATTACAGGAAACTATGACCTGAAAATAGGTTTCTGGACAAAAAATACAGAGGAATTTGATTCTCTTTCGCACGAAATTAAGACAAAATACTCAAAGATTATCAAAGACTGGCAAACCTTTATTTTCACGAAGCAATATAAATGGAAGGAACTGCCATTTTAAACAAATTCCAATTTGGAGTTTTGCTTTACTTCAATTTTCTCCCTTGCATCCAATTCAAGAACATATTTGCATTTCTTTTTTGGATAATAAGTTTTCCATGTTTTTGGGTTAAATGAAAGTGGAGGGATATTTTTCAGGATATCAATCACTTTCAGGTTTTTATCCAGAAATATTAGATTTAAAGGATATCTCATAAACAGCATCCAGATTCCGGGTTTTCCATCCCAAGGAAATTCCATGAGAGCATTCCCTCTTTTCCTGAACATAAGACCTAACATCAGTCCAAATGGATTTTTAAGACTCATTATTTCAAATTCTGAATTTCCAAATCTTATTTTTTTCATATTATATCTAATAAATATACTATTTTTTAAATGAAATGAGTAACTCTTTCTTAAACTGTAAAATTATGGGAGTATTTGGCTCATAGTGCCAGAATAAAACTATAAATAGTACTAAATATTTATTATATAATGGTAACAAGAACAGATGAAAAAAAATCATGTCTCAGGGCAATAGAAGGTGGAAATTTAGACCTTATTGAACCTACAAAAGACTATGGAGCTGCGGCTGGAGAGATTTTAGAAGCTGTTATGACCAATCTAGAAAGAGAAATCACTCAATATAAACTATTTATGGATAAACTTCCAGAGAGCACTGTTGCTTATTTTGGAGAGACTCCTTGGAAAGCCAGATACATGGAAGCTAAAGAAGTTGTGAAAAACTTGAAAGAAGGAACTCCTGCCATGTATCAAGGTTATAGAATAGTTCCTTATTAATTTCTTTTTATAAAATTCTCTGAATAGAATGTATTCTCTTCTTTTTCAGGTAAGCTCAATAACCACTTTTAATTAATTTAATTTATAAAAACTTATGGGAAGCAAGAAAAGTCTGGTAAAAAAACTGAAACTTATAGCTGTTTCAAGCAGACCTGCTCCAAGATGGGCGGACATTAAGAAATTTGGATTAAAGAGAGCCAGAACAAGGAGAATCAGAGTAAGAGTTAAACACTGGAGAACTAACAAGAATAAGATTTAGAAATAGTAAATTATTTAAAATTTTAAATGAAATACCCAATCGGGGCAGAGCCCCGGGGTATCTATTAACGGATTAAAAGTTGCATAGTTTCAACTGGTTCTTGTCTCTGCCCTGCTCCTCAACATATTTTTTGATTTTATCCAAACCGCCATATTCGCTTACTGTATCTATATGTCCTCCAGCACTCCAGAAATTTCCACCCCATAAAAATTCTTTAATGTCTGGATAATCCTGAAATATTTGTTTTTCTGTGATACTTTTGACAATTCTCATTATGTCAGATGGTGAATTTCTGGGTGGGGCTCCAACCACAATATGAAGGTGATCTTCTTCAACTCCAATCGCTTCAAACTTAAACCAATATCTTTTCCCTATTTCTAAAATGATTTGTTTAATATATTGCAAAAGTACTTTTTCCAGCAACATATGTTTCCTATACTTTACCACGAAAACCATGTGATACCTGATACGGTAAGTACAATGCGGTGCTCGTTCTATATCCATAACTTACATCAGAAACATTCTATCCCAATCGAGGCAGAGCCTCGGGGTATATCAGTAAAATCAAGAGTTTTTATGTTTAAAAATATACTTAAAAGAAAACCAAAATCAGAGTTAGTCTATGACAAAGTTGAGAAAAATATTGCTAAATTTTTAAAAAAAGAAGGTTATTCTCTTGGAAAATACTCTGGCTATTATGTAGGAGGCAAATATACAGAATTTTATTCAGATACTTGTTATTTAAGTATGGGAGAATGCCTCTTGGAAGATGCTATTGGTGTGGTTGTCGGATGGAATTCTTTTAATGATGAAAAAATAGAAAATTTAAAACATAATCTGGAAAAACTATCTGATTTAAATGTAAGTGAAGAACAACCTCCGAGACCTGAATATTCCACTAAATTTGTGATAAAATATACTGTATAAATTTAATCAAATCGCAACTAAATCTAATTTCTTATTTCATAAACTTTTTATTTATATCATGCAGTGCCACTATAAACAAAGACTCACTCCATCCAAGAGGCATATTCTCATTGTATTTTTTTGAGTTTGAAAAATAAAGTTCAGGAACTCCTTCAGGGGTGTCGGTTTTTAACATTAACTTGAGGAATTTATTTGCTTTTCTCTTGTTCTTGAGATGTTCGTAAATTATTGCAAGCCAACTCAGACCAAAAGTCCATTCCGCTTCCTCGCTATAACCATCAGGATTCTGGTTATAGTAATGGTCATTTTTATACCTGATAACACCTCTCTTTCTTAAAAGGTGGTATTCCACATGTTCAAGAATGTGTTTTTTCTGCTCTTCATTAACTGTTTTATATGGCCAGATTAAAGACAACAAAGATAAATCCACAAATTTCCTCCCTGATTCTCTCGGCAACAAAGCATTGAGAGATTCTTCTCCTCTTTTAATCATCTGTTTTGGCGCATCTATCCCCTCAATCCTGTTTATGGATTTAAGTCCCGCAACACAAGCCCCTATGCTTGAAGCATGAACCTCTTCATCTTCCTCCCACATTCCGCTGTCCTGATCATGCCAGTATTCTATGCTATCAAGATATTTTATCAGTTTATTTACAATCCTGAAATCATTTTTTGTCTTTAAAATTGTTCTGTGGTGGTGATGCTCAAGTTCCCCTATTGTGAAAAGAATTGCTCCTATGCTGTCATTTTGCTTGTTTCCCCATTCTTCCCAGAATTCATCAAAATTATCCGGGTTAAATCTCGCATGAATATATTCATAAGAATATTTTGGCTTCTTTGAAATTGCGCAATCAATCTTATCTTCGTGTTTGAGAAATATTTTCAAAAGCGCTGTATATGTTTTCTCAACAGTATCCCAATCCCCGATTACCTCAAATGCCATGCATTCATAAAAATTGTCTCTCAGCCAGCTTTTATCATAATAATAGGATTTATTGAAGCCTGAAGCAAAAAATAAACCTGATTTACTTTGCAGTTTCTTAAGGATTTTAAGATGCTGGTTGATTAATTGCTTATAAGTCAATTTAGGCTTTTCTGCCATATACTAATTAGATTTTGATAAAATATACTTATTTTAACAAAGCATATTTTCTTCAGTGAGGATTTTGTCCAAAAATGCCCTGATTCTCTATATTGAACCTTATTTGGACTTCTTAAAGATTATTAATAATTAGATAAATGAAAGGCAAAATAAAAAAAGAATTCCAGATAATCGCCCCAAAATTCTTTGGGGGTGCTGCAATAGGAATTACAAGAGCGGATAAACCAGATAAAATAATAGGGAGAAAATTATCAATATATGCCGGCGATTTAAACAAAAATATGAAAAAATATTATTATAAATTCCACTTTAAAATCACAGATATTGAAGAAGATAAAGCAAATTGCGCTTTTGTAGGTTATGAAGTGTCAAAAAGCTATCTCTCAAAAAATATAAGGAAATTCTCAACAAGAATTGACGGACGAATAAAAGGAAAAACAAAAGATGATAAAGAAATTGTATTAAAAGTTTTTGTCACTACAGTAAAAAATGTGCAGACCAGCGTTGCAAAAGTTATACGACAAAAAATTGAAAATTTCATTGATTTGTCTCTTTTAGGAAATGAACTTGATGCGCTTATGACAAAAATACTCAATGATGAACTTCAGAGAGATTTGAAAAAAGTGCTAAATATTATTTATCCGATAAGCACTGTGGAAATAATGAAAGCTGAGATAAATATTCCTGCGGAGAAATAAATTTTTAAAAATTAGTTTTGATTTATTATCTGAACCATCTCCTATACCACGGAGCTTTATATTCCTTCCCAATTAATTTGGCTGCAATGCTTTTAATGCTGTGGCTTGCTCTTGAATCTGGTTTGTGGTGGACAACAGGCAACCTGTTTGCTAAAGCATATCTGACACTTTCATCATGAGGAACCAATTCAAGAATTGGGGTATCCTCAAGCAAACTTGAAACATATTCTCTTTTTGTTTCATATTTTTTATACCTGACCATGTTAATTATACTTCCAATATAATTTTTTTTATACTGCTCCACGACTTTTATTGATTTTAGCAAATCTGTTATTGAAGGCAAATCCATTGTTGAAATTCCTATTGCCTCGTTCGAAGCGTTTAAAACTAAAGTTGCTTCTCTCCCAAGACCCGGAGCTCCGTCGATAAGAATAAAATCCAGTTTTCCAACCAGCTCAATTAAATTAGAAGATAACAGTTCGGGGTTTACTCCCTTGAGGTCATTTAAATTTATTGAAGCGGGGATAATTTTCAACCCGCTTGGAAGAACATGCATCACATCATAAATATCAACTTTTCCTTTCAGAACATCATGCAAAGAAATTGGGTATAAAGGAATTCCCGCGTGGAGACCTAAGTTCGGGGTTGTAAGGTTTCCATCAATAACCAAAGTATTTCTTCCGAAATCAGTTAAAGCTGTTCCCAGATTAAAAGTCATTGTGGTTTTTCCGACGCCTCCTTTTCCCGAAAGAATACTTATCGTTCTCGTAGCCACCATAATATTAATACTTTTTAAAGTGGGGTTGCAGGGATTCGAACCCCAATTAACTGGTTTCTCTGTCATCTGCATTACGCATCAGAACTCCATTGGATTTTTGTCCCTGGAGCCAGTCGTGCTTTAATTTAAGGTCAGCTATATTATATACCTGAGTATAAGCCATTACACCACAACCCCATAACTATAAATTACATTAATTTAAAATTAAGGGAATATTATGCGCTGGTGGTCTAGTGGTTATGATATGGGCTTGCCAAGTCTGTGACTCGGGTTCGAAGCGACCTTTTTTAGCATATTGTTGAATAAGGTTTACGAAAATCCCGGCTAGCGCAAATTAACTAAAAATCAAGGTATTGTATTATACAGCCTTCTAAATAGATTTACAATTCTTATCTAATTTCCCAATATATTTTTTAAGATCTATTAAAGTAAGTTCTATTTTATTGTAGCCTATATTTTTATTATTTAAATTCATCCTAGTATAAGTATTAATTAAGTCTATTTTATCAACTAATAAACTTAAATTCCATTTCAAATCTTCTGTTGGAATATTATTAATTTTAGGTTTTAAATTCTTAATATAAAAAGAAGGATTAATTCTATAAATTCCATGTTCGGGTAATCTCTTATTAGGTATATGCTTATTATACCATTCATAATGTCTATTAACAATTTTTAACTCTGATTGTAGACTTTTAATCAAGTCCTCCTGTTTTTCTTCTTCTTTGAAGATAGAATGCCTCCAACTAAAAACTGAGATAATTAAAGTTAAAGATATAAGAAAAACCATAATTAAGTTCCAAATAAGTTCACGTTCAGAATTCAAAGTGTAGGTTTCTAATATTAAAGACCTTAAAAATAATTGATAAATTTTTGTTGTTTTTTTATCATTTGCCAAAATTTTAAAATAAATAATATATCTTTCTGGCTCAGACATTCCAAATACGGCAGGAACAAAACATATCCTTTTTTCAGATTTAAAATAAGGAGTAAGATTTTTTAGTTCAGGAGAAGCACCTTCCGATGAAAATATATTCCATTCCAAAGTAAAATTATAAAAATTATTTTCATCTTCAGAATTTAATTTATATTCACAACAAACCATATTGCCAGAATGCATCCAATTTTCTGAAGAACAATATAAAGTAACTTTAGCACCCTGTCTTTCATCAATCAATATTTTTGGATAAGATATACTTATATAATACCATGAAATACAAAATAAAGATAAAATTAATAGAGTTATTAAAAATTGATTTAAAGTTACTTTTTTCATAACTTGTTTAAAATTAAAAACAAATTAGCATTATTTTATATTTTAAGAACCCTTTATAATTTAATAGATATACCTACTCTCTAATTTTCTTTCCACAATTAATGCAAAATTTAGCATTTGGTTTTAGAGGTTTTCCACAATTGGTGCAAAATTTTTCACATGGTTTGGTAGAAATTTTAATATTACTTATTTTTCTATTTTTATGATTTGAAGTAACCTTTTTGTGTTTTAGATTAATAGGTTTACTAATAATACATTCTTCTTTTTTCTGCCATAAAAAATAACCAATCACCACAACACCGCTAATAACTAAAAGTAAGATTATCCATAAAGGATTATATGATTCTTCTGGGACACTTTCAGGTGGAGGTGTGATTGGGGGATTATAGGGATTTGTTGTATATTCCACACAACTAACTTTGCATTCACCAAGAAAAGGGTCATTTGACATACAACATTCCATTCCAGAAGAACATCTTTTTTGTTTGTAATCCCCACCAGATTTACAGCATTTTCCATAAGGGCAATCTATAAGAACATATTTATCTTTACAACCTTCTTCTCTGTTACAATATTTATCTGCGGGACAATCCCTATCAGAACAACATAAAACTTGTTTTATGGATTTTACACATGTACCTGATTTTGGATACCATTGTTTTGATTTATCACAAGACCAGTCGGTTTCCAAATTATTTGAACATATACCTTGAGGACATTCTAAATCAGAATCACAGGGTTTGTTTTCTGAACAAGTATATGTTATAGGATTACACGCCATACCTAAAATACAATCTGAATCAAAACAACATTCAACAGCCTTTTTAATGGATGTTGGTATAAGATAACAAGAACCAGAAAGCGTTTTTATCTCACCATAATTGAATAGTTTTTTATTCGCACAATATCCTGCTATATCCCCTTCTTTATCATACACTATATTAATATCAGGAACTGTTTCCCATCTATAAAAAAATGAATAGGTATCAGTTACCTTCATATTTGTTGGTAAATTTTGTATATTTTCAACAAATTCTTTTCCTTGTGTTTCAACAGACAAAGTTTTTTTATTTGTCCCTTTAGAATTAGTAATCCACGATAAAGGTGTGGTGCCTGATGATAATGATTTTTCGTAATATTTATTAATTAAATCCTGTGGAATACAACCAGGAGTCCCTGTATTTTTAGATTGTCCTTGTTGTGGTAATGTTTCCCATAAATATTTCTCCCACAACAAAAACTTAACATCAGAAGAAGTTTTAACATTCCAAAGTGTGCCACATTTAGCTTTGACCGTTATGCTATCACCATCATAAAAATGCAAAGGATATTCAGAATTATCAAACCACCCATTATCAGAAATTTGGTTACTATTTTTATACACTTGCCAAATAGGTTGAAGTGGAAAATCACAATTTATTTTTATATCTGATTTCTGTTCTATTTGACAACGACCCGAACATTGAAAATTAATTATATCTTCTGAATCTTCAATAATTGTAAATTGTTTGTATTCTTCTTTAGAATGTCCATCTTTAGCAAAATCTGAAACACATTCTACAATTCCAAATAAAGGATATGCTATTTGGCAATTCTCTTGAGCAAACACCGGTAGAACAAACAACAGAATTGAGATTATTAATAAACTTAATATTTTTAAATTCATATTTTTTCACCGCATTTTGGACAGAATTTCTCACCTTTAGACAGTTTTTTTCCACAACTTGCACAGTATTTAATTTTTTTAATATTTTCTTTATCATCAAGTTCTTCATCCTCTTCTTCATCTAGATATTCTTTTTCTTCAGTTTTCGAATAATTGACTGGTTCTCTTATAATCTCCCGGATAATTTCCTTTCTTCCACCTGTAACTAAACCCACAACTAAAAGGAAAAGTCCCATAACATACCCCAGCCAACCCCAAGTTATTACCATAGAAATAGTTTTTATTTCCTCGCATTTACCTGCAGCTTCTGGACTTATTGCTTGTCCTATTTGACCGAGAGGTATTCCATATATATCAAAATTACATATTTGATTAGCCAATTCAACTTGTTGTTTTTCTTGTGGGGATATCATAATCTGAGTTATATAAAAAGTTCCTACAAAAAATATAATTCCAAGAATCACTAAACCCCAATTAGCCATAATATAAGAATATAGCTTTAAACTATATTATGACACGCAAAAAACTCAGTTGGGAAGAACTGCACAAAATGCGAGATGAATTTATGAAAGACCAGGAATTTAGAAAAGATTTGAAAGAATTCATCAGGTTGACATCTCAATAATAGGGTAATCGATTCTATTTCTCCAATCAACTACAATAAAGAAATCTTTGGGTTTTAGCATATTGTTGAATAAGGTTTATGAAAATCCGGTTAGCGCAGGTTTATTTTTAATTAGTTAATAAGTCAAATTCATTATGGTCAAAAAAAACAAATCCTATTTCAAAAGAAATAAAGAATATATTGGACTATTTTCAATCATAATGTTCTTCATATCTTATGTTATATGGAGTGCTGTTTTAGCTCCAACAGGATCCTTACAACTAAATTATTTTACGGTTTCTATAAGTTCATTTCTTTTAATTGCCAATGCGTGTAATTTTTTTATCTTACCTTTCTTAATCGAAAGTTTAAAAGTTAGAGAAGAAATCTTAAAATTTGAATGGAAATTCATAAGATTTATGTTTCCTTCGTACCTTATTGTAACTTCTTTATTTGTCATGTTGATTCCAACATTTACTTTGGTTGATGACTCATTAAAATTCGCTACTTATACATTAACAAGTGGAATCTGGGGCGGATTGGTATTTATTTTTATATTTCAGTTTAGAGAATTTGGTAAGATGCTTTATAAATCATCCAAGAATGTTGGGAAGATTGACTATGAATCTAAAGAATTGAAAGAAGAGATGTCCATAATTTTCCATTTAATTACTACTTATTCATTTGGAATGTTTATTTATAGTTGTACTGGAATAATTTTTGTCTTGGGCTTTATTAATACTATTTTTATTTAACCCAATCATTTCAGAATACTTTGAATATTTTATTTCTCCAACCAATTCCTTATTACAGAATCTCTAATTAATTATGACCTACAAAATATTCAGTTGGGAAGAGATACACAAAATGCAAGCAGAGTTTCTAAAAAATCCCGAGTTTAGAAAAGCCGTTAAAGAATTCATCAGAATAACTTCTCAATAACAAATTAATTGATACTATTTTTTCTAATTGTGGCATATTCGCCATAATTAAATTCAGGGTTATTATCTATTTCTCCAACCAACTCCCCAACTGCAATATCTTCTCTTCCTGTAAATGGTCTCCGATTAAGTGCAGACCAACAGGCATTCCTTTTGATTTTCCGCAGGGAACTGAAAGATGAGGCAGACCGCAAAGGTTTGGGGCAACAGTGAGAATATCCATTGCATAGTTTTGAGCCGGGGAAAGCATTGCAATCTCCGTGAACTTCGGGGCAATCATCGGCATTGTTGGGGTAATTATGCAGTCATATTTTTTAAACTGCTCCTTGAATTCATTAATTAAATGTCCCCTAATTTTTAGGGCTTTCAGATAATATTTATCCCTGTAACCTGCCTTCCTATAAAAAGTTCCCATCAGGGCTCTTCTCTTTACTTCCTCCCCGAAATATTTTCCCCTCACTTTTGAGAAAAAATCATTGTAAGTTCCCTCGATTTTCAAAGTTGAACCATATCTCAACCCGCAGTATTTTGCAAGGTTTGTGCTTGCTTCGCTCATCGCAACAATATAATAACTTGGTAAGGCAAATTTCGTGGATGGCAAAGAAATCTCTTCATAGGTTGCTCCTGCTCTTTCAAATTTCTTTATTGCTCTCCACACCTCATTTTTGACTTCTTCCTCAACACCCTCAAAATATTCTTTTGGTATCCCGATTTTTAATCCTGAAATATCTTTATCAAGACAATTTGTGTAATCAATTTCTTTCTTTTTAATTGAAGTTGATTCTTTTTCATCATGTCCAGCAATTTTTGTCAATCCGTAGGCAATCTCAAAACAGGTTTTCGCAATCACGCCGATTTTATCTAATGAAGAAGCGTAATCAACTAGACCATACCTGCTGACTAAACCATAAGTGGGAGTCAACCCGGAAACTCCGCAGAAACTTGCGGGGCAGGAAATAGAGCCTCCAGTTGATTCCGCAATCGCAATGTGGGGAGAATCCAATGCCGCGGTTAAACACGCAGCTCCTCCTGAAGAACCTCCGCAACTCCTCTTATAATCCAAAGGATTCTTTGGAATCCCGTAAGCGCAGTTCATGCAGAAAGTTCCAAACCCAAATTCATCCATTGAAGTTTTTCCTATCAAATAACCAACCTCTTTTATTTTCTCTATTGCTGTTGCATCAAAAGGAGGAATATAATTTTCAAGAATTTTTGAACCCGCAGTTGTTTTTATTCCTTTAGTGCATAAATTATCTTTCACTGAAATTGGAATTCCCAAAAAATCATTGCCTTTGCTGTTTAAGTGTTCCCTTGCCTGTTCCTCAGAAATAGTTATGAAAGGTTCAAATTTCTCCTGAATTTTCTTAATCTCTCCAAAAACCTTCTCAAACAGTTTTTCTTTATCCGGATTTTTAAGATATTCCTTTAGGTCCATAATTAATTTAAAAACAAACTAATTTTATATGATGATGCCTTTATCTGTTTTCCGCACGGAAAACAGAGACGTTTCCTCGTCAGAGTGAGCGTTTTGAGCTTCGGCTATGATTGATGATGGGCAATCTGAACAACCCTTTGGCTTCTGGCTGAAGGGTTTAAGTTTTCTTAGTAAAATAAGGAAATAACCTATATGCGGAGGTGGCAGAATAGCTATGCGTCCGGCTGCAGACCGGTTTACGGGGGTGCAAATCCCTCCTTCCGCTTAAACCCTTTTCTTAAGAAGAAAAGGTCTTAACCCCAAAAGAAATATGGTTATCCCTACTTTTAAAAATTTATATATTTTATGAAACTTGCTAAACTTATTCTAATAACCTCATTATTGTTCTCTATAATTTTTGTAAGTGGATGCACAAACCAAACAGATATAACCTCCATTGCTGAAAAAATTCCTCAAGTCCAAAATTTTCTTGAAACTCATCCAGATGCAGACATTAAAGCAGTCCTGTGGGATAAAAATTTTGTTGAAACAAAAATTGGTTTGATAAGAGAAGATTGTGGGGAGCAAATGAAAATACAGGATTATTATAAAGTTGATTTAAAAACAAATTCTATAAATCTGACTTTGTGGCTTGACACAAAAGACCAAACTGTTTTATGTGCAATTAGGAAAGGAAATAATACAAGTGATGAGACAAACACAAAAACAGAAGTCAGGAAAAATTGCAGAGAATTGGGCGGTTACCTTTGCAGTTCAGAGGGGCAATGTGCTTTGAATTATTTAAACTCAACAGATTCTTATTGTTGTCCAATTGAATGTGGAGTTTGTCCAGAAGATATAAATTGTGATGATGAGGATGAATGCACAGAAGATAATTGTTTTGTTAGAGATGGAAAATCTACCTGTGAATATAGAAAAATAGAGCCTTGCCCAAATAATGGAATTTGTGAAGAAGGTGAGTATTTTGGTATGGTAACAAGTTGCGGTGGTTCAAGTTCAAGTAGTTCACCTCTAGATGATTTTGAAAGTGGTGATTGTCCGAAAACTTGCGATGATAGTAATGAGAATACAGCAGATTATTACAATTATACAACTCAGAGATGTGAATATAAAACATGTGATGGAGATGGAAACAATGAAGAATCAGAAAAAAATGGTTCTCTGGATTACAAATTCTCTAGTTATGATGAATATTCGAGATATATAGCAGAAGAATTAGAAGATTTAGTGGGAATGGACGGTCTTGAGGAATATGGTGGTAGAGAAGCAAAATATGGTGGAAGTATATACTTTATGGTGTTTAAGCATGGTGATTGGGATTTTGTTTATTATTGGGCTGTTGAAGTTGATGCTGAAAGCGGAGAATTAATCAAATATAAGGATATAACTACAGACGAAGGAGATAGGTCTGGTTTTTCACAAATATGGTGGATACCAGAAAGATAACAAATTATGAATTTTAACATAAATTGAAAAATTGGAGTGAAAAAACCCGTTTAATAAATCATTTTATTGAATAACTTCGTAGTTTTGAGTGACGACTAGGATTATCCAATTTCTTTTTTTCTTTCTTTGGGGTGTCGGAATTTCTTTCTTTTTTTTTAAAGAAAGAAAGTCTGACTTTAAAGAGCAACCGGACTTTCTCCGCCATGCCAGCTCTGTCTTGGTCTTACTCTCATTTTGTAAAGTCTCTCGGAATTGTCATCCATTATCAAAGCAGTGCCTTTCAATTTTGGCAAATCATCAAGGTATTTTTCTATTGAATACAACATATAAGTCTGCATGATTGCCTTTAGAGCATTAATGTCCCTGTTTGAAGTCAGCCTATGCGCAATAACAACATCCGCCTGCGCAAGAACATCAGGGTGCAGTTTATCAGGCATCTGCGTAATGAACAATTGCGATATCCCGGGTTGCCTTCCCTGTTTAATTACAGTAAGAATAATTTCTGATGAAGCGGTTTGCGTATAAGATGGTATAAAATTGTGAGCCTCGTCTATTATTATCCAGCATAAAGGGACCTCTCTTTCCTTCTTTTCTTCCTCCATTGCAGCCAGTTCTTCCTGCCTTCTCGCTATGACTCTTGCCTCATAGATTTTTTTCATGAGCAACCCGATAATCAAAGCCTTTACATCATCGCTGCTGAAAAGACTTACATCAAATATTACAACCTTACCGGGTTTCAGAAACTCATATATATTTGTTCCCTCCTCTGAAAAAATACCCCATTTATCAGCGCTCAATAAAATATTTTCAACCTTCAATTTAAGATTATTGTCATAATCTTCTTCCCTTATTTTAGCGGCCATATCCGATACAGAATATTCTCCTTCCATTTTATTTATAACTTTTGACATCAAAATCCCTTCCAAATCAATCTCTTTAAACCCTAAAGCATAACACCAATCAGCTACAGTAAGTTCTGATGGTTTGAATGAGAAAGTATTGTCATATTCAACTTCCATCTCATCAAACTTATCTTTCTGACCCACAGGAACATATTCAAAAACATCAAATTTCTGCGGTTTTAAACCCCATTCATAAAGCAAATCCCTTTGTTTATTATTTGGATGCTTCATGCTCCAGAAAATTCCCTGGGTATCAATTGAAACAACGGATAAATTTTTCCTTACATCATCCGGCAGCTTGCAAATCTCTTCCGCAAATATCTGACTTGTATAAGATTTCCCTGAACCTCTTTTTCCAACAATGACCGTTACATGAGGTCTCAATACATCAACCCTTATTTCAGAAGCGAGGTGAGTTTCAACGCCTGTTCCAACAATATTTTTTCCTATTGGTATTGTTCCTTTGTTTCCATATTTTTTCAGGTCATCCCAATCCCTACCAATAATTATCTCAGGCATAATTAAGCCTTTTTTAAAAACATTAACTTTGCCATGCAATATCAAACATTATAAATTAGTTTCAGATTAACAATAAATGGCAACAAATACAACTTATTTAGATTAATTGTATTCTATATATGAAACCTCAAAAACCGGATTATAGCATTATAATCTGCACTAAGAATGAAGAAAAAGGCATTAAAAAAGTTTTAGGTTCAATTCCAAAAGATATTTTGAAAAAATCAGAAGTGATTGTTGTTGATTCCTCCACTGATTTAACCCCAAAAATAGCAAAAGACTGCGGAGCAAAGGTAATTTTTGAAAAAGGAAAAGGAAAAGGCAGGGCAATGAAAACAGGGGTTAAAAACAGCAAAGGAGAAATTCTTATTTTTCTTGATGGAGACGGAACAGACCCCCCGGAATATATATCTAAATTGTTGGAAAAGCTA
Source organism: Candidatus Aenigmatarchaeota archaeon (assembly GCA_023134135.1). GTDB lineage: Archaea > Aenigmatarchaeota > Aenigmatarchaeia > QMZS01 > QMZS01 > QMZS01. The sequence continues at coordinate 19,585 of JAGLVB010000005.1, forward strand.
AAAAATAACAATTTGGTTATTGGATGCAGAAAATCAGAAGAGAATAAAAAATTCAATTTGATGGAAGCTATCTCATTCATCCCAAGATTATTATTTCGTTTGCTAAAGTTTGAGATATTTGACCCTCTTGGGGGATACAGAGCTATCAGAAAAAAAGACTTTGAAAAACTTAATTTAAAGAGCAATGATTTCACAATAGAAACGGAAATGAATTTAAAGTCAATAAAAAATGATTTCAAAGTGGGGCAAATAAACACACCTCTACTTCCCCGTTGCGGAGGGATTAAAGAAAGTAAATTTATCTGGGATGTAAAAAGCTGGATAAAAATCACCAAAATGGTTTTGAAATTCAAAGTTGCATCAAAATCACATAAACAGTGTATCTAAAAATATTTTTAAACTTTTCTTTGTATTCCATTTAGGATTCAGACCATTGTATTTTTTTGCTTTTTTCAAATCTTCCTTTAAATTTAATTTGTCCTGTGAAATGCAATAAAAGTTTTTCCTTTTCAGGTGAAATTCTCCAAGATATTCCTGCTCGGTCTGGTTTTTTGTTGGAACAAACAAAGCTTTTCTTCCGGTTTCAGCAAGGTCCATGATAGTAGAATACCCGCTCCTCGTTACAACTATTTTACTTCTATTCAAGAGTTCTTCTCTTTTACTATTTTCAAGATAAGAATATATTTGCGCGTTTCCTCTTGTCTCTGAAAACTTTTTCTCAGGAGTTCCCAAACTTACAACAATTTTCCCATTCAGTTCCCCCACCTGATTTAAAACAGTTTCCTCAAAAACTTTCCTCTGAACCTCAGGTCCTGAAATTGATATGAAAACATCCACATCTTCTTTTAGATTTCTTTTATGAAAACTGGAAATCGCCCCGAAATAAACAATTTTGTTTTTATTGAAAAATTTCAGGTTATGACTTAAATCACCGGACAAAGAATTCTCAAAATCCGGAAAATCAGGCACAAGAATTTTATTAAATTTTTTCTGCAACTTGGAATTAAAATATTCAGTAAAATAAGTCATTCCAAAAGGCGCGATAAATCTTAATTGATGCGCGATGAAATAAGAAGGAACTTTTGAAAAAATTCCATACTTTGAATCTGAAACAATTAATTTTATTTTTTCTTTTCTTACAATCTTTTCAATCTGCTCATGCTCTTTTCTTATATTATTTAATATTGCGGGAAGACAAAAAGAAAATTTTAAGAAAAAAAACGAAGGGTTTTTTGTGAAAGGTTGCGGGTAATCAGGAATATCTATAAATTTTACATTTTCCTCTATCAGACTATGCCTTGCTGCCACCAAGGTTCTCCCTGTGGAAACAACAAAAATTTCATTTTCTTCCGCAAGTTTTTTTATGATTGGAAGGCTTCTCGTTAAGTGCCCCAAACCCCAGGAACAAACCGCATATAGGATTTTCATAATGAATAAATGAAATTAATTTTATTAACCGCTGGTAAATTTATATTTTGGATAACCCTCTCAAGAACTCAGGGATTATTACAGACCTCATAATTTAATTTGAAAAATACTAAATCACCTGCTTATTTTTTATAATTTTTTCTGGTATAACCATCAACCGAAATATTTAAATTATATTTACTTTTAAGCACATTTATCAACCAATTAATTAATGTTTTTACAAGACCGCATTCTTCATATCTGCGCATGGAAAATAATACTTTCATTTTTGAATCATACTTTAGTTTTCCTTTCTTTTTGAGTCTTAATGGTAATTCAAAATCATCTCCTGCATTATAATTCTTGTACCCTCCAACAGAAAGAAATTGTTTTTTTCTAAAAGCCATATTTGCTCCAACTGTTAAATAAACCTGAAAATAATATACAATTTGTATGCCAGTATTTAAAAACTTAAGATATAAACGATTCTTAAATGTATTTTCAAGCGGTTCCTGTTTACCATAAAAACATATAAATTTATTATTTTTAAAATTCTCTTTTATCCTCTCCAGCCAATCCTTATGAACCAGACAATCAGCATCAGTTGTTGCAATTAAATCATATTTCGCCAACTTAACGCCATCATTTCTTGCGCCGCCAACACCCTTGCTTTTTTGCTGGATTACTTTATCCGCATATTTTTTCGCAATTTTTACGGTTTTATCTTTGCTCTGTCCGTCAACAACAATAATTTCATATTCCTTTCTAGGAAGAGTTTGATTTAACAAAGATTTGAGACAGTTCTCAACATTTTTTTCTTCATTGTAAGTTGGAATTATTACGGATATCATAATATTAATTGATTATTGAATTATATAATTTTAAGTGTCTGTCGGCAACTTTACCCGCATCATATTTCTTAATAAAATCATTAATTTTTCTAGTATTTTTTTGATTGGGTAATAACTTTTGAATTAATTTTTCTATATCATCCATTTCTTCAAAATAAGAGATATTATTTCTAAATACTTCTTTAAATTCAGGTATATCTCTAGTAAGAACACCCAATCCTGTTGATAATGCTTCAAGGAATACAATAGGCATGCCCTCTGCATAAGAAGGAGATAAAAACAAATCTGCACCGCAATAAGCTTCGGTAATATCATCCACAAAACCCAGGAATTGAATATTTCCTTTGCAATTCTTTTTTAATTTATTAATTCTAAAATAATCTTTTGAAAAAATAGAATATGGCATGGAACCCACCCAAATAAATTTTATATTGGGTTTATTGTATGTTTCTGCAATTTTTATGAAATCATCTATTCCTTTTCTTGGCGTTTGCTGCGCAACATTCAAAATAACTTTTTCATCTTTAGAAATACCGTATTTTTTACGAAATATTTTTCTTTTATCCGAAGAATATTTAAATTTATTTAAATCTATGCAATTTGGGATAACACTTATCTCGGTTTTTACACCCAAATCAATTAATTCCTTTTTGCAAATATTAGAGACCGCAATAATATGGTCATAAGAATTATACATTTTTTTGTAGAAAGATTCAAATTTTAATCCCCCCTGAAAATTACTTTGATTGAGTCTTGGCGTTGAATGAGCCGTAATAATTTTTGTGCCCTTTGCGATTTTTTTATAAAATATTGCTTTAGGTCCAAAAGTATGAAAATGTATAATATCAAAACACCGTTTATTAGAGTTCCATAATGGACTGCATACCTTCTCCAACCCTTTATACAAATACTGCGCTGCAGTGGAGCATCCAAGATATTTCAACCACCCGGAATCCTCAACAACAAAATTGATACTTATTTTTCCATTCATCTTCCACCCGTTCTCATAATTATTAGATTATGACCTATTGTCCTCATAATTTATTGTATAAAATTATTATTTTTAACATAATCCCTTGCTGATTTTATACAGGCATCCATATTCAGATATTTATATTCTGAAAATCTGCCGCACAAATCAATTCCCAATCCTTCAAAAAATTTATGAATTTTGATTATGTTTTTTTCATATTCCAAATCATAAACAACATAAGCGTATTTTAATCTTATGATTTTCCGATAACAGACAAGATTTTTATCAATTATTTTTTTATCATCCAAATCATCTATTACTTTTTTTATAATCTCATCATCTTTCATCCTGGAAATATTATCTCCATCATTGAAAGTTATCTCAGCCACAACAGAAGATTTTCCTTCAGGGGTCATATAGAAACTGTTGTTTTTAGGGAAAACAATCCTGTGAGGCAATACATTTCTATTAGGAATATAAAGCCAGTGCAAATCATTTAATTTATCAGTATCCAACCCAAGCATCACAGTTATCAATGAATTGTATTTCAATTTATTTATTGCATTAATTATTTCTTCCGGCACTTCATCCAGCAGGTTTACTAAATCAATCAGAGGCATTGTTGAAACAATCTGGTCAAACACTTTTTTTTCATTGTTTCCATAAACAACCCATTTCCCCTCTTCCTTTTTAATTGAAGTTATCCTGAATTCTTTAGTTATCTTGTCTTTTATTTTTTCTTCCAGCGGATGTATCAATGCCTGTATCCCTCCCTGTTTAGGATAATGAAAATAAGACTGGTGGGTATAACCCTCTGTCTCTATTCCAAGAGAAGATTTTATAATATCTTCGGATGGGGGTTTTGGTATCCTGCCATCAACCCAAAAAGTTGCCATATTTTCTGTTTTGAAATTCCATATTTTTTCATTATAAGGTATCATATACTTCTCAGCAATTCCTTTTCCAAAAGTCTGGTAAATCCATTCATTGAAGTTTTTCGGGGTATTATATTTCCGATTCAGGGTTTTTATAAATCCGTTCAAACATTCAAAATTATCCTCTTTTGGCAATCCTGACAATCCATTCTCAAATGGATATTTAACAAAACGGTCTTTGTAAAAAATCTTTGTATTCCTTTTACTCCTTACTTTATTATCCCCCAAAATATCTAATTTAAAATTTAGAATTCCCTTGTCTTTTGAAAAGATAATATGCCCCCCCGCAATATCAAAGGTAAATCCATCTTCCTGTATTGTCCTGCAGAGACCCCCGCATTCATTGTTTTTTTCAAGTATTTCAAAATCAAGGTTTTGTTTCTTCAGCAAATATCCTATAGTCAACCCGGTAAGACCTCCGCCAAGGATACCTAAACCCATTTATAAATTCAGATAAAAATTTAAGTGTTGTTTTAAGGTATATTTATTCTCCTTTTATAGGTCGGCTCAACAACAAATTTATCACCCTCTACGCTCGGTGCCTTTACTAAATAAAATGTTAAGGGACCATATTCTTTTGGGTCATCTAGGGATAGTATCCTGTGTATTTCTCCGGGTTTTACTTTCAATATATCCTTTGGTTTCATCTCACACTCTTCCTCTTCATTTACCAACAAAGTACCTAAACCCCCAATCACTGTATAAACCTCTTCCATATATTCATGATAATGCGGCTGATGATGCTCCGGGATATATTCAGATAAACTATCAAATGCTATTTCAAGGTTTGGATCCCCATTCCAATAACCATGGTAAGGAGAATAAACAATACCTGCTCCATCTTCTCTAAATTTTTTTCCAAAATCATCTAAAGGATTCCATTTTCTAATATTTACCATTAATAAATGGTTATAATCTAATATATATAGTTTTCGGTAATGGAATATATATTATTAAGTATCTATTTAAATCCCAAACGAAATTGTTTTATCTAGTTTATCTTTCTTTTCCCTGGTTAAAAAGCCAATCTTGTCCCTGAAAATTTCGCACCTGCTTTTTCCCTCAATATACAATGAATAATATCCGCCACTATTATAAATTACTGAATTTACATTCTCAGAATCCAAAAGTTTTTTTAGATTTTCAAGTTGTTCTCTTTTACCGGACATCCTTATAATTCTGGTTACAATTGATATTGAACTCTTTCCCTCAAAAAATCCTCTTAAAAAACCAGTTCTTTCACCTTTATTCTCTAAATCAGGAATTTTGGTCTTGTCAATGCCAAAATTTTTAATTAAATTTTTTCCAGTTATCTTAACTGAATAACCTCTCGAAGTGCTTTTCATAGTTGCAAGAGCTATCAGGCTGCAAATCAGCTCAGCAAGTTCCTTTCTTTTTGTCTGAATCTCAATTATATTCTTTGATTTCACTGAACCGCATGAATAAAGCAAACCAATAAGTTCAAGATTTTCCATAATATATATTCAAGTATAATCAGGATTACTGGGAATTTCCTGTTATTTTTGCCTAACCTAAATTAATTATATTTAATTATGCAGGAAAGACAAGTTGCTCATAAGATGGATATAAAAGCCGCAAATAGCGGAAAATATGTTCAGATAGACAGAACCTCTGAAGAAGACAAATATACGCCAAATTATGTTGAAATGGAAGATGGGAAGAAAATTTCAAGAGTGAGGATTATGGCGACAGTTCTGGACAAATATGTTTCTGAAGATGGAAATTACGCCAGCCTGACACTTGACGACACTACAGACACAATCAGGTGCAAAATATTCAAAGAACTTGATATAATTGAAACTATTGAAAAAGGGGATTTAGTTGATCTTGTTGGGAAACTAAAAGAATACAATGAGGAACGGTATATACAACCAGAAATTATGGTGAGAATAGAAAATCCAAATTTTGAGGTTTTGAGAATACTTGAATTGAAGAAAAGCGTGATTAATTAATGATATTTAATATTATTGGTTTATTATACAAAATAATTTTGAGATATTATGGAACAAAATAAAACAGTATTAATAACTGGTGCCTCATCGGGTATAGGCAAAGAAATTGCAATTCAATTGGCTAAACAAAATATAAAAATTTGTATCAATTTTTCAAAATCAAAAGAAAAAGCGGAAGAAGTACAACAAGAAATTGAAAAATTCGGCGGTAAAGCAGTTATTTTTCAAGCCGACATTTCTAAAGAAGATGAGGTTAAAAAAATGTTTGATTTTGTTTTATCTAAATTTGGCGCACTTGATATTTTGATAAACAACGCAGGAATTGATATCCCTGAATCAATTGAAACTTATAATTATGAAAATTGGAAAAAAATATTTGATGTTAATTTAAACGGAAAATTTTTATGCACAAAATATGCAATCTCTTTACTTAAAAAATCATCAGCACCCAGAATTATTAATATTGCCTCGCGTTTTGCTTTGAAACCATTTGAAGAAGCGAGCGCTTATTGTTGCGCTGAATCGGGTATAGTTATGTTTACACAAGTATCTGCAATAGAGCTATCAAAATACAATATCAAAGTAAATACTATTAGTCCGGGATTAACCAAAACACCTCTAACTGAAAATATTTGTACTGAAGAAGATTTTGATAATTATGCAAAAAGAAATCCTTCTAAGAGAATTGGAAAACCCTCGGATATTGCAAATGCTGTTTTATTTTTAATTTCAAGTAAATCCGAATTTATTAATGGAGAAAATATTAATGTGAGTGGCGGTATTCTATTAAAATAATTCAAATATTTAAATTCATAAAAAATAAAGGAATCAACAAAATTCAGAAAACAGAAAATGAACTCAATACCACAAATTTGATTATATAAAACAAAGTCAAATCTATTACCAACAGCATGCCAATATATTTAAGCCCCGCAAGTTCTTTTCCTTCCTGAATCAATCCAATCAATATCCCGCCGAATATTGAAGATATAATCATCATGGCTATGGAATAATAAAGAAGAAATTCCTCAGATAAATTAACGCCAGACATAGTCAATTGAATTGCTCCTGTTGCCATTGGCTCATCAGGCAGAACGCCCCCCAGACCGATTAATGTTTCAGTTAGAAACAATGATGCTGAATACAACAAAGGAGCTCCAAAACTCAACGCAAGAAATATAAACATTGAATAAGCAGTCACCTGCGCTTTTATCTCTTTCCTCAACATAGAAGTGCTTTTTATATCATCAGCGAGACCTTCAAGCAACAGAGAAAGACTGCTGCCCTTTACAATTCCTTCCACTATCAGATTTGATGTTTTCCTTAAAACCGGAGAATTTATTTTCGCAGGGATTGCCTCAAAAGCATCTTTTATCTGCCGCCCCACAATCAAAAATTTCCCAGCTTCATTTATCTGTTCGCTAAGCGGACCAAACTCCGGTCTGGCACTCACAAGCAAAGCTTTCTCTGGAATTAACCCCGCTCTTAAATTAGAAGAAATTAATCTCAATGCGTCAGGCAACATCTCATCCGCCAAAGAAGCCCTCTTGTTTGAAACCATCACCAAAGTAAGATGCATTATACCTTCAACAACAAGCAAAATCACCAAAGGAATTATGCAATAAATCCATCCAAAGAAAAGATATAAAGTCAACCCAAATATTAAAAATATCAATGGAAGCGAAGAGGTAATTTTAATGAATGTATCGCTCTCCATCTTTATCCCACTATATTTTATATATTTCTTAACCCACTCAGCATACCTTCCCATAATTATTCTATCCGGGGTCTTTTTGATTTAACAACCCCTATAAACACAAACTGGAAAACAACAATAACCAACAATATCAATGCTAAAAGCCCTTCATTTATCGCAAAATTAGAAAAAAATGAAAGGATAATCAGGAAAGTGATTCCTATTGAAGGTATTATTATTGCAAAAATCATATACACTAAAGCGAGGGAATTTAACTGACCCCCATACATCTTAATTTTAGTCTTCTGTTCAAGAGAATATTCTTTCACAAGTTCTTCAATAGTGCCTGAAAGATCAGAACCTGAACGAATAGCATTAAGTATCTGCCAGAGCGCCCTTCTAAAATTTATGCTTGGATTTTTAATCATCAGCTCTTCAAGAGCCTGCGTTTCAGAAACCCCATATGAAATATTTCTTACCAATTTTGAAAATTCAACAGACACTGCGCCGTAATCTGATTTGCTCAACGAGACAAAAGAATCATAATTATTAATTCCTGACCTCATCTCAACCAGCAAATGCCTTAAAGAAAAAAGAAGATTTGCTTCAATATCCAACACTCTCTTTGAAACAATCATGCTTGGACCTAAAAGATTATATATAAAAACAACTGCTGATATAAAGACAGGAATAAAAACCACAAAACCTATAAAATTACCTCCCGGACTCACAATAAAATTAAATAAAAGCATGATAATCAAACCAAAGAATCCGAAAAAGAATGAAGTTATTATTGATTTGCCAAGATATTCATCAGCAGATACCTCCATCTCAGCCTGTTTCAACCTGACACTTAAACTTGGAAATAAGGGAAGTAAAAGTTTCCCTATTTTTTTCGCCCTTTTCATTTTATTTTTTTCATCAATTTCTCCGGGTCTTTTATATAAGAAGTTATATATCTCTCAACAGAATCCGCATCTTTAATCTTTTTTTTAACCAAATATTCGAGCACTTTTTTGCGGTTATCAAGTTCTTTTGCTATTCCTATATCATCAAATCCCGTCAATATCTTTAACTTATTAATAGCTTTCCTGCTTTCATGATATTTAAATATCTGATCTGATTTAGGATTCCATTTATACAATATGTTTATTTTCTCGAAATTTTTGCCTTTTGAAAATGGTATCTCAGCTATTTCATAAACTCTCCTTATACCTTTTCTCCTATCCCTAAACATAACAACAAACAAATCTATTGCATCAAGCAGGGTTTCAGGAATGGATATTGGGGGATTAATTAATCTCCTGTAAGTCTGAACCGCGGTATCAGCATGAATGGTTGAATAAACACTATGACCTGTGTGCATAGCTTCAAATAATACTTCCGCCTCCCTGCTTCTCCTTATTTCACCAACTATTATCCTGTCCGGTCTCATCCTAAGGGAGTTTACAAGCAAATCCAGCATATCAATCTTACCCTTCCCTTCCTGATTTGGTTCTCTCGTGATCATAGGCACCCAATGCAAAAAACCAGGCAATTTTATTTCTCTTGTATCTTCTATTGAGATTATCCTTTGGTTTGGCGGGATAAATGGCATCAGACTTGTTAAAAAACTTGTTTTTCCGGTTCCGGTTCCCCCAGATACAAGAATATTTAATTCATATTGGATTGACAGCCAAAACAAAGCCGCAACTTCAGCATCAAGGGTTTTATTTGAAATAAATTCTGAAATTGTCCACGGAATCTTCCTGAATTTCCTGATTGTTATTGTATTCCCGTCATTTGAAATTGGGGCTAAAGTGGCATTCACCCTGTCGCCGTTCGGAAGATGAGCATCCAGTAAAGGAGTAAGATTTGTAATCTGTCTCCCAACTTTTCTCCCGATAATTGAAGAATAATTCAGTATTTCATCTTCGCTCTTTGGAGTTATATTTGTAACAAGCCACCCGAATTCCCTATGATACACCTGCGCAGGTTCTTTGCTTGAATTAATTACCACTTCTTCAAGCGCTGGATCCTTCAACAGGATTTCCAACCTGCCCAAACCAAGCATCTCATGAACTATCATTCCAACCATATAATTTTTCTTGTTTTCTTCAATTTTTGGAATAAGTTTTTCCACTTCATTTCTCGCTTTATCTCTGAAATCATCACTTATCTTTTTCTTTTTATCCAAAGTGTTATAAGAAACCAATTGGAGTTGGGTTATCAATCTCTCTTTAATTTCTTCGTATACTGCTCTGGTGCCTTCATCCAATTCCAAAAAGTTGATAATATAATTTGTAACAAACCCATCTTTGCTTTTTGAAATCTCTACATCCACGCTATAATCCTCCAATCCAATCTTGTACTTACTTAACATGCTCCACCGATATTTTTCCAAACAATGATTTCTTATATTTAATTAAATTGTGGTTTTCCAGTATCTCCAGCCACTCTTCTATTTTTTCCTCATCAATATTTAATCTTTCTTCCAGTTCTTTCATATTTGTCTCTTTTTTCCTTAAAAGATCTAAAAGTTTATCAACCTTTGTCTCAATTATATTTCCAATCACACCTTCATCTTCAGTTGAAAAAATATTTCTCGCCATTTTGTTCAATATTACGCTCCTCGTAACAACACCTACAACTTCTTTATGACTCATAACCGCAATACAGCCCGATTTGTGCAGATGCATACTAAGTATTGCTTTTGAGAGGCTATCTCCTTTAGCCAGACATATAAGATTGCCAATAATATCTCCTGCTTTTAGTTTTGCAATTTTTTTCTTTTTCCTCAATACATTAAGTATATCCGGGAGAATAATCAAACCTACAACTTTTCCTTTTTTTGAAATAAAAATGCCATTGCACTTCTTTTCAGAAAACATTCTCACCACCTCAACAACCGGAGATTCAATATCCATAATCTCCGCTTTTTTCATAACCTCAGCAACAGTTACCGCATCCAATACATCTCTTCCGGATTTCTTTGTGTTTTTTTTAATTAATTGATTCTTTGTTGTTTCATTCATTTTCTCCGACATTCTTCCCCGTTGCCTAGCAACGAGGGAAGATGCATCATTCGTTTTTGTGAATGAATGAAATGATGCACCGTCTTTTCTGACGAGTGTTCCTTTTTCTTTTGCAGTTGGTTTTTTTATTTCTTTTTGTTTTGTTTCCTTGGTAATTGCTCTTTCTATCTCCTTTGGTTTTGTTTCTTTGGTTACTTCTTTTGCAATTGGTTTATTTTTTTTTGTGGGGGTTGACTTCCTGAATAAAGACATAAATTTAGATTTAATATTGCTTCCCAATTTATTTTTATCTTCATTGAGTGACAACGTATGTTTGGATTTTTTTGGTGATTTTTTTTCATCAATTCTTTTAATTTTAGAATTGGAGTTCTTTGTTGAGGGTTTCTTTCTGGCTGCAGGTTTCGATTTTTTTATTGGTTTTGTTTTCCTTGCAACAGATTTCTTTGATCCTGTTTTCTCTGTTTGTTTTGATTTAACGGTGTGTTTTTTTAATTTTTCCTGTTTCTTCAATAACTCATTTAATCTGTCTGTAATATCATCTTCCTTATCCATAATTACCTTTAACTTATAATTATGAAAGCCCAAGTGTCTATAGAATTCCTGATGGTCGTGGGTATTGGGATAATTATTGTATCTTCATATGTTGTTTACAGTTACCATGCTATTTATTCTTACAAAATAAACACAGATGTTAGCATCACTAAAGATGCGCTTAAAAAAATAAGCGAGAATTCAAATTTTGTTTTCAACCAGAGAAAACCCGCAAAGCATACAATCACCATATGCCTGCCTGAAACTATAACCGGATGCTCATTGAACAACACTATTCTTGCATGTCATATAGGGGATAAAATGATATATGAAACCTCAGAAGTAAACCTAACCGGATGGATTCCCAACAATTCAGGATGTTATGAAATAAAACTGGTTGCTGAAGATACTTATGTAAATCTTGTTAAACCTGAATAATATTAATATGAAAGCGCAGGCATCTGTTGAATTTTTGGTTTTGGTTGGGATATTGAGCCTGATATTTGTGATTATATTCGGTTATTCCGGAGGATATTACTTTTATTCAGAAAAACTGAAAGTTGAAGAAACATATGAAAATATATGCGATACAGTGAAACTCGAAATAGAAACCGCTCTTGAAGTAGGGCCTTATTACAGCCGTACTTTCTATCTTGAACCCGGAGACCACGCAGTTTCAATACAAAATTATGAAGTTATTGTCAGCAAAGATAATCTGATAAAAATCTGCTATATACCGATAAATATCTCGGCAAATCTAAATAATGGTGAAAATACTATAATATATAATGAAACGGGCGTTTCCTTTGTATAAAGGTCAGATTTTCTCCTTTGACTTCCTTATTGCCTGTTCAATATTTATACTTGTTCTTGCGATTCTGATTAGTCATATTGGGTATAATACCATGCAACTAAATGAATTAAAAGAAAAGCGCGAATTGACTCAAAGCGGTTATAAGCTAAGTGAAATATTTTTTATGGAAGGGTATCCAAAAAACTGGAATGTTAGCAATGTTGAAATTATAGGTCTGCAGACAAACAACCGGATTGACTGGAACAAATTAAAAGAACTTGAAAACCTTGGATACCAGAAAAGTCTGATATTGCTTGGTCTTAAATATGATTATAACCTGACTATTGGAAATTATACTTTCGGAAAAAATCCTGAAAATGCGTCTTCAGCTTTTATAATAAACCGTGTTGGAATTCTAAATTCATCTGTTGTTTCTATACAGGCGGTAATTTTTAAAATATGAGAGGTATGGTTTTTTCTCTTGATATAATAATCGGAATTTCTGTTCTGATAGTTGTACTTACCTCAAGCTATTATCTTTTCTCAGTTCCTGAAGTTCATGAAGAAATTGAATATGAGCAAATGAATCTGTTGTCAAATGATTTCCTGAATTCAATGGCTGAAATAAAAGTATTTGAAGCCGCAAACCAGAGCGAAACAATAAACAATATGATAACAAATAATAATCTGACTGAAGATGAACTGGAATTGAGCGTTCTTGATCTTGTCTTAACTTACTGGGGAATATACAAAGATGAAAATGATTTGTTAAAAAAAGAAATTGCCGAAAATATAACTGAAGAAATAATAAATTCAATCTCAATTTTAGACAACCTTGAGTTTAGTTTAATTATAGGAAATGATTTAATCACGGGAAATCATTCTAACAGTTCAGAATCTTTATCTGTATCCAGCCTGATTGAAAACACTTATGGTTCAGGACCGAAATATGGCTATATTGCAAGAGCATATTTAAGTGGGATTAAAACAAACAAATCAAGGTATCTATATTTTGGGGGATTTGTTGGGCAGGGTAATTTAAATTTTAACCTGAACATCCCGGAAACCGCAGGAGAGATTATGTCCGCTTATATAGAAGTTTACTCAGGTTCAAACTTTTCATTGTATATCAACGGGAATTTCTCCGGGAATTTCTCGCCTGACAATACAACTGGAAACTTCAGCGCAAATATAAAAAGCGCAGATATTAATTTGTCAAACTTCATAAAAGGAAATAACACAATTGAGATTAATTTCAACTCCGCAAATATTACCGAGCAATATCTTGGAGGGGGTTTCCTTAAAGTGGATTATAATTCAACAGAACTTTACGAGGAAAAAGAATCCGGGAAGATGAAATATTATTTCCCTGGAATTAAAGGAATCATGAACCTTTATGATGGATTTTATGTTAATGGTGATTTGAATAATATTTCTGTCTATTTGCATTATTATAATAATATAACCGGCAGTGTATTTTATTTAACAATCGCAAATGCAACAATTTTTGAGAGCAATAATACAGGAGAAATAAATATTACTCTAAATAATTCAGATATAAATTCTTCAGTAACCAGTGCTGGACTAAGCTATACAAATATCAGTAAAACAACAATTCCTTTAAGATTTGGTATAAGATCTATTGACTTTATGGAACAGGAAACTGGAAATGCAGATATTGTTTTGATAACCGATGTTTCAGGAAGTATGGCTTATTGTGTGGAAAACAATAGTGATTGTTCCTCAGGCAATCAAAGAATTGACTTGGCAAAACAACTGGATAAAGAATTTATTGAAATTATCCTTAATACCACAGGGAACAGAATTGGTTTAGCGGACTATAGAGATAAGGTTGAAAGTAGTCATTCCTTATCAACAAACAAAACAAGTTTATTTGAGCAAATAGATAAATATGAAGCTGAGAAAGGAACCTGCATTTGCTGTGGGCTAAACGAAGCTTATGAAATGTTAGAACCTCCAAAGAGCAATTCTTCAAGGCAGAGGTTTGTAGTTATAATGACTGATGGTATACCAAGCCATAAGTGTGCAGACTCAGGGTGTGAAGGGATTAAAACTAAAGGTGTATTTAAAGGTGATTGTTATGGTTGCACTTATTGCTGTCCTGCTGACCCGGATACTGGGTCAAATTGCGATTGCCCAACTTCTCAGAGTTGTGGTGAATGTGGTTGTTATTCCTGGTCTGGTTGGTGGTGTCATATACACCCAACTTGTTGTGAGCATACTTGCAGTTGTACTTGTGAATCTTGTTGTCAACAAAGTTGTAAATGCAGTTGCGAAATGCAAAATGCAAATTTCTCAAGTTGCAGGCTCCACAATGATTTAAATACAACGGTGCATTCAATAGGTTTTGGTCCTATCGCAAACTGCCAGATGGGAAATACAACACTAACTGCAATAGCAGATTGCGGAAATGGAAATTATTATGCCAGCCAGAATTCCTCTGAACTGCAGGAAATTTACAGAAATATTGCTGCATCAATTGTTTCAATAAGTTATACAACCCAAAAAATCAGTGTTGAAGGAAATATTAGCCTGACAGGAAATATTCTTTATAATGATTCTTATATGGAATTTTTTTATAATGAATCAAAACCAGAATTTGATTACGGTGAATTTTCTATATCTTTTGAAGAAAATTGCATTGACTCTATATGCACCCTGAAAAAGAACCCGGAAACGCAGGTACTGGAAGCAAAAGTAACTTCTTACTCGGCTGATTACTGGACAAACCTGCTTGTCCTTACCAATTCCACCCCTGAAAATATAACAATATATAATTTATCAACATATGGATTTTATGAAAACCTTGGAGACCCATTTATATTGGATATTCCTGTTGAAAAAATATCCAATGAGATAAACAGCATTTACATATTTCTAGGAATAAATGAAACAGACAGAATATCTGGTTTAAATGACAGCAAATTGATATATTCATTAAAAGTCCCAGGTTCAGTTAATTATGGCGATATATTTAACAGCTCTTACAATGCTGAAGAAGATGCAAAACAAAGACTGAAAGATAGCATATATAATCTGACAGGGCAAAACATTTCAATTCTTACCAATACAGACACCAATGTTATAAGAGGTATAAGAACAATATCAGATGCAAACCTTGTAAAGTTTGTAATAGGGAAAAAATAAGAAATATTATGAAAGAAACCAGATATTATTAAATTTCTTGAATTCAATTATTTCTTTTCCACTTAAACTTCCTGCTTTTTGGTAAGGTTTTACTGGAATTTCTAAACTAATAGTTGCTTCTCTTGGTAAAGTGTTAATATCTATTCCTTCTAAAGATAATTCTCCCTCTATATAGAACCAATTCTTTTTAAATTTCTCCTTAGATTTTTCATAGGGTAACCAATAAATAAATGCCCTTTTAATATCAATTCCTGTATTTAAACTATCATCCACTTTTATTTTCCATTTCCAAGGTTCATGATAAAACCAAAAATTTCTGAATTCTTTAAAAGTTACTTTATCTTTTCCTTCTTTATCTGCAATCTTAAAATATAAAAAAGCTGATTTATTTATGTCCTTTTTTTGGTAATCTTCGGGTAATTCAAAGCTCCCTAAGATAGTAAACTTGGTATTATCCTTTGAATGTTTACTTGAATAAACTATTTTTATCTTTTTAATCAAGAAAGATTCCATTGATTTTGGAACAACTTTGAAAGTTGCCATGTCTTCTTTAACATTTCCACTTTTATCAGTTGCTACGACCCTTAATATGTGTTTAGTTTCACCTAAATATTTACCTAAATCTATTGAATATTCAGTATAAACTTCTTCGTCTAAATAAAGTTTTACTTTCGGATTTAGGTCACAAATATCACTAACTGCATAATTTATTAGTACTGGTTCTTGTTTATTTAAATAAATAATTTCCTTTGGTGAAATAATATTTACTTCTGGAGGACAAGTATCTATTACAGTAACAGTTGAATTGCCAATTCCTATTCCTCCATCATCATCAATTATAAAGATAGCAACTGTATAATTATTTGCAATACAGTATTTATGATTTCCTTTAATATTATCCATTCCATTTCCTTCTTCAATGGTCCCTTCGTCAATTGTTCCGTCGCCCCAATCAATTTTAGCAGTATGAGTATCTAACAAACCGAGATCATTAAAAGAAGCATTTAATGAAATCACATCTAAACAGCATTCAACAGTTTGATTTAAAATAGTTTCAATTATTGGAGGAACATTTTTGACTGTAATATTAGCAATGTCGGTAGCAGTAAATTCTCCATCGTTGATTTCTAATTTAACTATACCACTATAATCATCATCCCAAGTATAATTAACAATTGGGTTAATTGACCAACCGGTATCCCAAATTCCATCATTATTAAAATCCCATCTATATTGAAGAACATCTCCATCAGAATCGTAAGAACCAGAACCATTAAATGTTATTGAAGAGCCCTCATAATTTTCATAAGGACCATTAGCATCTGCTATTGGCTGTAGATTCTTCTTTATTTTAACTGTTTTTTGTACTGAATCTCTTATTCCATTATCATCCACTACAGTTAATATTACACTATAATTAGCTGGAGAAGAATAAAAATGGGTAACCACCTCTCCATTTTCTATTTCTCTATCTCCAAACTTCCATCTATAAGAAACAATTAAACCGTCTGAATCATAAGAGGAAGAAGCATTAAAGGTTATTTCTTTGTCAACTATAATATTTTCTGAAGAATAGGTAAATAATGCAACAGGAGGTTGATTTATATTAATTATTTCATTCACATTAGGAATTTTTTCCTCGTCTATTTCCCCATCTCCATCATAGTCTATACTCATTGTATAGTTTATAACATTTGACTCTATTTTAACCAAAACTCTTGTATTTTTGGTTATTGATATATTTCCAAATTTTGTTATAGAAATATTATTTTCAATTGGTGAAACTTTTGTGAATTTGAATTTACCTGCATCATATGCGTCTATCCTAACAGAATAAATAATGTTTATTGGCAAGTAGAATATCTTCGTCTCATTTGTTATAAATATGCTTGCATTTGGTATTTCATTTGTTCCGTTGTCTGAGATAATCCTATTGTATTGATCAGTGATTGTAACATTTATAGGGCACTCAAAGATAAGCACATGATTATATATACCAAAATTGATTATTGCTTGTTCATCAACTTTATAATTCTCACATGGTTCTATCAACGGATAGTCATCTAACGACTTCTTTAGAAGTCCCATATAATAAGGAGTGTCACCAATTCCATCATTATTTGTGTCTGATTCAGCATAATCATCCCAATAATTTCCTATATAATTTTTGAATTGTATATTATTGTAAATATAATCTATTTTTAAAGGGGAAGAATCCCAAAAAGATGATTCTGCATCAGGACATAGAACTGGAAGAATTCCTTTGTTATTTATAAAATTATTAGGAAGAATTTTGTTACCGTATGAGTCAAACAGATTTATTACTTTCTTGTTGCTTACAAAAGTATTCTGTATTACATTATTTTCAACACATGGTATGGCAAAGGCTGCATGTCCCGAAGGACCTTTTAAGACAACCCCAAAATCATTTGAGTCTATTTCATTATGTGCTATTATATTAAAAGAAGAACCATAAATATGAACCCCAAAATGATTATTTAGTATCTTATTTGAGGATATACTGCAACGATGACAGGATGGACCAATATGTATCCCAGCAGGTTCTGACCACCAAGAACCTTTTGCACCCTCAATAGTAAACCCACTTATTTTTACAGGTCCCCATAAGGAATGCACAAAGAATACATCAGTATTTTGGTCTTTAGCTTGAACCAGCGTATCCTCAGGATTTCCAGAAGTTGATTTAATAGTTAGTGATTTAGAAATATCCACATTTTCTACATAAATCCCGGGATCAACTATAATTGTATCTCCATTTTTTGTATTGGAATCATCTATTGCAGCTTGAATTGTTGGAAAGTCCTCGCCGGTATCAAGATTGTGAATTGGTAATTTTGTTGATTCAAAATAAGTCTCAAAAGGTTCCATTAGAGGATAATTATCGCCACCAGATTCTATTATGTAGGGACTATCTCCAAGTCCATCTCCATCTCCATCAACTCCTTCATAATCCTCCCAATAATTACCTAAATAGTTTGTGTAAGTGTTACCTTTATAGGTATAGATTATTTTTTCTGGGTAATTCCAGAGATTAAATTCACTACCAAAACCATTAAGTTTATCTCTAAAGTTATTGAGGTAAGCTTTGTTATTTTTTGGGCACCAACAGCCACCCTCCACACAAATACCAATTAGACCTATGTTAAATTTGTTTGGTCCAATAGTGTTCCTATAAATTTTGTTATCGGTAGTTGGAGTTAAACTAATTCCTATGTTGTTATTCGCTATGATATTGTTTTTGATTGTGTTATTGCTTGAAACTATTGTAATTCCAGTTAATGGACCCATCTTTCCATTAGCTCCTTCAACTGTAAACCCATCTATAGTTACATAATCCGCAGTTACTACAAAAACAGAATCCTCTGAATTCTTAGCTTGAACAATCGTCTTTTCAGCTCCATTTTCTGATTTTATAGTTAAGTGATCTTTACTGACTTTAATATTTTCTCTATAACTCCCATCTCCAATAATTATAATATCTCCAGAATTTGCAGCATCAACTGCTGCTTGAATAGACGAATACTCATCAGGTACATATAAAATTACTGCAGAGACTACTTCTACAAAACTCAAACTAAAAACAAATGTAATTATTAACAATATAATTTTTTTATTTGGTGTTCCCATAATTTATTTTTTATTCATATTATTCAAAATCTTAAACATAAACATATTATTTTGTTAAGTATTATGAGAGTGGATAATTTTATTTCAGCATTTTTTTTACTAATTTTCTTTTTAATTCCAATCCATGCTATAGATATTACAACAATTTCTTTTTCTCAAAACATAACTGAAATTTTACCATGTTTTACAGCAGATAAAACTAAAATATTTGTTACACATTTTTCAGCAGAAAAAAATGAGACTAAAGAAGTGCCAATTTATATTACAAGCGTTAGTAATCTATCAGAAGTTGTTGTTTTTATCAAGTATAATAATAAGGTAATAAAACCTGATTATATCTCTGATGGAAACTTTAACATTAGTTATATGGTTGAAGATGAAATAAAAATAAATCTTAACTTAAACGAAACTTTTACAGGAGATTTTTTGTTGGCAAAGATTTTTTTTAAAGCAATAGGTGATGGAGGAGAAAGCACTTCTATTACTATTGAAGTTGACAAGTTTCTGGATAATAATTCAAATGAAATTATTTACTTAACCTTGAATGGTATGTTTAGCATAAACCTTGAATATGCGGAAGAAACAAAAGATTCTGAAGGAGGGGTGGACTCCAGTCTTGAAGGTCTAATAAACTCAGACAATCCCGCAGAATATGCTGAAAAAAATAATCTTGAATTTGAAGACGGAAAAGTCAAAGTTGTGATGGAGACAAATGATTCAAAAGAAGAAAAATTTGTAAGCATAGATGAACTCAACAATCTTACAAACAATGAAACCATCACAAGAATCAGCCCTTACAGGGAGATTCCTGTAAAAGAAATAATTATTATACTTGCAATTATAATCCTGTTAATTATTCTTATTTTAAAACTTCGAAGATGAAAGGGGTTTTGTTTTCAGTGATATTTACGCTTATTTTAATAGTTGTCCTCTCTCTGGTATTATTGCAAAGAGAAAATGTTTCTTATGAAAGACATAATATATTTTTAACCCAGGAAATCAAGGATTTGAAATACACTTATAACAGCATTGAAAGAAGTATCCACATATTATCAGATGTCACTGTAAAAAGAGCTGTAATTTCATCTTTAAATGAGATTATAGACAGCGGAAGTTTTTTTGCGGATAACAAAACAGAAGAGAACCTTCTCGAACTTATCTGGAACGGAACTTTGAACGGGACAAATATTTCCGGAATGGGGGATAATACTTTAAGCAATAGCATATCCGAACTTGAAATATTTTATAAAGACACCAAAGATTATGATATAAGCATAAACCTTAAACAAAGCAAAATATCGCTAGACAACTCTTTTTACATCCTGTTTAGTGCAACTGCTGAGATTAATATTTCTAAAGAAGGACTTGCAAGGATTTCCAAAGAAGTTGAAATAATTGAAAAGGTATGGATTGATGATTTTGAAGACCCTCTTTATCTTATAAATATAACTGCGGGCAAAGGTTCCAGAAAAATAAAGAAAAGCGAATATATTGGTGATTTTTCAGAATTGATTTTAAGCGGAAATACTGAAAGCGGGTGGTGTTATGGGGAACTTGTAATTACCGATAATATAACAACCATTCCTGATAAAGATGAAAAGATTGCTGTTGTTGCAACTGCTTTGATTTACTCTCCCTCTGAAATAAATGATTTTTGCGGAATAATCTCTGAAAGCAATTTTCCTGCAAATGTTACAATACCCCGTCTTAAAAATAATAATGCAACAACCATATTGATTGACAATTCAAACATTTTACTGTCCGGGGGGAAAGGCAAAGTCTGGAATATAAGCAATTTTATTAAACATGTTGATAACAAAAGATATATAAACTCAACCTCAGGTCCGAGTTTCTTTGACAGGATGGAAGGAAAAAATTACTGCTCCTATTGTTCAGCAAATCGCAGTGTTGGGTTGGAAAGTTTTGCTGATAAAAATGAATTGTTAAGTTACGGGATTGATGTGGAAGTGGATGCAACAAATATTGAATATCTTTATATGAATATTACCTCTGGAGTTGATGTTGGACTGGATGAAAGTAACACCGGAGTTACTGAGTTTAAATATTTTAGGATTGATGAGGATTCGATTGAGAGGTATTTTAAATAACAAGATTTATTTATAATTGAATAACTTAATAATGAAAATTCATAAAAAGAACAAAGTATCAAAAAAGGATTTGTTAATTGCTATTCTTTATTTAGAGATATTAGTTTCTGCTTTTATCCTACCTCTAATGGGTTTTTATTCTGTATTGGGATTAATTTTAAGTGAGGTATTTTATATAATACTGGCTTATTGGCTCCACCCAAAATTAAAAACCTTAAATCCAACTCAAAAACGAAAGTTTAATTTAGGTATTATAATCCTATTCATATCTTTAAATTTAGGTATTATTTTAGAGCCTTATTCCCTTATAAACGGAACTTATCCAACTATAAAAAGTATCTCTTCTTACATCACATTGCCTGCATTATTTAGCTTGTTTATTTTAACAAGTCATTCACTTAATCACTTAGAAAAAATTGCCAAAGAAGCTATGGAATATATAAGTAAAATTATGATCATAATAACCTTTTTATTTCTCATAATTTCCAATAATATTTTATTCTCACAAACAGTAATTGAAATAATTGTAATTGGTATTTGCTTTATTTTAGTTTCTGGGGTTATTGGAATAGCTTATCTTTATGAAAAAGTTGATTCCAAAAAAAACAAATCTGATTTAAGAAAATCTTTGCTGTTCTCATATTCATTCTTTTTGTTATTACTCGTTTTTATGATGACTTCACTTTCAATCATAACAAATCTACCATTATCTCTTATTTATTAATCTGAAAATGTAAAAATAAATTGAATCAAAAAATTAAAATTAGTTATGTATAATTGCAGTATCTGTGTGTGTTAAAGTACTTAACCTATCTACATAAGTTAAATTCATATAGATGTCTGACGTACTTGTATCACTTATATTTATTTTAAACTGCTGATTTGCCGATATATTCATGAGTGCAACACCTTCTATACTACAAGTTCCTCCGCTAATAGTGCAGCCTACATTATTCAAATCTCTGGGACCATTTTTGATTATTAAATCACCTTCAGCATAATCCACATATGCAAATTTTGAGAAACAAGGACTGCAAGGCATTGCTGAACTGCTTGGATTAAATACCCCCATTGAATAAAGCGCTGCTATTGCTATTACAACTATCGCTATTGCGATACCATAAGTCATTAGATATTCTAAGGAAACTTGTCCTTTTCTTGTATCAATCATAATTAAGTGTGTTTTATATATAATAATCCCTTTTAAATTGAAATTGGTTAATTTAACAGAAAATTAAAAATCCAGAAAATAAAAATCAAAATTAGTTGTGTATTGTTGCTATGTCGGTGTGTGGTAATCCGCTCAAGGCATCAGTATAACTTAAAGTCAGGGGTACATTCTGCTCGGTTTTATTACCTAGAGTTATTTTAAATTGTTGATTTGCTGATAGGTTTACTAAGGCAAAACTGTCAATATTGCAGGTTCCTCCAGTAACATTACAATATACATTTTCCAAAGCCCTAGGTCCATTTTTAATCATTAACTCGCCATCAGCATAATCCACATATGCAAAACTTGAGAAACATGGACTGCAAGGCATTGCTGAACTGCTTGGATTAAATACCCCCATTGAATAAAGCGCTGCTATTGCTATTACAACTATCGCTATTGCGATACCATAAGTCATTAGATATTCTAAGGAAACTTGTCCTTTTCTTGTATCAATCATAATTAAGTGTGTTTTATATATAATACCCTTTTTAAGGGAAAATTGGTTGATTTTATAACTATTGCGTGGAAACTAAATGAAATATTCTAAATTATTCAAGTAGCCATTTCCACAAAGGAACAACTCTTATAACAAATCCATCCTGTTTAATTTCCTCTTCTTCATCATAACTGATAATCAATAACTCCCTGCATTTCAATTCTTCGGATGCTTTAACTAAACCTTTAATTTCCCTTTTTCGCGTATCATCATCTTCAAGAGAATAACAAACCTGAATTAATTGTTTAACTTTCAGTCCATCTTTTACAACAAAATCAACTGCGCTATTTATTCCATTCCAGAAATATAAATCCAATCCGGGATTTATTGCTTGTTTTCTTTTTAATTCCAAAAAAACAACATTCTCAATTATCCTTGTTTTATTGTCAAACATTGGCGGAGAAATAGCGTTCACCAGCCCCGCATCTATCGCATAAATTTTTTTTGGCGAAATCAATTGTATTTTTGTTTTGTAAGAAAAAGGGAATAATTGAAAAATAAGATATGATTCTTCCACATAAGAAATATAATTTTTTATTGTATGCACGCTTTTAACATCAAATAAATTTTTAAGTTTATTGTATGAAATTTCTTTTGAACAATTTGAAATAATATAATTTATAATTTCTTTCAATGTTTTCGAGTATTTTATATTGTATCTTGTTACTATATCTTTTCCAATAATTCCATTATACAGGGTTGTTAGATAATTTTTGTTTTCTTTGTATTTCAAAACTTCTGGAAACCCCCCTGTTTTCAGATAGTCTCCAAGATATTTTTTTATACTGCCTATTCTTTTTGGCAGATAGATATCTTCCCGAGATATTTTAAAATCTTTGTAGTTCAAAAATTCTCTAAATGAAAAAGGATAAATTTGTATTTCATTATATCTTCCTGTAAGATGCGTCGCCAATTCCTTGCTTAATAATTTTGCATTGCTTCCTGTAATTACTAAATTATATCCCTGTCTTTGCAACCGGTTTACAAATAATTCCCATCCTTCTATATTTTGTATTTCGTCAAAAAACAGGAATTTAAAATTTCCATAAATTTCGTGCAAGGTTTCAATAATTTTGTTGCTATCTTCAATTGATATTCTGGATAATTTTTCATCATCAAAATTAACATAAGCAAACTTTTCTTTTTCAAGCAATTCGAGTGAAAAAATTGATTTCCCGCATCTCCTGATTCCTGTTATAACTTTGATTAATTTAGTTTTCTTAAATTTTTTCATTACTGGGAGAATTTCTCTCTCAATTAATTTCTGTTTTTTTGTTTCTTTTAATTCCTCTTTTTGAAGAATTAAAATCTTTTTAAGTTCTTCTTTATTCATAATATATATTGCAAACTATTTATATAAAGTTTGCATTACACTGCAAACTTTTTAATACTCCTATAGACCAGAAATCTTACAATTTATAACCCTTTTTTGATATAAATCACTTAAAAATGACAATAAGCCACATATAGGGACAACAAACCCTAAATAAAATTCATTAACCCGAACAATCCAATCGCTATCAGAAAAATAAATACCCATGCTTTGGGGTTGTAATTGAAAATCTTTGAACCATCGAGAGGGGGAAATGGCAATAAGTTAAAGATTGCAAGCCAGATATTTATTTGCGCGGCAAGGAATAATATAGGTGAATTAAACACAAACACCAAATACAACAAAATTGCTCCAAGAATAATATTTGCAACAGGACCTGCGGCGGAAATTTTGAAACTGGCGTCTCTCATTTTTTCCCTGCTTCCAACAAGTCCCGCTGAGATTACCACGGCTCCGGGGGCGGCAAATATAAATCCTCCAAGAGAAGAAACAATTGCAATCAACAAACCAGTAGGCCACATCTCGAATTTTGCGCTAAACCCTAATCTCTTTGCAACCTGCCTGTGAGCCAGTTCATGAGTTATAAAACTAACGCCAATTATAAACAAAAACATCAGGAAATATTCTAAAGAAACCATTCTCACCGCAATCATAAACGCCAGACTCAAAGCAAACCACGAGATAATAATATCCTTTAATTCAGTATTGTCCATAATTAAACCTTTTAAAAAAACATTAATTGCTCTGCAATTATTTAAATTTAGGATAAAATATCTATTTAAACAAAGACATAATCCATGAAATTAAATTCATAAAAAACGCAATTAAAGGATTTTGATTGGTGTCTGTTTTAATTATTTCTCCGGGAATATTTTCCACGCACGGAATTTCTCCCTTCCAATCGCAGAAGAATACCTTTGCGTAGTATTTCGCTGAATCTCCTTTTATAACTATGCCCGCTTCCCTGTTCTTTTTTGGCGAATGCTTATTCCAGTTTATGCTTGACACTAAAACCGTTGTGTTATCTATAATCACGCCCTTGTTATGAATTTTCTCGAGATTGGTTTTATCAAGATTAATGAGCCTTGCTTCAAGATTTAAGTTTTCTTCTTCCGCTATCTGATTTACATATTCCACTGTGTGATAATTGCTAACCGGATTTTTCCTATCAATATTATACCAGTAACTATCAAGCAAAATTTTAACATCAACTCCTTCTCTTGACTTGTTTATAACTTTCTCAAGGAAAAGGCTCGGCGTTTCATCAACAGAGCCATCCTTCTTTGAACCCCAATATTTGTAAATATACATCTGCTGGATATAAATTGAAGTATCTGCCGACTCTATCAATTCCAAAATATCATCAATTGCATTTGGGGCAAATATTGAATAGACTTCCTGATTTCTGAATCTTTCAGGTTCAATTCCAGGGCTATAATACCCAACCTCAGGATTGCATGCAGTTTTATAATCATCAAGTTCGCACACAAATTCTTCAGAAATTTTTAAGTCACCAAAAAATGTTTTTAGAAAGTCATTTGCGGTTTTGTCATCCTCAACAACCGCGCCCCATCCCCGATTTCCAAAAGAAGGGTTTCTGGAAAATCCGGTGTAACCAAAATTCTCAGATGCAATTAAAACAGAAGAATTATCCTTGATTATGTATTTTGCGTGATGAAAACCCTCGCCATCATAAAGAACAACACGAATATTATTTTCTTTCAGTCCGCACAAAATTTTCTTCTCAGCTAATTTCATACCGCTCACAGGAACATTCTCAACTAACAGGATAATCTCAGTATTATCTTTTTTCTCAATCAGGTCTGCAATGCAGGGATTAGTGAATTCATAAACCGCGATATACAAAGAAGAATAATCTGAAAGAAAATTCTCAAGAGATTCATAACTGCAATCAGGGTTTACAAATGTTGTTACTTCAGCAGCATTAACAGGTGTTATTGCTAAAACAAGGATTAATAAAATTAATTTGCGGTTCATTATAAGAGTTATAAATTAAAAATATACTTTTGGTAATCCCTATAACCTAAATCAAACTAACTTATGGAGAGGCTCAAAACAGAATACCGCGGGTTTACACTTTACAATGCGGGTCTTCCTGGTTTTCCAAGAAACTTTACGAGAGATGGCATAATATCCGCAATTCTCTCCAGAGATTCCAGGATGCTTGAAAACCAACTTAATTTCTGCACTTATGAACAAGGAGTAACCAAAAATCCTAATAACGGGGAAGAACCCGGCAAAATATCTCATGAATACCCGGAAGTGACTATTGGAAAATTATCAACTAAATTCAGCGCCTGCGACACAACTGCCTTGTTCCTGATAGGGCATAAATTTTACATTGATTTAACCGGGGATAAAAGTCTGGCAGAATACCAACAAAAAAGTATAAAAAACGCAATTAAATATATTCTCTCCCACCTCAATCAGGATAATCTGTTTATGGAAGATCCAAAATTCTGCGATGGAAAAAGATTTGCAACAAAGACAACCTACTGGAAAGATTCTGAAATAATTAACCGGAAGAACGGAGAACCTGTTTATCCAATATGTTATCTGCTGGCTCATATCCAAAATATGTGCGGGATGAGATGTGCAGCAAAAATATTAAACTCAAAATATTTTAGGATTGCGGAAAAAATGAAGAAAAGCATTGAAAAATTATTCAATCCAACCTCTGATAATTTTTATATTGCTGTTGACAAAAAAGGTCCTATCGAAGCAGTAAGTTCTGACTTCCTGCATATGTTATTTTATCTTGAACCCGGAGACCTGAAAAACAAACAACTGGAGGGAATTATTGAAAACTCAAAAAAAATTGAAACTAAACTGGGATACCGGACACTTGAACCTGAATTATCAGGAAAAACAAAATCCGAATACCACACAAAAACAGTCTGGCCTTTTGAACAGGCAATAATAAATAACGGAGCAATAAAACACAGGCTTTGGGTGGAAAGGCATGGATTTGCAGGTCTTGCAAAAAGCCTGAGGTATGTGGAAGAAGTAAGTTCAAGAGTTATATCTAGATTGGATACTGACCCGGAAATATTTGTTTTAGGCAATCCTAAAACTGAAAAGGGAGGTTGCGACCCTCAGTTATGGACTATTGCCGCGAAAAAATATTTTAAGAAATTTAGGTATCATCACTTTATTTGAAGATAATTAAAATATATTTCATTGTTGTTTTATGAAAAAAATTGCGTTAATATTCTTATTTCAATTTTTGTTATTTCCCTGTTTTGGGCAGATTGTGATTAATGAAATAAGGTACAATCCTACAACTGAACAAGGAAGTGATTATTACTCAGAATGGATAGAAATCTATAATCCAACAAATGATTCTATAAATTTGAGTGATTGGGAACTTTGCGGAAAAGAATTATTGGCTGGATATCTTAATCACACAAGTTCTGGAGGGGAAGGACCTTATTTAGATAAAGGGATTATCTTCCTACCAAAACAGTATGCAATTATTACAGACGGTGGAAGTGGAACAAAAGTTTATCAGTACTTTAATATCCCTAATGACTCTTTGGCTTTGCATGTTGATTCGTCAACATTATGTAAAGGAGGCCAAGGTTTAAGCAATTCCGGAGAAACAATAAATCTGACAGATAATTTTGGTAATCTAATAGATTCTGTAACTTATGATAGTACTTGGGGTGCAAATGGAGATGGAAATTCTCTTCAAAGAATTAACCAAAGCCAAAATCTTTCTAACAATCCAACAAACTGGATTGCCCTTCCGCCAAGTCCGGGAGAACAGAATTTTTATGAAAATGCGACATTGGAACTTTTAGATATTTCAACAGAAGAAGAAATTTATGCCAATAAGACAACAATAATTCTTGTTAAAATATTAAATCGCGGAAAAGAGAATGCAACAGATATTTCTGTTAATCTGTCTATAAACAACATTTATAATAATTCAGCAACAGTAAATATCTCAGGAATAAATATTGCAGAAATTCAATTTGAATGGATCCCAACCCATTCAGGAAATTATACAATACTTGCTTCTTTGGATGGACAAACTATAAATAATACAATTTCTGTTTTACCCCAAATCCAGAAAAATACAACTTTGGATATTTGCCTTGAGACTAAAATTCTTTTGGACTTGGAATATACTTCACTATTTAAAATCACAATTGAAAACAAAGATAATTGTTCAGTAAAAGATAATATAACAATTCAATATAACATCACAAACTCAACATATGAACTGATAAAAGAAAATAATTTTACCCGCGAGATTGGTTGCAGCGGGTATTCAAATACAGGGGAATGGACTCCAAACCAGACGGGAAATTTCACGCTTTGCGGGAGAATAATAAATGTAACAACCAACTTCAACAACACGCCGGTTTGCAAAAATATAACTGTGATTAATCCAAAAACAATTCCCTGCAATTTAACTATCAAAATTTCATCTCCTCTAATTTGGTCTGTAAATGAAAAATCAAAATATTATATTTTCGTAAATGATTCTTCTGGAAATTATTCAGACAAGCAGATAGAAATAACTTACTGGATAGAAGATTATTTTGGAAATTATATAAAGAAACCTTACATTACTACAAGTATAGAAACAAATGAAAACAAGTCAAGAGATTACACCCCAAAACTTGACTGTGGAACAGCAGTTTATCTGATAAAAGCAAATATAACAAACACATACTGCAATGATACAACTCAGGAAGATAATTTAGCTGAAAAAATGATTCTCCTTATTGGAGATAAAGAATGCGAACCATGCCCCACCTGCAAAAAATGCTCTTCTTCGGAAAAGAAAGAATCCGTAAAACCGTCAAATCTAAATATTGATATTTTAAATTTAACAGACATTTTAGCCAGAAACCAGGAATTCACAACTACTGTAAAACTCAAAAACAATTTTGGGAAGAAAATCTCATTTGAAATTTATTCTTATATTTTTGACGGTTCTGATTGCTTAACGGGTAGTTGGCTGGCAAATCTAAAGAAAATTAAATTAAATAAAGATGGAGAAAGAATAATTAATCTAACAAATAAAGTTGAAAAAGATGTCAAGCCATGGTATTATTTTTTTAGAATTAAAATAAAATTGGAAGATGGATCTAAGATAGATAAAACAGAACAAATTAAAATTACAAACAAAATTTTAAAGAGTAAAAAAGAGATGAAAGAAATCCCAAAACTAAATATATGGGATGATGAAAAATTAAGAATTAACCTGTCTGATTGCAAAGGGTGCAAGATGATAATAGTCGGTCCTGATTTTTACGCAATCACCGGCAGGAAATACAGGGTCTTCAAAGATTTTGGGAGATACTATATCTTTGCCATTAAAGACAGCGAGGTAATCCTCAATGAAACTTATTCGTGGGGAAAAGAAGAAAGGTTGGATAATTCAGAAAACACATTTGCAAATAAAAATCTCAATCAACCATCCAACAAAACAACCAATAAAATAACAGGAAAAGTTTCTGAAATAAATTCTGATTGGACTAAAGAATTTCTCAGTAAATTCATTGAATTGTTTTCACCTTTAATTAAATTGATGGAGGAATCAATACAGTAAAATATTTATAAATCAGACTTCCTTTTTTTCAATAGGTAAATAAAATTTTTTATTCCTTCAAAAACAGTTACTCCTTTTCTGTAAACAGGCGACTCTATATTAATTGTAGTATATTTTAATTTATTTTTGCCAACTTCATAAATAATCTCGCTTTCAATGTGGTAACATTTTGCCTTCAGATTCATTTTTTTGACTGCCTCCACTGAAAAAGCTTTGTACCCGCTTTCAGTATCTTTTAATTTTGTCCCGCAAATAAAATTTGTAAGATTGTTCAGGCAAAAATTTCCAAACTTTTTAATCCACGGATATTTTTCAAGATTTCTTGAGCCAAGAACAAAATCATAACCTTCTTCTATTTTCTTTACAAATCTTGGAATATCTTCGGGCGAATGTTGCAAATCCGCATCCAAAGTAACTATTATATCAGCGCCAAGAAATATTGCTCTTTTAATTCCTTTCCTCTTTGAATACCCAACACCTTGGTTTTTTTTATTTACCAATACTTTAGCCCCTTCCTTCCTTGCCAGTTCGCCAGTGTTATCCTTAGAACCATCATCAATAACCACTATTTCATCCACAAATTTTCTGGTTCTTTTCACAACCTCTGCGATTGTCTTCTCTTCATTATAAGCGGGAATAACTGCAATTACTTTCATTATATTATTTATGAAAGTTATAGGAATTGAAAGCACAGCCCATACTTTTGGAATCGGGGTGGTAGATGAGAAATTTAATGTGCTTGCTGACGAGAGAGTGCATTATTCCCCGAAAGAAGGTATAATTCCCATTGAAGCCGCGCAATTCCATGAAAAAAATGCCGCAGGACTTCTTAAAAAAATAGAGGATAAAATTGACCTGAAAGAGATAGATTTAATAGGGCTTTCTTTCGGACCCGGACTGCCGCCATGTCTATATTATGGTCTGAAATTTGCGAAAGACCTGTCAAAGAAATTGGGAAAACCTTTGATTAGCGTAAATCATTGTCAGGCGCATATAGAAATAGGAAAAATAATGACTATGCTGAAATCACCTGTTACTTTATATGTTTCCGGCGGCAATACCCAGATTATTTATGAAAATGAAGGTTACAAAATTCTTGGCGAAACTCAGGATATTGGAATCGGCAATGCAATAGATAAACTTGGGCGGGCAGCCGGGTTGAGTTTTCCGGCAGGTCCGAAAATTGAAAAAATTGCAAGAAAAGGGAAATTTGTTATGTTGCCATATTCAGTAAAAGGAATGGACTTAAATTTTTCAGGAATTTTATCTGAATCAATAAGAAGATTTGAAAAAGGAGATAACAAAGAAAATATATTTTACTCTTTTCAGGAAGTCTGCTTTGCAATGCTTACTGAAATAACTGAAAGAGCAATCGCGGCAACAGAAAAAAAAGAATTGTTGTTAGTTGGCGGAGTTGCCCAGAACAACAGACTTCAGGAAATGCTGGAAATTATGTGCAAAGACAGGAAAGCAAAATTTGAGGTTGTGCCAAAAGAATTTGCCGGAGACAACGGGACGATGATTGCAATGACTGCTTTGGTGAATTACAGAGCTAAAAAATTAGGAGAAGTTGAAATAAAACCTAATTGGAGGGTTGATAATATATAAATAATTATTATTATTATGGCAAAACAAGAATTAAAAAGTATTGGTGTGCTAAGTTTCGCAGTGGTTCTTGGATTAATGGAAGCTCTAATTGGTCTGGTAATGGGAATCTTTATAGCAGTAGGCGGAGTATTGATTGGCTCTATGCTTGGTGGAGCTGCTGAGGGAGGAATAATCGGAATATTTGCAATAATAGTCTATCCAATAATGTTTTTCATAATGGGTTTCCTCGGAGGAGCAATTGTTGCATTAGTATACAATTTCGTTGCTGACAAATACAAAGGAATTGAATTGGAATTTATATAATTTGTTTTTAATTTTCTTTTTTATGTTATTATGAATTTAGGAGATAGTATAAACAAGGGTTTAATATTTTGCATTAATCCGAAAAGATGGTTTCCTTTTTTCCTGATGGACCTGCTGGGATTGTCGCTTATTCTGGGTATTTTCAACAACGCAAATTTATTTAGTTCACCGAATATTTTATCAGGAATTTATGTATTTTCCATTATGTTTTTGGAAATTATTATAGTATCTATTTTATTGTTTGTTATAAACCTTGTGCTTAAAGGCGCAGTCATACATCAAAGCTACAAAGAAAAAGAATATAAAAAAAGTTTTTTAAATTCCTACCGCAAAATACCCTCATTAATCATGGCAAGTATAATTATAATTGCAATAAATCTGTTCGCGATTTCAATACCTTACTTTGGATTAATTTTTATATTTATATCCATTCTTGCGTTCTATTTTGTATACCAAAATATAATCATAAAAAATATGGGATTTGCCAATAGTCTCGAATATTCATTTGAGTTGTTCAAAAAGAGATGCAGTTCTCTGATAATAATTTATTTTGCTCTTGGTATTTTATCCTGCATTCTCAGCCTGATGTTTTCAATACCTTTAATTTATATGATTTTTACAATATTAATTTCCGGAGGGGAAATTGTATTAAATCCTATAACCGCCATCAGTTTAAATCTTAATGAATTATTTATCTGCCTTTTAATAAGCATGATTGGGAAATCCATATCGCGGGTTTTTTACATAAAAACGCAAACTGAAATTTATTTGCAGATTATAAAGAAAAAAGCAAAATAAAGGGTTTTATATTATATTTTTAAAATAATTTTATGGTAGAAGTAAGAACCCTTAAAGAAGGAAATTATATCAAAATAGATGGAGAACCCTGCAAAATTATAAATAAAACAAGCGGAAAGACTAGTAAACACGGCGGAGCTAAGGCAACTGTAATCGCTGTGGGTGTTTTTGACGGAAAAAAAAGGGAATATGTGGGTCCAGTGTCTTCAAATGTGGAAGTTCCAATGATTCTAAAAAAGAAAGGACAAGTGGTAAGCGTTCAGGGAGATACAGCCCAAATAATGGATCTGGAATCTTACGAAATGTTTGATTTGTCCACTGGAGGAGAAAAACTAAAAGAAGGAGAAGAAGTCGCATATATTGATGTAGAAGGGAAAAAAGCTTTATTTAACAGATAATTTTAATTTTATAAATCTTTATAGCAAATTATTTTAGAGATATTATGAACAAACAAGTTATTATTTTAAGCATGGCTCTTATTCTCCTGATAAGTATTATCTATTTTTTTGCTCCCGGAACTTATCAAAACGATTTCAACTGTAATACTTATTGCACCCTGCAATATTGGGATGGAGGTGTTTGTGAATGGCCTATCTTTATGGAAAAAGATAAATTTGAAGCGTGGGTAATTAAAATAAACAAACCTGAATTAACATTTCCATATTCCAGTGTTATGAATATGGGTCCGTGCGTGGTGAAAATTTTTAGTTCTCATTCCATCCACTGCGGCAGCGAAGGTCAATGCAATTGTTACTGTTTCAATAAATAAAAATAATCTAAAAAATTCTGAACTTTGCCTTCTCAATTCCTTTTTCAGTAATCTCAATTTCCGCTTTTTTTCCTTCAGGCAAACTCCGGTGTTTTCTCAAAATTGCAAGTCTCCGGTTGTCATCAACTTTTTTCAGTTCAATCAAACACTTGCTCCAATATTTTACAACATCTCTTCCGGACAATTCTATTTCATCTGAGTTCACAGAATAAACCTGATTTGTAATCATAACTGGTATATCCTTTTCCTTCGCCAAAAAAGACAAGAATGCGAGTTGCTTTGCAAGAGCTTTATTTATTTCCGTGAAATTCTCTTTGTTAATTTCAAGACGATACAACGAAACAACAGAATCAACAATGATTAATTTTAAATCCAAATCCTTCAATTTCTGAACTACTTTTATCTGCTCTTTGAAACTGGATGGATTTTGATATAAAATATGTTTTAGGTCTTCTTTGGTTCCGCCCATCTGAAAAAATCTCTCTGTTGAAAAACCATTCTCTGTGTCTATATACCCGACTTTTCCTTCCTTCAGACCTGATAAAGCAAACAATAAAGTTAAATTTGTTTTCCCTGAACCCGGAGGTCCGTACACATTTGTTATTGCTCCATGCTCTATGCCTCCGTTCAACAAAGTATCAATAACTTCTGCTCCTGAAGACAATCTGTTTATCTGCATAACTTAACTTCTTTAAGAAATATATCTGAGTTACTTAAGATATTTCCACCCCTCATTAATTACAGGAATTCCTCTCAATACGCAGGTTATTACCACTAAAACAATCAACGGTGAAATTATGTCATGAATTAACTGAGAATTTATTGTAAGGCTTGCTGTTAAAAACATAAAAAGCATCATTTTTGAGATTCCATAAAATCCCCTCATCGCCCGAGAACTTACAATTAATTTGCCTGTTTTCGTTTTAATCATGTCATAAGTTCCCTTTTGTTTCATAAGCGCCTGCGCGCGTATTAAATCAGTAATCATACCTCTTGAAATTACTATTAAAGGCGCCCACAATGGAACAAGACCTAACGACAGGAAGAACAACCAGAAAGATAATTCTGTAATCCTGTCTGCAATTACATCCACATGACTGCCTATTTTTGTTTTTAGATTAAACTTTACTGCAACCCACCCGTCAAGAAAATCCATGAAAAAAATAATCAGACACAATAATATTGCCAGATTCTTTAGAAATATATCTCCATAAAGCAGGATTAATATATAAACAGGCAATAACAATACGCGTGCAATAGAAATTGCATTCGCAAAGTTAAAGAAAGGTATCTCTTTCTTTTTATCCATAAACCTAATTGTTCTTATTTTTATAATTTAATCATATCTAACTGTCTGACTAATAATTATATGGAACTAAAACTTGATTTGCATATACACACAAAATATTCCAATGATGGGTTTATGGGAATTCCAGAACTTATCAAACAGGCAAAAAAAAGGGGGCTGTCAGGTATTGCAATTACAGACCATGACACCTGCAAGGGTTTGGATGAAGCCTTGAAAATCGGAAAAAAAGAAAAGTTTCTTATTATCCCTGGCATTGAAATAAAATCAAAGCACGGGGACATTCTTGGTCTTGGTATTACAACTCCAGTCAAGCGCGGGATGAGCGCAAAGGAAACTGTTTCAAAGATACATGAACTCAGCGGGATGGCAATTGCCGCTCATCCTTATTCACTGGTTTTCCATCCGAGCGGAGTAGGAGGGAAAGTGAAAACTGCGGGGTTCGATGCAATTGAAATTTTTAACTCAAGAACTTATTATAGCAATAAGATTGCTGAGCAAACAGCTGAAAAATATGGTCTCTCAAAAGTGGCGTCAAGCGACTCGCATCTTATTGGAGAAATCGGAAATTCATATACAATCGTAAACTGCAAGCCGGATATTAAATCAGTCCTGAATGAAATCAAAAACGGGAGAACAAAAACAGTTGGGAGACTAACACCATTAAAATCAATTATGAATTGGTATTATCTGCGTCTTAAAAGAAGTTTGTAAATTATCCTTTGAGATATTTTTGATTTCAAAATTTCTATCTAAGATGTTTTAACTTTAAAAAATTCTACCTTAAAAGTTTACTCTTTAAAACTCTGAATCTTTTTTACTATTTGAATTTAAAAATTTCTCCGCCACAGAATGCTCTTTGCTGGTATTTATTGGAAGCCACACTGAAGAAGGAATAATCATTGAAGTCACTTTTCTGTCTTTTGCCAAATCAGGCAAAACCGCCTGTTCAAATTCAGGATTATCTTCAGAATCCAAATCAATCTTCTTTTCTATCTCAGAATAAACTTCAGGTTCAATCACATAAAATGCGGTATTTGTGTATTTTTGTATAAAAGGTTTTTCAACAAATTCAGTAACAAACTGTTCTGAATCTATTTCTCCAACACCATAAGGATATTCAGTGCCTGAAGTAAATAATGCGGTTACAAGAATATCTCTGTTCTCAGTTCCGTGCAAATGATGCAAAAGCAGTTTTATCGGCAAGTTTCTGTCAAGATATAAATCATCAGGATAACAAACAATTGCTCTTTTGTTCCGGTCAATTTTATTGTTCGTCAAAGCATATTTTAATGCTTTTCCGCGACCTTTCATGGTTTCAGGCTCCACCGAATAAATCACTGTAATCCCGTATTTTGAACCGTCACCAATATGAGCCTCAATTTCTTCATGTTTGTATCCGAGCAAAAAAACAAAGTTTTTAAACCCGGAATTTTTTAAAAATTCCAAAGTGTAATCTATGAGACATTTTCCATTTAATTCCAGAAGAGCTTTTGGTTTATCAATTTTACCCATTCTCTTTGCTCTTCCACCGGCAATTATGATTACTTGCGTATTTTCTATCTCCTTCTTGATATTTTCAAGATTATCCATATAATTAATTAAATTTAAATTAACAATCAATTTATGGGCCCATAGTGTATTTGGTAACATGCTGCCTTCGCAGGAACCTTCCTACTTTTGTGGAACAAAAGGAGGCACCATTTGCAAAGCAAATGAGTGTTCTTTCTCAAAAGAAAGGAATAATTTTCGGAAATGGCAGAGACGCTGGGTAATAATTCTGGTATCGACTCCCAGTGGGTCCATTTAAACTTCAAAAAGTTTAATCATTTACCCTATCTTCGCATTTACACAATTTATCAGCTCGATAGGCTTTTATTGGTTGACTTGGTTAAAATATCCGCACCACGAAAAAGAAAAACCATTAAAAAAGAAGATTGTTACTTTATTTTAGAACCTTAACATTCCAATTTATATTTTATAATCATCTCTCTTTCCCCATTTTTATCAATTATTTCTTTTACTTTTGGGAAAGAATCTATTAGGTTTTCTTCTAAACCCTTTTTATCTTGTAAATAATTTCTATAATTGTTTACAGCTTGTTCTATAGTAGTATTCCCTCTTGATATATCTAATACATAAGCTATTATTTCATGTGGTAGTCCATCTTTACCATAAACTTCTTCATAAACATTACCAAGTGCGTCAAGATCATCAAGACGCCCTGTTAACCCCTCTTTCACTGCCTTCATAACCACTTCGAGTTCTTCCTTACTCATATCTATAAAATCAACCATAATTACATTACGAAAAATTTAAATACTCATTAATGGTGAAAAACCAAAATTATTTCCTCTGTCTGTTATCAATATCTCTTATAAACCTGTCAAGGATATCCACGAATTTCTTGACATAACTTCTTGTTACTTCCACATCCCTCTCAGGAATTTTATTGATTTCTTTCTCGGCGACTTTTTTCATTCCAATCACCTTATCAAATACTTCAAGATAACTCTTTGGCAAATAATTCTTTTCAATCAACTCTTTTTTTATTGCCCCCGGAAGATTTTTTGGATCCTGCGGAAGTTTATCCACTTTCTTAAGAGCCATGATTGTTGATTTCAATAAAATCTCGTAGTTTTTATCAATAAGCACTCTCTTCTTTTGGTTCTGGAGCGACTGGTAAATCTTTCGCATTTCCTTCACATAGTCCTCCGCTTTCTCAAGGAATTCATCAACTTTAGCTCCTGTGACTTCCTTTACTTTTTTGTGCTCAACATCTTTTCTGAACTTAATAACTTTCTCAAGAAGTTTATAATATTGTCTTGGGAGCATTTTTGTATCAACCAGATATTCCTTAACCGCTTTTGGGGTGGCTTTTGGATCAGGAACCTGTTTTCCAAGATACATCAAAACTGCCTGCGAAGAATTAAGCATCGCGTAATAGCAGTCCTCAGAAACCTGATATAATCTAACATTTTTTGCCCTCTCAATTTTCTTTGGGGCGGAAATCATCAATAATTCGATGGATTCCAGACTTGCTGGAATTTTTCCTCTTTCCAGAAGTTTTTTCATTGGGATAAAAAATCCCTGGTCATACAAAGCCCATCCATCTCTCAGGACAGTCATTAATAAAGGATGCGAAACTCTGACCATATCCCAAAATTCTGTTATGGTCCACGGAGGTTGTATGTGCAGTCTTGAATCTAGTTTTTTTGCGGTTTTAAAAAGATTATCAGCAACAGATTCCTTAAATTCATCGGTGATTCTCATTTTTGTATCATCAAGCAAAATAAGAACATCCAGATCGCTTTCTTCAGTAAAATCTTTTCTTAGATAAGAACCAAAAACAAATATAGTCTTTACCATATCCTTGTATTTCTTTAAGCATTGTTTTTTAAATTCTTCTGCCTTCTCAAAAACCTCCTTTTTTATCTTTTCTTTCTGTTTTTCAGTAAGTTCCTTTTTTTTAGGTTTGGAAATTGCTTTTGTCTGTTTTTTAGAAATAATTCTCTTATTCTCCTGTTTTTTGGAAGCAAGTGCCTTAGTTGCAGGTTTTTTTCCTGTTTTTGCGGTTTTTATTGCTTTAATTGGCTTTTTACTGCGTTTCACAACAGTTCCCCGCTTTTTAGCAACTTTCTTGATAGCCATAATAGATTAAAATAGTATATAAGTAGTTTATCTTTTTAAAAAAAAAGAATATATGAAAGAAATGAAATTCGTGAACGACGGAATCTTAAAACAAGAAATATATGATTATCTAGCCAATAAACTAAAAGATATAAATTTCGAAGACATTGAAGTCAATTACCTACCTACAAATATCAGAATATTAATCCACACAACTCAACCCGGGGCTATTATAGGTCCTGGCGGAGAAAAAATAAGCAGATTAACAGAAGAGATTAAAAAAAGATTCAATATAGAAGCGCAGGTAGATATAAAAAGGATTGACCGTGATATAGTAGTTCCAAAAACAATAGCTTCCAATATCGCAAGAGGTATCGAAAACAAAAAACATTACAGAAGACTTGCGGATTATCACCTCAATAAGATAATGAGACATGATAATGTGCTTGGAGCGGAAATAATTTTGGATGGATTAATTACAGGTTCAAAAACAAGAAAAGACAAATTCGCAAAAGGCTATATGAAAAAATCCGGATCTCTTGTTGAAAAATATGTTAAATGCGGCATAGCAACAGCCCACCCTGCAATAGGCTCCATAGGCGTAAAAGTAAGTGTATATATAAAGCCTGAATAATTTACCTGTTCTTCAGGTATTTTCTCAATCTTTTTATATCTTTTTCAGAATGTATGTTGAAAATTGGGGTATTTATAATATACCCGCTCATCGCTCTTCGTTCTATAAGTTTTGGGTATACCTCTTTTTGCAATTCCCATTGTATTCTTCCTTTTGGAATATAATCAAATATTTGCTTATCGCATACGGCGGCAAAAGCGGAAATCAAAGTTTTCTTGCCTGTTTTTTTCTCCTCATGCTTAATAATTCTTGAACCTATCATTGAAATATTGCCGTATTTTTTCGTGGTTGAAGTTGGGACAACGGTCAGAGTAACAAGACTTCTAAGAATAGTCTGATTCATATTATGCCTTTTCATTAACTCAAGGAAATCCAAGTCATAATATTGATCTATCGGCAAAACAAGAAAGTTCTGCGGAAGTTTATCTCTTATAAGTTCAAGAGTTTTTGCATTTCCCAGTTCTTCTTTTTCTTCAATATATTCTATATCCGCATCAGGATATCCCTCAGAAAGATTTTCAAAACAGGTGTTTACAACTTCTTTTTGTCCAACAATAAAAATCTTCCCGAATTCAGAAAGTCTTTCAAACAACAAATCTAAAAGAGTTTTATCCTGCTTCACCGGAATCAAAAACTTAAATTTATTGTTCAATTTCAATTTATCGGGGTTTCCCCCCGCAAGAATAACTGCAACACTTGAATTCTGTAGGTATTTTTTAATGCATTCTTCCATAAAACCCGACCTTGAATCAAAGTTTAGATTATCTATAAATTTATCCGCGTGTTTCAGCAGTTCAGAATCAATAGTGAGAGAAATCCTTTTTTTCATAATTAAGCCTTTTATTTGTTAACTGATACAAAATACTAAGAAATTGGGTATTTGTTTATTATATATATCTATTCTATATTATGACAAATAATGAACTTAAAGGAATTTCCCCTGTAATAGCAACAATATTAATGGTAATGATTACAGTTGGTTTAGTGGCGTTCAGTTACAGTTGGTTTACAAGTATAGCAGAAACAGGAAAGAAATCATCAGATGAATTTCTTACTGAAATGGAAAAATCTTCTCAAAGTTTTAATATAGCAACCGCTTATGAATGTACACCTAATGTAATCTGCTTTGCATTTCAGGCATATTCAAAGAACAAATATAGCATCTCACCAAATAATAGCCATGTCACAGCATATCTTAATGATGTACCTGTAGTTATTGGAAACTGGACTGGAGGTATAGGTGGTACTGAGTGTTACAATGCCACAAATAAATTATCTGAAGGAGAAATTTGTTATGGTTATGTAAATGCAACCAGTGGAACCTGCAATTCTGGAGATATGCTTTCATTTAGAATAGAGCATAGTTGGGGAGCAAAAAAAACAAAATCCATTTTATGTAAATAATTTTGATTTTTTAATAATATATTTATGAGATTAAAGGATTTGCTGAAAAATATATTAACTAAAGAAGAATTGGAGATTGCGCCATCGGGTTTTGATATGATAGGAGATTTGGCAATTATAAAACTTAACGAAGAACTTAAAAGGAAAGAGAGAAAAATTGCGGAACAACTCCTGAAATTAAAACAAATAAAAACCGTTCTGAAAAAAGAAGGGAAAGTTGAAAACGAATTCCGGGTTAGAAAATATAAAGTCATCGGGGGCGAAAATACAAAAGAAACTTTGCACATAGAATTTGGGTGCAGATATAAACTTAATATTGAAACCGCATATTTTTCCCCAAGGCTTGGAAATGAAAGAGAAAGAATTACAAACCAGATTAAAGACGGAGAAAAAATACTTGTGATGTTTGCGGGGATTGGACCATACGCAATTCAGATTGCAAAATACAGGAATGTTGATATATGGGGGGTTGAAATAAATCCTGAAGGAATTAAATATTTCAGGGAAAATGCAAAATTAAATAAAGTTGAAAAGAAAATTAAAATATTTGAAGGAGATGTCAGAAAAATAGTTTCTAGGTGGGAAGATAAATTTGACCAGATAATCATGCCTCTTCCAAAAGACGCGGAAACTTTTCTTGATGTTGCTAAAAAAGTTTCCAAGAAAAATACAATAATTCACTTGTATATGTTTGCGGACTCAAAAGAAGAAGCAATTGAAAAAATCAGTTATGATATTGAAGTTGTTGACTGCGTTGAATGCGGGGGGTACTCAAAAAGCACTTCACGCTATTGTATAGACTTTAGGTTTAAATAAGTAATGGGGTTCAGAATTGATAAAGAAAAGGCGATGAGAAAATATGATTATGCCTTGAAAAAAAAGAAAGTTGACAAACCAATAATTCCTCTCCTCGATTATATTAACTCAATGAAAAAATATTACACAACATCCAGTTGCTCAGGGAGGACAATATTGTTGCATGAATTTGGGAAAAGGAAAATAGATACTAAATTTATTGTAAAAGAACATGAAAGCGTTGACATAGATAAATTCATGAATATAAACCTCAATGAGATGGAAGGCAAAATCTGGTTAAAACAAGAACCCTTCATAATTCACATTGTTGGAAAAACTTTGGAGAGCGCTAAAAAAGTGTTGGAGGTTGGCATGAAATCCGGACTAAAACACAGCGGGATTTTTGTTTTCAAACCGGACAGGTATATTCTTGAACTTAATGGAAATCAGAGGCTGAGCGTTCCCATCATAGAAAAAGGGAAAATGCTCATTCATCAGGATTATTTTATTTATCTGCTATCCCTCGCTGACGAGAAAATGAGGAAAAATGAAGTGATTTGGAAGAGTTTTGAAAGAAATTTAAGGTCAAAATTCAGGGAATAATATTTTTGAGTATTTGAATTATGCTAAGCAAAAAGGAAATTGTTGAGAAAAGGATAAATATCCTGTTTAAACTCGGGGAAGAAGAGTTGAGAAAAGGGAATTTTGACAGAACAAAGAGATATATTAAACTGGCAAGGAAAATCGGGATGAAATACCAGTATACTCTGCCAAGAGAGCTGAAAAGGAAGTTCTGCAAAAAATGCAGTCTGTTATTAATCCCGGGAATAAGCTGCGCGGTTAGGCTGAACAAGAACACAAAGACAAGAGATATTAAATGTTTTAATTGTAATTATATTAGAAGGTATCCATATGTTAGGAAAAATTGAATCGAAATTGGGAAAAACAGCTGCAAAACTTAGCGGCGAGAAGATTGTAGAATACCCTGAGTGGGCAAAATTTGTTAAAACCGGCATAAACAGGGAAAAATCACCTCAGAGTGAAAACTGGTGGTATTTAAGGTCTGCATCAATATTGAGAAAGATTTATCTTAAAGGACCTATTGGGGCTGAAAAACTGTCAAAAGAATATGGAGGTCTTCAGAACAGAGGAAGCAAACCAGACAGATTTAAGAGAGGTTCAAGGAAAATTATTAGAGTGATTATGCAGCAGCTTGAAGATAAGAATCTTGTTAAGAAATCAGAGAATTTGAATAAAGGGAGAATAATTACCAAAGAAGGATTGGGGTATTTGAGTGAGTGATTAGAATTAGGATGTAATAATTATGAAAAAGAAAATTAATGAACTTTTTGAAGAGCCAAAAATAGAAGAAGGTAAAGATTTTATCGATATGCAACATAAATGGAAAGATGCAATGAGACAGATTTTAGATAGAGTTGGAATAAATTCTCCGTATAGCAATTCTATGGATATTTATTCTGAACTAATAAGAGCCCATAAAAAGATATTCGGTGATGAAAAACATGATTCTAACTGGATGGGATTTGGAATGGGTCCCTCAAGAGCACAATTAGATACCTACTTATTGATAAGAATCCATGGAACATTAAAATGTTTGATGGAACGAGGAACTGATTTAGAGGAAAGCTTTTATCAGAATGAAAACGAGATTATAGAAACAAATCAAGAGAAAGAGATAGCAAAAGAAGATTTTAAAGAAATTGATATGTCAGAACTTCCAGATGAATTTAGAAAACAAATTAAAGAAAAATATGTAAAAAAATGCTTTGTAAACAGCGATGGAATTTATAGAGTTAAAATCCATAAATAAGAAAATCAGCATATTTTAGCTTAACAATTTCTTTTGAGTATCATATCAATAGTTATCCTGTTTTTATATTATGAAAATAGAAAAAAAGGTTCAGCAGGAATATTTTGAAAATGTAACAGAAGGCAAGAAACGTTTTGAGGTTAGACTGGCGGATTTTAAGTACAAGTCTGGTGATACTCTGGTTCTAAAGGAACAAAAACAAGGAACTAAAGAACTAACTGGGAGAAAAATAGAATGTGAAATATTATACAAATTCAATACAAAAGATATGGAGAAATTTCATACAAAAGAAGAAATAGAAAAATATGGATTTGCAATACTGGCGATAAGAAAAAAGTTCAAATTTACTTAAGTTACAATTTATAACTTTATTTATGAAAATAGAAAAACACTCGTCGTTCCGACGGTGCATTGTTTTATATTATGAAAATCGAAAAGAAGACTTGGCCTGAACTCTTCCAGAAAATTCTCGATGGAAAGAAAACCTATGAACTACGTCTTGCGGATTGGGAATGCAGTGAAGGGGACATTCTGGTTTTGAAAGAATGGAATCCTGACACAAAAAAATACACCAGAAGAATCCTTGAGAAAAAAATAACTTATGTCCTTAAAACAAAAGATTTAAAATACTGGTCTAAAGAAGAAATAGAAAAGTTCGGGTTTCAGATAATTTCTTTCAGATAAAAAAGATTGCATGAAGGCAATTATTTTCTGAACATTTTATTCAATCTTTTTTAGCAATATGGATTTAATATTATCAAACATTGATTTATAAGTTTCATCATATTCAACTATTGGTATCATATCTGTTAATGCTTTTGCAAATTGTTTATCAAAAGGTATTTTCTCAATAAGATCCAATTTATTTATTTTTGCAAATTCCTCAATTTTAGCGGTTTGATTTAAATTAAGGTCAAATTTGTTGATTACTATTCCAGCGGGAATTTTGAAATGAGCAATAACCTCTAAAGCTTTCTTCATATCAGAAAAACCTGAAGGTGTGGGTTCAGTTACAAGGACCGCATAATCAGACCCAGCAACCGAGGCTATCACAGGACACCCAATTCCCGCCGCAGAATCAATAAACATCACCTCCGCATCAAAGCCCCTTTCTCTTGCTTTTTTCTTTACTTCAAAAACCACTTTTCCAGAACCTGATTCCCCAGGATTTAATTGCGCTGAAACAACCTCAAACCCGTATTTTGTGTTTGCATAACCTATTTTTGCGTTATTCACTTTTTTCATGGAAATTGCATTCTGGGGGCAAACAAGTTCGCACATCCCGCAACCTTCGCAACTAAATTCTTTTAGCTTGGGTTTATTATTTTCCCAGTCTATTGCATTAAAATGACATTCATTAAAGCATTTCTTGCAGGAATTGCATTTGTCCAAATCAAATACTGCTTTTTCATTTGTTGATATATCCTTCCACTCCGCATATTCGTCCGCGCCCAAAACCAAAGAAAGATTTGAAGCATCTACATCGCAATCAGCGCAAATTATTTTTTTATCTTTTGAAAAAGATACTGCTAATGACGCCGCAATACTGCTTTTTCCAACACCCCCCTTGCCAGAAAGAATTGTTATTAATTTCATTTTACAATCACCCTCAATAAATTTGAAATTTGTTCATGAATAATCGGACTGCCTTTTGAATAATTA
Organism: Candidatus Aenigmatarchaeota archaeon; assembly: GCA_023134135.1. Taxonomy (GTDB): domain Archaea; phylum Aenigmatarchaeota; class Aenigmatarchaeia; order QMZS01; family QMZS01; genus QMZS01. Next base: position 64,051 of record JAGLVB010000005.1, read on the forward strand.
TCAACTATCTCTTTAGAATAAGGTATTTCACAAATAATTGTTAACCCATACTTTTTTGCCAAATCCACTATAATTTGTCTATTACCCATATCCGACCTGTTTAAAACAATATCTGAATTTATATTCAGTCTTTTAAGAAGTTGCAGGATTATTTCAAGATCATGTTTCCCTAAAGGCGTTGGTTCAGTCACCGTAAAAACATAATCGCACATTTCCAAAGCCGCAATAACAGGACAATGGGTTCCGGCCGCAGTATCTATAATCACATAATCATATTTTTCCTTTTCCTGTTCAATTATTTCATTTAAGGAATTCACAACAAATTCAGATACAGGTTCATTGGCTTTTAATTCGCCTGATAAAAAATTAATATTGTAATTGCTTCCTGTGAAAATTTGACCAATCTCTTTTTTATCCCAACTGATTGCATCCACAGGACATTTAAATACGCAACTCCCGCAACCATTGCACTGTGATTTCATAAAAATCGGGTATTGTCCTTTTATAGAAACAATCGCGTTAGATTTGCAAACCGTCCCGCACAAACCGCATTGAGCGCATTTTTCAAAATCCCATTTTGGTATTCTTTGTTTAACTGATTGAAAGAAATCTCTTTTAATGTCCAAAAGCAAATGATCATTGGGACAATCAACATCCGCATCAACCAAAAGAACTTTATTCTCCTTTGCCAGCTGATAAACAAGAGCTGTGGCTATTGTTGATTTTCCTGTTCCTCCTTTTCCCCCTGTGATGCCGATTACTTTAACCATATATTCTTTGACAATAAAAATTAAACTCAATGGCTCTCCTGACCGCAACTCTGCGTTTGATCTTCTAATCTATCCAGATTTTCAATAACTTCTTTAACAGTGCTATAAGGTCCTGTTTTTAATGCCATGCCTTTTTCTTCAATCAGTTTAATAGCTCTTCCTCCAATATCTTTTGCAAAAATTGTTGTAGGATTTAATGTTTCTTCAATCTGGTCTATCGGGCTTTTACTTGGATCTATATGACTTAAATTATTCTCAATTATCTCCAGTTCTTTTTTTTCTGCATCATAAACCCCAAAGAAAGGCGCACTGCCAAAATGCCCTGAAATATCTGAATTCAGTCCGTTATCATTCAGCAATGGAAAGAAAATTCTCTCTCCCGCACTTTTTTCTTTTTGAAATATGCCGAAATGAGATGGCGCAACTTCACCAATTTCTTCCAAATTGTCATTCACAAATGCCTCAATTGCATCTTTTACCTTTCCCGAAGCCTGATAAGAAAATATTCCCAATTTACCCAAAACCGCAGTTGCATTAGGTCCAAGATTCCCGGTAATTACTGCTTTTACACCCAATTCGCCTATCTGTTGAGCGGCTCTTATGCCAGCGCCATGTCCCTGAATTGCGCCCTGGTTTTCCACTGCTTCAATTTTACTAATATCTTCAGTATCAACAATTAAAAAATATTTGCATCTGCCAAACCTTTGATCAATCAAACTCTCGATTGTATTGTTTTCTGAGCTAATTGCAACCTTCATTTTTTTAACTCCCATAAATAACTATTATTTTTAATTTGACAATTTGTAAGCGGCTCCAAAGCCTATAACCAATATCAGGATTGCAACAATTGAAGGCAGGTAATATTCAGAAAGAGTTATTTGTAAATTCATGCCTGAATTATAAAACAGATAAAGCAAAAGAGTGAATATCAAAACAATGCATCCAAAGATAGCCTGATTGTTCTGCACATTAATTACCAGAAAAACAAGTCCCCCGATTATAAGCAAAATTGACAAAGAAACTGGCTCCAACTCAGTGATTATTCCGAACAGGAATATCGCGCATAAAAGAGCCACCAACCCAACAACTTCTTCAGTCTTCATAAATATTTATTAATAATAGATTATGTCAATTGAAAAAAAGATTCTTAATCTTATTGCAGAAAGGCAGGTAATTTCTACAGAAGAACTTGTAAATGAATTAAAAGGAACCGAAAAACACACTTTGATGGCTGTGGTTGGGGTGCTTAAGGAAAAAGGGTTTGTATGCTCCTCAAACCTGTTATCCCCAACAACTCTGGTGATTACAAGCAAAGGACGAAATAGTGTATAACAAATACTTAAAATTAATCAATAATAATTATATATATTATGGAGAAAGACGAACTTGCAAGATTAAAGGAAAAATTTAAACTAAATTTTTTCCAGATTGAAAAACTGCTCGGGGCATATAATGAAAGGATAAATTCCATTGAAAAAAATAATTCCCTGATTAAAGCAACTGACAAAAAAGTAAATATTATAAAAAAGGATTCTGATGAAATCAATAAAAAAGTGGAAAATAAAATTGAGGATTTTGAATCAATAGCAAAAGAAAACAAAAAAGTGATTATTGACATTGAGATAGAGAGAGATCAATTGCGCATGGATCTCCTCGCCAAAACCAAAAACCTTGAAAATATTTTTAATGAAAAAGTTATCAATATGAATAGCAGTTCATTAGCAACAGAGAAAAAAATGGTTGAGTTTACCAAAACCCGTATGGCTGAATTCAATAAACAAATCAGCAGCACAATAGCCAAAAAAGAATTAGAATTTAAGGAAATGGAAAACTTAATAAATAAAAAAATTAAAAGAGTTGAAGTCCTCGATTCAAAACTGCCAAAAATGGAAGACCAGATAAATAAATTCAATAAAAATTATCAGGATTGGAGAATTTTCAGTATAAGTCTCGAAGAAGATAAAAAATTATATCTTGAATTGAGAAAAGTTGTTCTCGGGTCCATAGAAAAATTAAAGAATCTTGAAAATGTATTTAACCAAAACATTGAAGAATTTGAAGAAATCAACAACAGAATTGAAGGAAATGAAAAAACATACAAAGAAATGTCTGAAAAAACAAAAAATGAAATGGTCAGACTAGATGAAAAAAGCAACAACCTTGAAAAAAGCGTTGAAGAATATAAAATCAAATTGAAAGACAGGCTGACAAAAAGATTTGAAGAACTTGATTCCAAATTTGAAAATGAAATAAAAATAAAAATTCAGGAACAAGATAATCTGCTTAGCGATTATGGGAACAGATTCACAGAAATGGAACAAAAGTTTAATGAACTTGAAAATAATGCGATACCGAAAAAAATAGACGAAGAATTTAAGATCAAACTGAAAGACCGGCTGACAAAAGGATTTGAAGAACTTGATTCTAAATTTGAAAATGAAATAAAAGTAAAAATTCAGGAACAGGATAATCTGCTTAGCAATTATGGGGGTAAATTCATAAAAATGGAACAAAAGTTTAATGAACTTGAAAACAAAGTTATACCAAAAAAAATAGATGAAGAATTTAATGAAATGCTGGTAATCTTAAGAGATAAACTAAAAGACCTCGTAACCTTAAATGATTTTGAAAAAATCCGCGGTGAACTAAGGACTAAAATAGAACAAGTAAGAATGCCTGAAATAACCCCTATGGAATCAAAAATATCCGCAATAGAAAAGGATTTAGAAGAAGTTAAAAGATTATTGAGAGGTCTTTCGCAGAGACTGCCTGTGGTTTTGGAATAAAATTTCTCTGAGTTATTTAAAATTTAATTATTATTTAATAATATGGAGACTATTGAATACAAACCCGGAACTGAAGGATTTTCTGAGTATATAAAAGCCATCCTCCCAACGGAAGATTGTAGAAGTCAATGTAAAACCGCAGATGGAATATCTGAGTATTATCAAACCCTGAGAGCTGAAGAATTAATTCCTCAACACCACAATCCAGATACAAAAAAACTTGAGAGAATTGTAGAACAATTAAGAGAAAATAATGGGCTAATAAATCAATACGCCACTGAAATAATTAATGATGCCGCAATTTATGATAACGGAGAAATGGAAGACCATATAAACTCCTTAGGAATGAAATGTTTTTTCTTCAAAGAACTTTATAGAAATAATAAGTTTTGGTTAAACGAAGCAGAAAACCAACTTGAAGCAACACCTTCTTTGGAACTTATGGAAAAACTTGAAGATGAAGGTTTAAGCGGGTATATTTTAGATATATATGAACCTACTAAATTTAAACATATCCCCGAAGCTAAAATAAATCCAAGAGATTTGAGTAAACTCAGAGAATATGGATTAATTACTGATACAGTCAACTGCAGTTCAAGAGAAGAAGGTAGTGCTATTAGCGGATATTCAAAATTTTTTATTGAAGATGAAAAAGGCGAACCTTATGTAAAATTAACCTCTAAAGGCGACCGTGTAGGTTTAGCTTTAGAATGGAAAAGAGAAAATAAAGAATGATTTTCTTTTGATGTAAATATCCCCTTTCTCGCAAAGTTTTGTAATATATATAAAGTTTTTTCTTTTGGGGTAAAGACCTTTTCTTTTTTTTAAAAGAAAAGGGTTTTATGGGAGGAAAGAAAGTAACCGGGGCAACTTTTGAGAGATTGTTCAAAAACGTGTTTGTTTGCCTTAAATGCAAGCACAAGCTGAGATCAAACCCTCAGAAAATAAAATCCGGGGATATAAAATGCAGAAACTGCGGATATTCAAAATTTAGACCAAAATCCAAGGAAGGCAGAAGATGATATATTTAAAAACAAATATAATTAAATTATGGCTATATTAAGACAACATGAGATTCTGAAAATGCAGACAGAAGAAAAACTGAAAAAAATAAAAGAATTTAAACTGGAACTTGCAAAAGAGAGAAGCAGTGTTGCTATTGGCGGTACAGTTAAAAACCCGGGGAGATTAAAAGAAATCCGGAGAACTGTTGCCAGAATAAAAACTTCATTAAATAATGAGTGATATTTGTCCCATTTGCGGTTTACCTAAAGATATTTGTGTTTGTGAAACAGCTGTAATAGAAGAGCAAAAAATTGTGATTTACACCGCAGAAGGTCGGTTTAGGAAGAAAATAAGCATAATCTCTGGAATTGACCCTAAAAACGTTGAAATTAAGCAATTACTGAAAAAATTCAAGCAGACTCTTGCCTGCGGGGGAACAATCAAAAAGAAGGAACTCTGGCTTCAGGGAGAACACAAAGAGAAATTAAAAGAATTGCTTATAAAAGAAGGATTTAAAAAAGAACAGATTGAGATAAAATAATTTAAAACATCATATATAAGTGATTGATATAAATATTAATATAGCTTACACCTTGTTTGGTAGAATAAAAGGAATTCCAGACATAGAAATTGCATTAAATTATAAAGAGGTGTATAATAAAAAATTAACCGGTAAACTAAACGAATTCCTTGGATTTTATGATAAGTTGAACAGAAAACCAAAAAGGCGTGAAATGATGACGGGACTATATACTTTCAATATAGATTATGAAACAGGATGCTCAGAAGGTAAAGAATACCTTCAAAATCTAAAAAACAAACACAAGTAACTTATTCTGTTATTTTTGAATTATGGAACTAAAAAAACCTGAAAGAGCGCAGACAATAAAATATTACTCAGATGAAAAACTGCAGGAAATTATGTGTAAATTTGGGATGAACCGGGAAGTTGTTGCCCGTAATGTTGATGGGATGTATTTCAAAAGACCCACAACAATATTCTACCCAAATGATATTGCAAGATTAACTGAACGAGGAGCAGTCTCCTTTCACGGCTCTGTGGAACGATGGAGGAATCCTTTGCTGATAGACGAAAGAAACTACGACGAATTAAGAACAGGCTTTGATTGGGTAATTGATATTGATTCAGGCCTGGGTATGGAAGAAGCAAACATCGCAGCTTGTCTTATAAGAAATTTTATTGAAAAATACAACTTAAAATATATCCTGAAATTTTCCGGGAGAAGGGGATTTCATTTCTGCGTATTCTGGGAGAATTTTCCGGCGGAAGAAATCCTTGATGACAAAGAAATCAGATTATTATACCCAGTACTTCCAAAAACCCTGTCAAATTATCTCAGGGAACAAATTAAAGAAGAACTCTGGGATAAACTTGTGGAACACGCCGGGTCAATAAAAGAACTGACAAAAGGCGAAGCCATAGAAGATAAAAATCCTTTCAAATATGTGGAAGTTGAAAAAGATTGGAGTTCAAGACATCTATTCAGGATGCCTTATTCTCTCCACGAAAAAACAGGTCTTGCATCTATCTTAATTGAACCTAGCAAACTGGAAAAATTCAAAGTTGAAGACGCAAAAATGGAAAATGCGGTTTTCAAAGAGATTAATACTGAAGGAACTGATGCAAAAAGATTAATAGTTGATGCCTATGACTGGTTTGAAAGAAGGAGAGAAAAACCAAAAGAAACTCAGGCACCCACTCTAATGGAATCCTACAAAGATAGGGTTGAAGAAGGGAACTTTCCCCCCTGCATTCAGAAAATTCTTGAAGGAATTCCTGACGGAAGAAAAAGAAGCGTGTTCACACTCACAACTTTCTTAAGGAGTTGCAACTGGCCAATGCTTGAAGTTGAAAAAACCGTTATGGATTGGGGAAAGAAAGTCGGGTTAAAAGAAAATTATGTTAGAGCCCAGTTAATCTGGCACAAAAAACAAAACAAAAGAATCCTTCCCCCAAACTGCAGCAATGGATCTTTCTACAGGGATGTTGGAATATGCCAACAGGTTCCTCTCTGCGAAAAGATAAAAAATCCAATTAATTTCGCAATTATTAAACAAAGCGGGGGGAAGAAAAAAAGGAAGAGGAGAAAAAAGATTTTACCCAAAACATCTTCATAAAATAATCTTTCAAATTTAACTCCGCAATTTTATTTAATTCATTCCAATCATTGTAATTTATCCATCAATCTCTTTCCCGAACAACTCAATAAATTCTTCCTCTTTTCCTTTCTCGATTTTACCGCCTGCGGCTTCTTTGTGACCTCCGCCACCGCCACCAAGTTTCCCGCAGATTCTAGAAACTATTTCGTCCAAATCAATCCCGGGCATCTTTGACCTCGTGGACAACTTTATTCCATCTTCCGCATGGGCAAGCCCAACAACAATCTTCTTATCAATAGTCCCATTTATCAAAATCGATGCTATGGTCCCAATCATATTTTCATCCACTTTATCTTTTGCATTCAGGAACAAAATATTTTCGGTCTTGGGGAATTTCTTCATATTCCTTTCAGCCCACGCCAGATAACCGGAAAGTTTTCTCCCGTATTCCCGCCTTACTTCAGTGAGTATTTCCATATTTCCGTCCAGCATCTCAAAGACTTCTTCATATTTTTCAAGTCTCCCAAATGAATTGAATATTGTTGAGAACTCAAGAGCATCCATAAACTCTCTTGGTTGGTTTGTAAGAATGTAAATGCTTGAAAAAATATTTGCGGGCTCCTCAATATTATTGCTTATCCTTTCTTTGATTATCTCGAGGGATAACTTCTTTTTCTCTTCTTCTGAAAGATCATAATAACTTTTAATTTTGCCATTGTGATGCAACTCTATATCCAACTCTGATAGAAACTGAACAACTTCAGAATGACCATTCAATGGGAAAAAATTCGCCCTGGACAAAGTCTCGTGTATTGGTCTGTTCACATGCCCGAATATATTCAGACCCGGCTCGGTTTTTAATCTCCCAATTTTTTCAGCCAACACCTTTACTTTTTTATTCTCATCAATATCAATCTGGTGGTCTCCGATAGAACCCACCACCGCGTAATCTATAAGTTCATCATATTTCCCGAGTTCAGAAACAAATAAATAACAAACTCCGGCCCCGCATAATTCCTTACCTTCAAGACAGGGATTTACCTGAATTATATTTTCAGGAATCTTAACTTTCTCAGGAACATGGTGGTCGAGAATAACAATCTCTTTATCTTTTGGAAGCAGACTTAAATATCCGGAACCCAAATCAGAAAATATTATCAACTCAAAATTGCCATCATCAAATTCTTTTTCAATCTCTTCAATTATCTCCGAAGAAATTTCCTTTACAATTTTTATTTTTATATCCTTGTTCTCTTTCTTCAGGGCGTCAGATAAAATCTTCGCTGAACAAAGACCATCGCAATCATAATGGGAAACAAGCAATATTTTATTTGCATTTTTTACCTTGAGAACAGCTCTGCTAAAGTCCATTTTAATACTTAAATAATTTATATAATATGGGAGACCCAATTTTTTACAATGGTAAAAAAGTAGCCGATTACAATACTCGTCATATTAAAAGTGGTCTTAAATCCGGTTATCAGACTATTTACATATTTGAAGGTTTAAAATCTTTAAAAAAAATTCTGAACGCGCCAGATATAGATTATGTCCAATATGGTGGTTGGGAACCTGAAAGTGAAATAGGTAAAGAATCTATACCTGTTTTCATGGAGAAATTGGGAAATAGTTTAGCAGTCTATTTTTCACTTGAAGCCCAGCTGGCAAACGAAAACAGATAATCCTTATAATTAATCACTTATAATTATGGAAGTCCTGATGATTGTATTAATTACTATTACTGTTACCTTACTGCAAACATTAATCCAGAAAAAATTAATGGATGTTGATTTGGTCAAAGCCCTGAAAACGGAAATGAAAAAAACAAATCAGGCTATGAAGACTGTGAGTAAAGAAATGAAAAACACTAAGGAGGGCGAAGCGCCAAATACTAAAAAACTAAATGAATTAATGTCGAAAAGCGTTGGAATCCAGAAGAAAATGATGGGGCAGACAATGAAACCTATGATGATATCCAGCCTTGTTGTTTTTGTTGCTTTTTATATAATACCAATGTTCTTTAGCGGAGCTGTTTTGAACCTTCCTTTTTCCATTCCTTTTATTGGAAATCAACTTGGATGGTTGGGAATATTTATACTTACTTCCATCATTTCAGGTCTTATTTTCAGGAAAGTTTTTGATGTTGGGATGTAATTTGATTTAGTTGTCCTGAAAATGGAAGAATTTATCATGCTATTGGTTAAAATAAAATTGTTCCTTTCAGACCAGCTACAAACAAAATTTAGATAAATCCCAGTTCACGCAAAAATGAACGTGAACTCAAAGTTCATCTGGAAATGAAGTTCATATTTACTGCATTTGGAGGGACACCTTTGTTTCACGTGGAACCCTCAACTTCACGTCTCGTACATGCGAATAATCCCCATATATTACTATAAACACCCAAATACTGAAGTTCACACCTCATCTCAAACAGGTTCACAAATCAAAAAAAAACTTCCTGTGAAGTTCATGTGAACTTAATTCCCTTAAATAGCGTAATTTATTAGACAATTATTAATATGGAACACAAATTTTATGACTTAAATGCGTCTGTAAATATTGAGAACTTATTGGAGAGAGCAGAAACTCTTGGATTAACCGGCATCTGTCTGGTGATGAATTCCAATGAAAATCTGGAAGAATATTTAACAAAAATTCAGGAGCTTAAGAAAAAAACAGACCTTGATTTGATTACTGGAGTTCTCATTCAAGAAGATCAAAACAACATCCTGAAAAAAGCAAAAGAATTGAGAAGAAAAGTTGAAGTAATACTCGTCTCAGGAGGGAATTATGAAATAAACCGGCTGGCATGTTCTTCGGATTATATTGATATTTTATGCCACCCTGAAAAAGGCAGGCACGATTCCGGGTTGGACCATATCTGCGGCAGGGAAGCAAAAATCCACAACACAATCATAGAATTAAATTTTAGGGAACTATTGTTATCAAAAGGGATGGAACGGATAAGAGAATTAAACAAAATGAAAGAGATTCTCAGATTATGCCTCAGACTAAAAACAAAATTTATTGTGAACTCCGGGGCAGTTGAATTATTTGAATTGAGAAGTGGAAAAGAACTGTCAAGTTTATCTTTCTGCCTTGGAGCAGAAATGTATGATGCCTTAATTGCAAACTCAGAACTCGCTGAGAAATTAATTTTTAAGAACAGGGAAAAACTAAAACAACCGCTGGACTCTGTTTATGTTGAACATGGAAAATAGAACCAGGACACTGCCCTCTTCCTGCAGAGAGAAAAAAAGATACCTCATATTCAGAGTTATCTCTGACCGGAAAATAGAATTTGAAGAATTGATTAAAGCTATTTTTAGCAACACAATTAATTTATTCGGGAGCTTAAGATTCGGACAAACAAATTTCAGATTCCTTCAGGAATTATATGACTCCAAACAACAGATATTTGTATTGAAGTGTCTTCCAAAAGATGTTGAACTTGTGAGACTTTCCCTTGCATTGATACATGAAATCTATGGGAAAAAAGTCTGCATTATGTCGCTTGGAGTTACGGGAACAATTAAATCAGCGAGGAATAAATATTTGGATAGTATTTAATTAAAAACATAAAATTCTAGGGGCATTCTACAGGACAATTAATAGCATCTTCTCCAATCGCGGAATCGCAATATCCATTGCCGCAACAATAAGTTATATTGCAATCCAAAGCACAACCTTCGGAACATTCTTTTGGGTCGCAATTAGCGTCCCCGCAAAAATTGACATAGCCCACAACAAATATATCCCCTGACTCGCAGTCACCTATTATTTTTATCTCTGAATCATCAGGCGGCTTCACAGCCAACTCAAAAGTAACAGTTTCCCCAATATCCAACACATTATCCCCGGAATAAGTATAAACTAAATGGTTGCCTGAAACATATATAAGAAAATTATCCAGATTTAATTCAGTGCCTCCGGTATTCACAATAGTTATATTTCTTGAAACAACTTCCGAAATCATAAAATTTGACATCTGATTGCAATATTTAATTCTTTCTTCCTGTTCCAAACTCTCGCCTGTTTTATATAAAGTGGTCTGGTAAAAAACCAAAGTCAATGAAAGAATAACAATCACAATACTTATCAAATAAATTTCTCCAATTATAACATTAACGCCCCTCATTATTTAATCTGTATTATGTTATACAAATCATTAAACATAGTTCCAGAATCATTTAATATACTTCTCGAATAAATTAAGCCAGTCAAGCAATAATCTGGTAATTAGGAAATTATCCTTTATATGCAGATAACCTTTAGACCCAAATTCTATTCTTAATGAATCATCTTTCAACAATTTTATCACACTCTCGCCAAAACCTTTTATATCATCAGGTTCATGGAGATACCCATTTTCTGAATCAATTACCTGTAAAGGAATTCCACCTACCTTTGAGGCTACAACAGGAGTTCCTTTGAATAAAGCCTCTGACACAGTTAACCCAAATCCTTCTTTTATTGATTTCTGGATTACAACTGAAGAAGCTCTTTGCAGAGCATTAACAAGAGCCTCATTTTCAACAAGAATCACTTTAATGTCCCTCTTATACTTGCTTTTTTCCGCCTTTTTCTCAACCTTTTTAAATAAACTCTGCCCTTCAGGATCATCTGAAGCAAGAGAACCCAGCAGAACCAATTGACAGTTTACTCTTTTCCTCACATATTCAAATATCTTAATAACTCCGATTGGATCTTTCCATTTATCAAACCTTGACACCTGAGAGATAATTGGTTTGTTGTCATAAATTCCATATTTCCCTAAAATTCTATCAACCGCTTTCTCTGATAAAAATCTGTTTTTTTGCGACAAAGGGTCTATTGCAGGATAAATAATATTCTGCGGTATTGATAAATTTTTCCTGTATTCTTCCTTTGAAATAACCACACTGTCATATTTTTCAATAAAGGGTTTCAGATAATTCCACACTTTTAGATTTGGATGGGATATGTCAATGTGAAGCCTGAATATCCAGGGTTGCTTCTTTTTGTAAAAATTAATCAAAGGCAATGGTTGCGGGTCATGAACAATAACCAAATCATGATGGGTATGCTGATTGCATAAATGGGTGAATGTGGAAAATCTCCTGTTTGTCTCGCAATATAGATCTTTCTTTCTGTCGGATAAATTTATTTTTTCTCCCTGCAAAGCATTATGAAATTTTTTGGTAATTCCAAAAAAATCCGGAGTGCCATGCAAAATTCTCCACCCAAAATCTATTCCAACTTCATCAAATAAAAATACAAGATTATTCAAAAGATCTGCGACACCTCCGCCCTGATAAGTTGAACTGATACAAACAATATGTTTATCTGAAAACTTTTCCGCCTTTGAATAAATTTCATCCATCACTGCCTTACCAACAATATTTCGATAATCTTTCAAATTCCTAACCATCTATTATAATAGTTATTTTTATATAATAAATTCTTTGATTTTTATTTAATTGGTTAATTATTCTGAAAAATCACGGGTAAATATTCTCAGAATTATGGTTAAATATTTTTAGAATTTCAACTAAGTAATTTCATAAGTTTAACTAAGAGTTCTCAGAATTTCACCAAATTCCTTGTTGGTTCTTATCCCTGTGTCTAAAAAATGCGTTTTGCATCCCTCTAATTTTTCAAGCAAATATTTTTTCTTTTTTATCTGTTTCCCATTCCATTTGCAAATTTTGTGAATATCATAATACAGGAAATAATCCTGCTCAGCTCTTATTTGATTTATAAATTCCAAGAGATAACCAAATTTTTTATTTGATTCTTCTTCCAGTTTTACGCAGAATTCAGGGGAAGCAAAATTTCCTGTAAAGATTTTGCCAATTACATTCAACCTATTCCCGCAATTATCGCACTTATCATTCCAACCTGTTTTGCGAAAACCGCATTTCTGACAGTAAGAAAGATAATCAAATTGTTCAAGCAATGAATCCGTCCTTTTGCAACCGCGGGTTACTCTCCCAAAAATCCTGAAATAATGCCTCCGGCAATAAGAAAAAATTGGAGTGAAAGCCATATCATATCTTGAAAAAATCTTCATTGCAGAAGAGATAAATATTCTAAGACCTAACTCTTTATAAAAATCAGTCTTCAAACTTCTTATCCCATATCTCCTTAAGCAAGTCAGTGGCGAAGTGCCGCATAGAGGGGCTGTGTCTGTTGCGGTTAAAGCAACAATTCCTTTGTTCCTAATTGATTTCGCGGCAGAGTCAAGAAAGTAAATTGATGAGCCAAATGGGTCAAGGTCAATAAAATCAAATAAGTTTTCGAGCAACAATTTGTTTGCATCTTTATTTTCTATTCTTACTTCAAGTTCATTGAGTTCTGCGTTTTTCTTCATAACCTTTGCGGTGTTTGGATTCTGGTCATTCAAAACAACTTCCGAATCTTTCAGCACGGATTTATATCTCAATCCCCTCGCTCCTGAAGCAGCAAGGCAGTCGCATATTTTTTTTGGTTTCAGGACTGAAATTATGAGTTCAGAAAGATCTCGGTCAAATTTCATCTCCGGATTATAGAAAACACTCATCTTTTTTGTTAATTCTTCATCAACAGGAACTTTGAGTTTTATATCTCCCTCCTTGACTGTCTTGAGTTTCATAAATTATTAATATTCAATTTTCTTATCATGCACACTATATTGATTTTATCTCCTTTTCGGGTTCCTTAATAAAAATATCCATATAATTCTTCTCATTATTTTTCTTTGAAATATTCTAAATTTTTCCTTATTTTAAGAACAAGTTTTATGAATTTCTCAGAATCCAAGAGTTTTAAATTTCTTTCTTCAGGCAAATCAATTTTTAAAATCTTCTTTATTTTTCCAGGTCTTTTTGTCAATATTGCGACTTTGTTGGAAAGAAAAACCGCTTCCGAAACATTATGAGTAACAAAAATTACTGTTTTTTTTGTTTTTCTCCAGATTCTGTTTAATTCTGTATTCAGTTTTAGCCTTGTTGGTTCATCCAAAGCCCCAAAAGGTTCATCCATTAACAAAACTTCCGGCTCGCAGATTAATGCTCTTGCAATCGCCACTCTCTGCTTCATCCCCCCGCTTAAATCCTTTGGATAAACATTTTCAAATTCTTTCAGGTCAATTAGTTTTAAAAGTTTTTTTGCTTTTTTATATGATTCTTCCTTTGCAACTCCTTTAATTTCCAAAGGTAAAATAACATTATCAATAACATTTCTCCATTCCAATAAATTATGTTCCTGAAAAACATAACCAACTTCAAAATCTTCGGGTTTTAGTATTTCTCCATTTGTTGAATTTATTAGTCCTGCGATAATTTTCAGGATAGTTGTCTTCCCGCAACCGCTTGGTCCAACAATTGAAAAAAAGTCCCCGCTCTCAACTTTAAATGAAACTCCATCCAGAGCCTTAACTTCCTTTTCCTTCGAGGTATACGTTACCCCTATATCCTTAACTTCTAACAACATCTTTTTCACCTTTATTTTTATACCATGGAATCATCAAACTTTCCAAAACATCAATAATTAAATAGAGAACAATACCTAAAACAGTTAATTGTAGGATTGCCACGAAAACCTGCGGTGTATTCATTAAACCCGCAGCATAAATCGTCAAATAACCCAATCCTGAATTTGCTCCGATGAATTCACCCACAACCGCCCCGATAACCGCTAAAGTTATTCCTGTTTTGAAAGCGGCAAATAAGACCGGCAAAGCCGCAGGAAGTTCAACAAATCTGAAAATCTGCAACCTGGTTGCCTTGCAAATTTTCATTAAATCCAGCAGGTTTTTATCAACACTCCTTATCCCAACAATTGTATTTACCAATATTGGGAAGAAGACAATCAATGCAACAATAACAATCTTTGACAAAGGACCAAAACCAAACCAGATTACAATTAATGGAGCCAAAGCGATTTTAGGGGCTGTCTGGAGAGCAACCAAATAAGGAGACAGGGTTTGCTCCACCTGTTTTGATTTTGCAATAAAATAACCCGGGATTAATCCAAGCAAAACGCCAATTATAAACCCTGCGATAGTTTCGTACAAAGTAACTAAAGTGTGATTTAATAATAAACCGCTTTTAAGCAAAAAATACCACTCAATAAAAACAGTTTCCGGTTGGGGCAGGATAAATTCAGGGAATTTAAAAATGAAAATTACAGACTTCCAGAGAAGGACAAATAAAATAAAAACCAAAATCTGCTGGAAGATTATTTTTCTGTTCATAATAAATTACCAATTCTATATTCATCAATTATCATTGTGCATTTTTCTGGTCAATATATAAAAAGAAAATAAAAAATTTAGAATCATTTTGGAACAAATTCGTCTGTATACATTTCTGAGATTGGGGTTTTCTTGGTTATTACTCCTAAATCGAATAGTGTGTCTTGTGTCATTGTCCATTGGTTTTTATTGAATTGACCTAATGAATATATCTTTGGTTGAATAGAATCCTTTGCAAATAGTTTCCAAATAGCTAATGATATATCTCTCTTTTTTGCTGCTTCTGGATTTAACTTTATATAAATATCGATTGCTTTCTCTGGATTATCAACAGCATATCTTAATCCTCTATCAGTTGCCCGCACAAATTTCCTGATTAATTCCGGATTGTTTTTCAGTGTTTTTTCGTTGGTTATTACAACATTAGAGACTAAATCTGCATTGTAATTCTTTGCATACATAATATTGCTTTCTATTTTCATATTATCAAGTATACTCTTTTCGGTTATATGCCCTCCTATTGCATCAGCTTTGTTTTCCAATAATGTAGGTATGATTCCAGCACCTACGGGAACAAAAGTTACACTATCTAAGTCCACACCAGATTTATATAAAATAGCTTTAGCAGATAAATAAGGTGGACTGCCAATTCCGGGCACTGCAATTTTTTTCCCAGTCAAATCTTTTGGTTCAGTAATCCCAGAACCTTTCTTTGCCAAAATATTGAACATATTTGTATGTTCAATCTGATATACTGCGATTATAGGAATATCTTTAGATTTAGCTGTAATTATTGAACAACCAGATGCATATCCAAGTTGAATATTGTTTGTGCCAACTTGTTCTATTGGTCCCATTGATCCTTTTGGACTATAAGTCATTTCGACATTTAATCCTTCATCTGCATAATATCCTTGATCTATTGCGCAGTAAAACGGTGTCCATATTGGTATTGCAATGAAAGGCATCATCACTGTAACATCTTCCGTCTCCGAAGTTGTTGTATTTCCGCCATAGAAACCAATTCCTATCACGGCAATTATTAGAACCGCTAAACTGATTGCTCCGTACATCAATGTATTGTTTTTCTTTGCCATATTAATATTTGAATTTAATGGTTATATAACCGTGTGGTGAGGGAGACCACCACAGAAATACCTATAACAATATTTTTATTTAAATGGAGTTAAACTTTTACCCTGCTAAAATTTAATTGAGGATTCATTGAAGTTCTAAATTTATTCTCAAATACCCCATCCTTTAGGTTGGGGATTGAAATCCACTAAAAACAAAAATACTAATGGTTAAGAAAGCGAATCACTGCGTATGATGGATATGTAAAGAGGGTGGTTAAATATTTTGACTAATTTTTAAATACCCCGTCCTTCAGGTCGGGGAACTTTATTGTTTTAAGTCAATATATACCTATTCTTAGGTATATTGGAAAATTTAGATAAAAACTAAAAAATGGATTATTTTGGAACAAATTCGTCTGTGTAAAACTGGTTCACATCTGTTTTCCTATCTATTGCGCCAGCATCAAACATCTGGTCTTGCTTCTCTGCCCACTTATCTTCTGAAGGTAAATGAAAGATTGGCTTTCCGTTTGCATCTTTGTCAAACCCTCTTTCAACCATTGATTTCCAGATTGCTAAATGCAAACCTCTTTTTTCAGCTGCTTCGGGATTGTATTTGATATAAGCATCAGTAGCTTCTTCGGGATGTTCCACAGAATATTCCAAGCCTTTTTGAGTTGCTCTTACAAATTTTTTAACTAGGTCTGGATGTTCATTAATTATTACATCGCTCGTAAAAAGATAAGTCCTTCCTATAGTTGTATAATCACTGGCACTTATCTCATTCATTTTTCCACCGCTAATAGCTTCTGCTACAATTTTTTGAGGTAAATAAGCTGCAAAAGCATCAGCATTTCCAGATAAATGCGTTGAAATTACAGCTCCGCCAACATATAAAGGCTCTATCTGATTAAAATCTTTACCTGACTGCGTAAGCATTATTTTTGTTGCTGTAGCAATCGTTACTGTAGGACCAGGAAATGCAATTTTTTTGCCTATTAAATCATCGGGTTTGGTAATACCTAATTCTTTTTTTGAGTAGATTCCAAATAAATTTTTCTGAATAATTCTCTGAATATTTACTATTGACATATCTTGTAATCTACCCACAAGTGCTTCGGTATCACCTGAATATCCAAATTCAACATTGCCTATAGCGATTTGTTTTGTCACGCCAACACCACCTTCCGTGCTATACTGAAAATTCACATCCAAACCCTCTTCATCATAATAGCCATTCGCAGCAGCAGCATAAAAAGGCGCATAGCCAACATTCGGCGTGAAACCGAACATCAAAGTAACTTTCTCTGTTTCTGAAGTCTCTGTATCTCCGCCATAGAAACCAATTCCTATCACGGCAATTATTAGAACCGCTAAACTGATTGCTCCGTACATCAATGTATTGTTTTTCTTTACCATATTAACATTTGAATTTAGGGTATATATAACTGTGTGGTGGGGGAGACCACCACAGTTTTGTTTAAATATTTCCAAATACAATCAATCTTTCTTTTGGATTATTGACAATGGAATTTATAAAAGGCTCTTTTTTTCTTAAATTCTCCTCAAACTTTTTTTCATTAAAAACCACTCCATCTATTTGCAGATTTAAAATAATAGATATTTCTCTGCAAAACTTTGAAATTAATTTTTTATTTGAGGTAACAAATAAAACATCCAAATCTGACTTTTGGTTTGCTGAACCCCTTGCATAGCTTCCAAATACGAAAATATATTTGCATGAAGAAACTATTTCTTTGTTATTCCTTACAAGAGTTATAAAATTTCTGCATTTTTCATATTTTGCTGCTCTTTTTTCAAGATAGAGCTCATTTAGAACTGGGATAAGCAAATTATATTCATATCCAGAAATAAATGAATAATAAACTTCTTTTCCTTTTCTTTCTTTTTTTAGAATCTTACAATTTACAAGGGATGTCAGGATTTTTGAACACAGGGATAAACTCATATTTAATTCTCTTACTAATTTATGCAAATAACAATTTTCAGAAGAATAAATCTCAAACAAAATTTCTAATTTTCTTTTTGTTAACGGCAATAATTTTGTAACATTCATAATAATCCCACCATCTCATTCATCAAATTTCTAACTCTTTCTAAAATCCGTTCTGCCTGTTGTTTTGTAATTGTCTTCCAGGATATGGGTTGGTAAAGAGCTTTGTTTCTTTCCAATCTTATCCCATCAATTTCATTTAAATTTTTAAGACCGTTTATAGTCTTATCCAGTTCTTTTGCGAATTGAGCGGAAATTACTTTCTCTTTAAGTAATGCTGTAAGCAAGCATTTGTGGTTCTTTGAATAATAACCGCAGTATTTTACAAGTAAAGCATTTGTTGCAAAAAATAAAACCTGATAACTTTTGATTACAGACCAATAAAAATACCCATTTTCCAAATCAGAGAAAGCAGAACCAAGGTCTTTTTGCGCTCTTATTAAGTATTCTTTGAATGATTCTTTATCAATTGGTATATATGCTTTAACTCGCTCACAATCCCTAAAATCATTTTCAATTGCTTTTTCATTTTTTGGAATATTGCTATTCATATTACTATTTACTATTTTAGATAGATATACCTGTTTTTAGGTATATATGTACCTATTTTTAGGTATAGTGAAGTACCCTGTGCCAAGAGCACAGGGCGTCCTAATAATTAAATCTCAAATAATTTCATTTGTTTTATAATTTCTTTTCTTCCTTACCTTATTATATATTCTTCGATTACTTTTTTATTCCCTCATCCATATGCCATAACCTGTTTTTTTCTTCCATACAAAATCACTCTCTCTAATTCCTTCAAATCACGCACCTCAATTCTCGGAATCCTCATGCCCATTTTTTTATCTTGTTTTTAAACTATAAATAATGCGAGAAGAAGACCCCACAAGATAATTACAACTTTTCAATTAATCCAAAAAGATTGGTGCATATTACTTTGCATCCATCAATTATTTCTTCTCTTTCTTCACCTTTATGAAAAACAACAAAAGCGGTTTTTGGTTTATATTTTGCTATAAATGATTTCAAACTTTTGTTAATTTTGACGGAAGTCTTAACCTCTATAGGTATAATTTCTCCTTCTTTCTCTATTATAAAATCAACCTCTGCTTTTGCTTTTGTGCTCCAGTATTTCACTGAGAAATTCTTTTTTAATAGCTCCATCAAAACAAGATTTTCAAGTATTTTATCTTCCGGCTCTGAATTAAAATTCTTTATAATGCTGTTTCTCAACCCAACATCTATGAAATAAATTTTCGGTCTTTTTGTAATCTCCTTGAGTTTATTTGTGTAAAATGGGGGCACAGTTTTGATAACATAACTTTTTTCCAATGCATCAAGATATTTTTTTAAGGTAATAAAAGAGATATCTAATTTAGAGGATAATTTTTCATAAGATACAATATTTCCCAATCCGACTGCTAAATAATTGAGTAATTTTTCCAAACTGCCCATGTCTTCTATTGAGAAAGTTTGCATCACATCTTTTAAAATCAAGGTTTCTTTAAGATTATTAAGAATATCCTTTCTAATTTCAAAATCTTCTTCCAATACAACTTTTGGATAACCGCCATAGTTGGCGTATTCCCAAATAACTCTTTCTTTAATTTTTTCAGTCATTTCTTTCAGTTTTTTTGCTCTCAGAATTTCATGAAGGGAAAAAGGAAAAAGTTTTGTTGCGCTTACTCTGCCAACCAAATAAGACAAAACATTTTTTCCCATGATAATTTCAGAAGATGATGTTATGAAGAGTTTGTATTCTTTATCAGCAAGATATTTTAATTTTATTCCCGCGTCTTTTCCATATTGAATCTCATCTATACCAGTTAGCTTTCCTTTTTTTAAATACTGGTTTTCAAATTTTTTTATATCTTCATCAAACATTTCTCTTGCATCAGGGTCATCTAAAGTAATATAATCTCCTTTTTGTTTCTCCAAGGTATTTCTTAATAAAGTTGTTTTCCCTGCCTGTCTTGCCCCAACAACAGCCATTATTTTATAAACTCGATATATTTTCTCAATAGTCTTTTCTGCATCTCTTTTTATATACATAATAAGTACTTTTATTTAAATAGAGTTAAACTTTTACCCTGCTAAAATTTAACTGAGGATTCATTAAAGTTCCAAATTTACTGTTTTAGGTTTATAGATACGCAAAATGAATATTGCAAATGAAGGAATCATTTTGGAACAAATTCGTCTGTGTACATTTCTGAGATTGGGGTTTTCTTGGTTATTATCCCTAAATCAAATAGCGTGTCTTGTGTCACTGTCCATTGGTCTTTGTTGAATTGACCAAGTGGATATTTATCTGGTTGTATAGATTTACTTAGGTATGCTTTCCAATATTCAAAGTGGAAACTCCTCTTCTCTGCTGCATCTGGATTGAATTTTATGTAAATATCTGTCGCCTCTTCTGGATGATCGACTGCATATTTTAGTCCTCTATTCGTTGCTTGTACAAACTTTCTAATTCGCTTTGGATTATCTCTTAATGTTTTTTCATTAACTACTATTGCATTTGCAGGTGAGTTTACACCATAATCAAATGACCACATTACATTAACATTTTCTAATTCGTCCATACCATTGAGTATGAAAGTATGAACCATATGGGCTCCTATTGCATCAACTTTTTCTTGAAGTAACGCAGGAATTTCTCCACCACTCCCTACAGGGACAAAATTTATATTATTCAAATCCACATCAGAATTAAATAAAATAGCACTTGCCATTAAATGAGGTGGTGCACCAATAGCAACAACTGCAATTTCCTTTCCATCCAAATCTTGTGGTTTTGTAATTCCCGAATCCTTTTTTACAATGAGATTAAATACATTTGTTTGCTCACCTTGATATACTGCAACTATAGGAATACCTTTAGCTCTTGACATAATGAGGGTATTTACATCTGCATATCCAAACTCAATTTTATCTGCACCTACTTGCTGTATAGGTGCTACAGAACCTGTTGGACTATATTCCATTATCACCTCAAGTCCTTCGTCTGCATAATATCCCTGATCTATTGCGCAATAAAATGGTGCCCAACCTACAGATGGTAAATAAGGCATCATCACTGTAACTTCTTCCATCTCTGAAGTCTCTGTATTCCCGCCATAGAAACCAATTCCTATCACAGCAATTATTAGAACCGCTAAACTGATTGCTCCGTACATCAAAGTATTGTTTTTCTTTGCCATATTATAATTTAAATTTGGTGGTATATATAACTGCGTGGTGGGAGAGACCACCACAGAAATGAAATATTCACAGTTAATTTAAATTCGCTCAATCAGAGAATCAGGATTTTATAATACTGTTGCTTCAGACTGTATCCTTCTTTATTATAGGTGAAAGTTTATACAATTCTATAAATTCTTTTATTATATCTCTTGATTCAAAAATATCTTTGACTGAATGAGAATCACTGCCCAGATTTATTTTATTCCCTCCCAGCTCAAAGTACTTTTGAATTATTTCTTTTGAAGGATAAGCGTCATTTAAATCAATAATGCCCCTAATATTTATTTCTAAACCAACAGATTTTTTTATCATTGCTTTCAGAATTTTTTCTATATCTTTCCACGCCTTCACCTGATTATATTCTGGCAACTTTTTCTTCAAAAAATCAAGATGGGCTATATAATCAAAAATACCGGAACTAACACTTTTTAAAACATTTTCAAAATAATTTTTATATATCCATCTTTCTCCAGGATTATTTTTTAGCATCTCCATTCTTGGAGAACAAATATGTAAATACTTTCCTTTATTTAAAGGATCTGGCAGATAATGGCAACTCCCTAGAATTATATCAAAATCATATTCTTTTAAACACTCTTTAATATCTTTCTCATAATCCGGGAAAAAATCAACTTCCAAACCTTTTAATATATTTATCTTATTTTTATATTTATCTTTTATTCTATCAAGGTTTCTTAGATAAACGGTTAAACTCATTCTTTTGTCCAGCTTGGAATCAATAATTAAAGTATCATAGTTCAGATTCCATCTGGAAAAAGTTTTCTTTGCAAATGGATAAGAGAAATGTTCTGTTATTGCTATTTCATCATAACCCAATCTAATTGCTGCGATAACTATTTCATCAAGAGTGTCTTTTGTATGTCTTAAAAACCCAGAGTGGATATGATAGTCAAACATCTTTACAGCAATATTAAATATTTGGTTTCCCTTCTTTTTTAAGATAATTTATAAAAAAGTTTTTTGATTTTGGGTTATCAACTTTGCCCCATCGCTCCTCTCCCAGTTGCGAATTATAATGGATTCTGTTCGGCATTTCTTTATCTATTTTTAATTCTCTATAGTTCATCCAATCTGAAATTATTCTGGTTTTTTCTTTAAGTGTTTTTCCAATTAAACCCGGAGATTTTTGATAATTTTTGCAAACCATTATTTTGCCTGAAGGTTGCGCGCGTAATTTAAAACATTTCCCACAGGGAAAATTCCAGGACATCATACAAAGCACACCAACAATAACTCCTGTATTTCCTACTGTATAATATTGATAAGAAGGATTATCCCCAACCATATTTGATATTCTTTTTAATTCGCCGAATTTTCCAAGAGCGGAAAATATTTCTTTATCGCTAACATATTCTTTTACCCAGTAATCTTGTCCTTCTTTATGCAATTGCGCTTCATTATCCGGATGAAATTGATTTAATTTTAATATAAGTTTTCCAGCATTTTCTCTTTTATTTATTTCCTGAATATATTGAATAAATTCTGGCAGTTCCTTAAGCATTGATTTCATAGTAACACAGCTAACCTTAGTGGTGGAAGATAATTTTTCTGTGGCTGCTTCTATGCTTTTTTTAGTCTCTTTAAAAAAATTCACTCCGGTAATATTTGTGTTGCGCTCATCAGACATTGAATCAAGGCTTATAATCGCCCTTGTTAATCCATTTTCAATACATCTATCAAGCACTTTATGCAACATAAACCCATTCGTAGTCACAATTTCGTCATTGAACCCAACATCTTTTGCAATAGCTAATATTTTAAGAAAATCTTTCCTGATAAAAGGTTCTCCTCCTGTGAAATGGACTCGACGTATGCCATTTGCGTATGCTCCCTGGAGAATTTCTTTTACTTCATGAAGTGGCATATCTTCAATATAACTTGTTTTTCCATGCATATTGCAATACTTGCATCTGAAATTGCATCTGCCTGTAATCGCAAATCTCAAATGCCATTTATCATTTATTTCTCTCATATTATCCATTTTTATTATTCTTTAGTATTTTCTTAACTTCATCAGACATAATACCAAATCTCCAAAAATCATAATATTTTTGTTTGTGCTGAAAATTGTCAAAGTTTCTCTTTGATTTTTCATCAACTATTTCTTTCATCAACTTAATCTTTTCTTTTAATGATTTTCCATTAAACTTGCGGGTATATTTTAGTTGTATGGTGCAATTTGAAACATAACCATTCGGACTAACGCGTATTTTCACGCATTTTTCCCGGTCACAATGATAGTTTACAGATTCATTAGGATTAACTCCATAAATTCCCTTTAAACCCTTAATCTTATAATATTTTGACTTTGGGACATTTCCTGAATTAATAATTGGCTCCATTTTCCCGAATTTTTTCAATTGCTGAAGAACTTTGTTGGATGAAACATATTCTCTATCAAACAAGGTTGAATCATGTCCGAAGGCTTCACCGCATGGAACCAGTTCAAGAAATCTAATTGTCAATTTTCCTTTATACTTTTCGCAAAAATCCACAAATTTATCTATTTCGTGAAAATTGTCATTTGTAATCACGCAGTTAATCTTGGTATTATTATATAATTTAGTACAGGCATCTATGGATTTTAATACATCACTTAATCTTGTTTTACCTGTAATTTTTTGATATTTATCCGGATTTAATGTGTCTAAACTAATATTGCATCTGTTTATTCCTGCCTTTTTTAATGAATTTATCATTGTGTGTAATTTAACTCCATTGGTAGTAATAGTTTGTTTTTCAATACCCAAAGCCTTTGCTTTTTTTACAATATCAATAAAATTTTTACGAACCGTTGGTTCACCGCCAGTCCAACTTATTATTTTAACTCCAGCATTAACAGCACTGGTAATAATTTCCAGTAATTCTGAATCACTCATGATTTCAGATTGAGATATCCTATGTTTACTGCAATAAAAACAATTCAAATTGCAGTTTGAGGTAACTGATATCCTCAAAACATAATCTTTCAACTTTTTTCCCATGTCAATATTTGAATTTAGTGGTATATATAACTGCGTGGTGATAAACACCACCACAGAAAAGGTTTCTATATAAAAACTATCACCTATTTTTATGGAACTGAAAGAACTCCTCAAAAAGTTCGGATTAACAGCCAATGAAATCAAAGTTTATACAAAACTTCTCACAATCGGGGAATCCAATGCAAGCAATCTTGGAAAGGAGACAGGAATGGCTAGAAGAACTGTTTATGATGTTATTCAGAAACTTTTAGAAAAAAGTATGGTTTCTTTTATTGAAAAAGAAGATAAAAAGTTTTACAAAGTGGTTAATCCTATCAAGATACTTGATGTCCTTGATGAAAAAG
Source organism: Candidatus Aenigmatarchaeota archaeon (assembly GCA_023134135.1). Lineage (GTDB taxonomy): Archaea > Aenigmatarchaeota > Aenigmatarchaeia > QMZS01 > QMZS01 > QMZS01. The sequence continues at coordinate 88,639 of JAGLVB010000005.1, forward strand.
AAGAAAACTTAATAAAACTCAGACAGGATTTTGTTAAATTAATTCCCAATCTGGAAGAACTGATGAGAAAAGGAGAAAGAAAAGTTGATGCAAGAATCCTGTTTGGCAGGGAAGGAATAAAAACAATGTATATGGATGAGATTAAGGAAGGAAAAACAGTTTATGTAATTTGCACAACAATAGATAAAACCGAGGAACTGCTTAAAAATTTCCTTCCAAGATTCACAAGAGATAGAATTAAGAAAAAGATAAAAATCAAAATGCTGTCTGCGAAAAAAGAAGTAAAGTTTTTGAAAAAATACAAACTAATTGAAATTAGACCTATGCCAGAAGAGTATGTTTCTCCCGCAAGTCTGACAATTTACAGGGATAAATTGGGAATTACTCTCTGGTCTGACAACCCGATAACTGTTCTGATAAAAAATAAGGAAATTGCGGAGAACTTTTTGAATTATTTCGAATTGATGTGGGGGATTGGCGGGAAATAGTTCATAAATAAATTTTATCACCACCAATCTTCCTTTAATAAAAACAGCCAAATGGGTATGAATTTTATTTTGCATTTTCCAATTTTTTCTTCTTTAATTAAATTCTTTGTAACCACAATTCCTTCTTCGCAATTATTCTTTTCAGCAAATTTTAGCAAAGTTTTCAAATCAGAATTGGTTGGATGTTCTCTATATTTCACTTCTATAGGTATTAATTTATTATCATTTTTAACTACAAAATCAATTTCCCCGTTTTCCCTAAAATAAAAGAACTTAATATTTTTCTTCTTTGTCAACTTAAAAATATGAATTCCCACAATGTTTTCAACAATAAATCCAATATTATTTTCTTTTATTTCATAATTTTTTAATAAAGCATTTCGTATTCCCTGATCTATCGCCAAAAACTTTTTCTTTGCCTTTAAACTTTCTTTTATATTTTTTGAATATTTCAAAACTTCGATTATTAAATAAGAGTTCTTAAGGAAGCTTATATAATTTATCAAAGTCTCCCTATCTAATTTTGCAATATCATTAATTGTCTCATAAGCCAATATCCTGCTTTGATTTGCAACTATATAACTTAATACTGCTTCCAGAACATTTAGATTTTTTATCCCAAATATCTTTGCAACATCTTCATATATTGCCTTTTTTGGAACATCTGTTACAATTCTGTTAAGCCACCTGTTCAAAGAATCTCTTTCATTCTTTATCTCAAACCATTCAGGAAAACCCCCAACAAGCAGATATTCATTAAAAATCTCTTTTATTTCTTTCCCTGTTTTTTTTATTTCAAATTCATCTTTTGGTATCCTGATTTTTTTGTTTGACAATTCCAGAAATTCACTAAAATCCAAAGGAAAAAGTTCAAATTCTATTGTTCTTCCTCTTAAGAATTTATTTGCCTCCTTCTGAAGAGATAAACTTGAAGAGCCGCTCAGGAAAAATTTTATTTCAGTCCGGTCATAATAAGATTTTATCCATTTGTGCCAGTCCGGATAACTGTGAATCTCGTCCAAAAAAACATATTTCTTTCCTTTTCCCGCAATATTATCCACCCAGTAATCAATTAAATCTTTCAGCAAGTTATCAGAAAATACAAACAGAGAAGGGTCATCTAAAGAATAATACAATACATTTCTTGGTCCCTGTTTTATTAGAGATTTAATTAACTGTTTTAATAATACTGTTTTTCCTGTCCTTCTTGGTCCTAACAGGCAAATTATTCTTTTTGTTTTAATTTCTTTTTCAATTTCATAAAAAAGGTTCCTCTTAAATGGGTATCTTTCTGTTTCTCTGACTCTCTTATTAATCCACCATTCATTTATCTTCTCGAGTTCGTCCCTGAAACTCTCAACATCTTTAATCATAATATAGGATGAATTCTTATATATTTAAAGTTTTTTGTGGAATGAACTCCGCAATAATAGATATTGGCAAATTCAATAAAAATAAGGAAATTGCGGAGAACTTTTTGAATTATTTCGAATTGATGTGGGGGATTGGCGGGAAATAGAAAAGAAAAAAAGTCGAAGAGAATTATCTTTTCGAAAGCAACCCTTTCCACTCATGTTTGCTCATTCACCAAGTTTCTCCATATATTTGTCGATTTCACCCATTTCCGCTGCATATTCCAGAGCGCCAACCAAACGGTCATCCCAGTATATTCTGCCTTGCGCGTTGTCGGCAATATTTACAAAATCACCGTTTAAATATAATTCGTTAGGTTTTTTTAAACGTGATCCCGCATCTGTTCCAGACTCTCCATTTATATGAGTTCTTTGCATTTCCCCTGTATGAAGAGTTGCCTCACCATACCATTCAGGATAAAACGGTGTTCCATGAATAATTTTGTTTAAAACTTTGCCTTCATGACTGAACTTATGTTGTGTTCCATAACCAGCGGTTAACACACCCGGTCCAGCTTCTTTAAATGTTTCAATACCATACATTTTCATTTTTCTCACCTCCCGATTTTAAGGTTCGGGAACCTTTACAATGACCATTCACTTTCACATCAAATCTAGCTTCATTTGGTCGGTGTCTCACAATACTATTTTATAATAGTAGTATTTATAATTAAGTGGTGATAAACACCACCACAGAAACTGTAAGAACAAATACAAATTAAAAATCCTATAATAACAAATAATTTCTTCTAACCTTCACACAGGAACATTTTTATCATTTGCAATATAATCCAACACAAAGTCTACCCTTCTCTCTTTGGAATCCGGATAATAAGGAATTTCTATTACATTATTGCCATATTCTCTATATACTCTATTTAACATATTAGACTTGTTGCCATATAAGCAATT
>JAGLVB010000006.1 GCA_023134135.1 Candidatus Aenigmatarchaeota archaeon
GCTAACTGTCAAAGTTAGGATATAACAAAGATATTGGATAATCATAATCTAAAAATTATTTTAAAATTCAAAAATAATTAAAGCCGGTAAAACCAAAAATTAAATGCTTTTTAGCAGACTATTACAGTCTTTAGTTATTGAATCGCACGCTTTTTCTATTGATTTCTTTGCATTTTTTCCTTCAATGAGTAGCTGAATATTATCTAAAAATGGATGTTTTGAGCCATAAGCTGCCCTTTTTACATCTTTTTCCTCCCAAAGTCTATCAACCAGCAAATTAAGCAGGGTTGATGTTTCTTCTGTTTCCAGAACTGTCATATCTTCTTTATTCTCTACAATTTTCATATAATAATTTAAAATTAAATAATTAATGGCAACAATATCAGAATTGATAAAGAAAGCGGGTAATTTTACAAAGCTTTCGAGTAAAGACAAAAAAGAAGAGATAATGGGAGACCTTTCCATGGAAAAAATCAAGGAAATGGCCAAAACTCTGGAAATTCCAGGAAATACTGAAGAAGCAAGAATAAGGCAGATAATTGGTTCCTGCGTCTCTTATAAAATCACAATAGACGGGAAAGATCCAAGAGAATTAACAAAATATCCGGATTAAAATAATTTATTTGTTTGAGTATTCTAATTTATTTTTCGTTATTATTGCAACTACGCCGTGATTTTCCATAATTCTAAAGTTTCTAAATCTATTTTCAATAATAAGATATTATATTTCAATATTCTCCCCGATTTTAGGAGCAATGGCTTCAATTCCCAGTTTGGATTTTATGTCATTTGCGAATTTTTTTGTGTTATCTCCGTGAACGCATACAACTTTTTTAGGGGATGCTTTTTTAATAAGATTCAATAATTCAGATCCTCCGGCATGACCGCTAAAATTGTATCTTTGGATTTCCACATTAACTTTAAATCTTGTTTCTTCATTTTCAAAGTATCCGGTCTCGAGCAGTTTTTTACCCGGGGTTCCTTCTGCCTGATATCCGGTTATCAAAAGACAAGCATCTTTGAAATCTCTTGCTTTGCTAAGGTAATATAATATCGGACCTCCATTAAGCATTCCTGATGTTGTGATTACTATACCCCCTTCTCTTAGTATATTGTTTCTCTGTTTTTTTGTTCTTACAAAGTTTACTTCCCGAAGGGCTTTTCTTAATTTATTTGCGTCGTTGATATAATTTTTGTGGAACAATATGATGTCTGCAGCTTTTTGCCCCATTCCATCCAGATAAATTTTTCTTCCAATATTGTTTTCCTGCAATATTAACAATAATTCCTGAGCTCTTCCAACAGCAAATGCTGGAAGCATAACCAGACCCCTGTCGTGGTCCTTAATTTTTTCTATAAATCTTTTTTCTTCGGTTTTCCGGTTTGCGTGTTCCCTTCCTGCATAAGTTGATTCTGTGATAAGACAGTCAAGTTTGGGATATTTTTGTGTTCCATAGCTAACCAGATGAGTGTCAACTGTGTTAATATCACCAGTATATAATATGTTTTTTGAGCCTGATACAAATATTGATGCGGATCCCGGGATATGTCCTGCATCAAAAAATTCTGCCTGCAGATTTCCAACCTTAAATCTTTTGTTATATCCCTGAGGAATTGCATTTTTGTTCATTTTCATAATATCAGCTTTTGTGTATTCTGCGTAATTTCTTGTTATTTTTCCGACTTTTATATAATCTTCAAGAAGCAGGTTCATTAAATCCAGAGTTGCGGGTGTTGTAAATAATTTTGGGGTCTGGAATTTATAGAGCAGAGGAACCATTCCTGAGTGGTCTAGATGAGCGTGCGATATAAGTACTCCATCTACTCGCACATTAGGTATTAAAGGCAATAATATTTCTGGTTGCAGTTCAACCCCATATTCAAGCAAAACATTTGTATTTTTATCTTTAACTAAAAAAGCTTCTCTTCCCACTTCATCGCAGCCTCCTAAAAATTTTATTATCACTTTCTTTTACCTTTTAATTTTTTTATAATTGGTTTTTTCTTAACTGGTTTCTTTATAGTTTTGGTTGTTTTTGATTTTGCAGTTATTTTTCTCTTAACTGGTTTTTTCATTGCAATTTTTTTCACAACACTTTTTGGTTTTGCCGCAACTTTTCTTTTAACGGTTTTTTTTATAATCTTTTTGAGAGATGCTTTTGGTTTGATAAGAGGGCTTACAATCCTTTTTTCAAGTATATTTGCTGGTTTTGCATTCAATTCTACTTTTCCATATCTTCCTGTTTTTTCAAGATAATATGAACCTATTATAAGCATCCATAAGGGGGTGAGTAAGTATACTAAAAGTGTTCCTATAAGAGGAATAAGAGAGATTAATGAGAAAGAATATACTATTAAAATCAATAACAATAATCCCCCATAATTTTCTTTTCCAAGCGAGAACCCCTGTTCAATTGATTTAGAAATTCTTTTTCCTAAAACAACACCCGGCAAAATAAGTATGAAGAAAGGGGTTATTAACAATATCGGTATGAGATATATAAGCATTAAGAGTATTGAATATTCTGGTGCTGCCAGACCAGGAACTGCGATTATAATAATTGTTGCTATGATGATAATTGGGATAATGACTGCGATAAGAATTAACCAAATAAGGAGATTTGCCATAAAATAAGAAATTCCTCTTTCTCTGATTGTATTAAAGAATACACCCATATCCGCTTTTTTGGCAATGCTTTTCAAACAAACACCCCATAAACCCGCCTGCAGGAAAATGGTTATAATTAAACCTAACAGAGAGAATATAATAAGTAGTCCTAAACCAGATAAACCCATGGATTCAAAAATTTCTGAAACAAGTTCTGTATCTTCAGTATTTCCGCTAAATAACAGATAATAATTTCCTTTCAGGCTCTGCTCAACATCTCCGGTTCCTGCAAGAAATCCGAGCAATACAAATGAAAATAATGTTGTAAAAATTATCAGAGTTGCAAGGATTAAAGTGTTAAAATTCCTTGTATAACTCTCAAATCCTTTCTTAAAATGCTTTAAAATTGCGCACATAATTATATTTTATTATATATATAATCTGGTGTAATTTGTTATTATTTTAAGTTTTTAATTAGATTTATGGACCCAAAACTATTTGGAAAGTGGGATTATAATGTTGAGGTAGAAGACCTCGGTTTGAGGACTTATATTAATATTGAACCTAAAATTCTGCCTAAATCTGATGGCAAAACCACGGATAAACAGATTGTAGAGAGGTTAATAACCCATTTGATGGTTCCGGGACACAAGGGGAAAAAACACAGGTACACTTCAGGGTTGTGTTCAGGCAAATACCAGACAATTTACAAGCTTGTTGAGGATGCCTTTGATATTATTTCTGAAAAAACCAAGAAAAATCCCATAGCGGTGCTTATAAAAGCGCTTGAGAACGCTTCCCCTTATGAATTAACAGTTTCCCAGCAGATAGGAGGTATTGTGGCAAGGAAACCGGCTTTATGTTCACCAAAAAAGAGACTGGATCTTGCTTTGAGGAAACTTGTGCAGGGGAGCTATGCGAAAACTTTTAATAAGAAGAAGAAAATGTCTGTAATACTTGCGGAAGAGCTTATTGCCGCTTCCCAGAATAAAGATGAAAGTTATGCTATAGCGGAAAGAAAAAGGAATGAGAAAGAAGCTGAGGGTGCAAGGTAATTTTCAATATTTAATCTGGTTACTTATAAATTTTTTTTAATGTAGATTATGGCAGAAGATGTTAAAGCACTCTATGGATTTATAGAGAAAGTTGCGGAAAAAGGCAAAATAGCCAAGGGTGTAAATGAGGTCACAAAACAGGTTGAAAGAGGAAGCGCAAAACTTGTGGTGACAGCTCAGGATGTTGACCCAAAGGAAATTTTAATGCACATTCCTGTTTTATGCAAAGAAAAGAATATAATTTGCGTTGAGGTTCCATCAAAAACAGAACTTGGAAAATCAGCAAAATTGATTGTAAGTTGTTCTACTTTAGCAGTTCTTGACTTTGGCGGACTTGACAAGGAAGCGGAGAAATTTTTAAAATAATTAATATTCTGTTTGATTTTGTTGTGGTATTTATTTAATATTTGGTGTTGTTTTTATATAAGGTATCTTACTCGGCGATTTTGCTTTTTGAAATTTATATAAATACAAAGTGTAATTAATTATGATGGACAAAAAAATAAAAATTGGATTAACGATTCTACTAATAACTGGAATTATTCTGAGTAGTGGTTGTGTCCAAGAACCAACAACAGAACCAAACATAGAACAACAAACAAAGAATATCTCGAAAGATGAATTAAAGGGAATAACATTCTTGTGTGGAGACTTTGAAATCACAAAAATACCTATAGAAAGCCATAATCCAACTATACAATCAAAAAAAATAATAATAAAACTTGTAAATTATTCTACTACAGAAAATGGCACAATAGATATGGGTAGTATATGGACAGGAGGGCGGTTTAACAGACCTATATTAGCAGGGGTTTGTTTGTAGAAACACAGGCATTGCCAATTGGAACAAAGACAAAAATAGAAGTTGATGAATCATCTTCAACAAATACCATTATCGACTTCAAATATCCAAGGATGTGTGAGCTTATTGGGTGTGCTGATGCAGAAATAGAAGAATGTAATGATGACTTTCTCAACAAAATAAACTCATCTCCTGATTTTTACCCACAAGAAATATATAAAACAACACCTATGATTGTATCCTCTGGTGGTGCAAAAGAAGAGAATATTGCACTGTACTTAATCCAATTTAAAAGTGATAAAGCAAAACTTTGGACAAAAGTTGTTTTAGATATTCAATATCAATATCCCGATAATGCAATTCTATTTATCAATCTATCCACAGATAAACAAGAGTACTTAAGAAATGATAAAATAGATGTAAATATAACCTTAGCAAACAAAGGATACACTAAAGCAGTGGATATATCCGCTATATTTCGAGATTTAATAACAGGTGAAGAAATTACCGACATAACTATTGGTAGTATGGGTGTGGGTAATGAAGACCTAATCGGTTTATCTTCTGGAATATATACAATAGATCTTCAGAATATTCCTGAAAGATTAAAAGGAAAGATGATTCAACTAGAAATATTAATTTATAATTGTCCTAGCGGTAATGTGATTACATCCAGAACAACAATATTTGAAATACAATAAAATTCCCCACACAGAATAACAGGGAATTTAGAGAATAAGAACTATCTTTATCATAATTTAGATATTTGTTCATCTTGCGGATTAAAAGGCGGCGTGTTGATTAGAATTGCTTTAAAAGTTCCTTCAAAACAATATTTAGTATTCTTTGGAATAAATATTATATCTCCAGACTCAGCAGCAAATTCTTTATTGTCTTTCTTAACAATTAATTTACCTTCAAAAACATAATAAATTCTATCACTTCGGGTATTCTTTGTTGTTTCAGAATGATTTGTTGCTTCGCTAACTGCGAGACTCAAATTTTCACTTATTTCTTTTGTGAGGAAATTAGTTACTTGATAATTCTCATTAATTTTTCTTACAATTCCCTGATCTTTTTTTATAATTTGGATAACCATAAATTAATAATAATGGATGTTTATATCACTAACGGCTTAAAAACAGATTTATATTTATTATGAATCCCTACTTTGAACTTATCAGACCAAACATTTGTTTATTATCTGTGTTTGGTTTAATAGCTGGTTTACTTCTTGTAGGCATACCTTTTGAGTTGTGGCTTTTTCCAATTGTTGCGGTTTTTTTAATTTCCGCTTCAGGAAATGTAATAAATGATTATTTTGATATTGATATAGACAAGATAAACAAACCAAAAAGACCTTTGCCTTCGGGAAGAATCTCAAAAAAACAAGTCATTGTTTTTTATATTTGTTTATCTTTGATTGGATTAATTTTATCTTATTTTATCTCAGTTAATTTTTTCATACTTTCAGTTTACAATACAATTTTGGTGTTTGTATACTCATTAAGATTTAAGAAAAATCCAATTGGAAATATTGTGGATAGCTGGCTGGCATGTTCGGTTTTTATTGCCCCGGTTTTAATTTTCGGTGGATTTGAAGAATTGATTGTTTCCACAGCCACAATTCTTGCGGTGATTGCTTTTTTCGGAAATTATGGAAGGGAAGTTTTGAAAGATGTTGAGGATATGAAAGGCGATAAATTAGCAGGGGCAAAAACACTCCCGATTATTTTCGGGAAAAACAAAGCAGTTTTTTTCGGGAAGTTGTTAATATCTTTCAGTTCCTTTTTCATGTTTGTCCCGTATTTCTCAGGAATATTTTCTGAATTTTATTTACTTTTTGCATTGGTCTGCTTTTTTGTGTGCCTTTATATTTTGACAATTAAGGATGTGAGCAAAGCCCAGAAGACAACAAAGGCGTTGATGTTTTTGGTTATATTGGCTTTCTTGGTTGGTTTGATGTTTTAAGTATTGGTTTAAATTTATGGACGAAACAAAAGAGGATTTAATTGATTATTTAGTTAAGAGCAAAGCATATCCAGTTTGCAGCAAACTTGGAAAAATTTCTTTCACTGGACCAAAAGATAAATTTTTTGACAAAAGGAAAGATGAAATAATTAAAAAATTAAAATTGAAGACTAAAGAAGATTGCGGAAAAATCAGGGAACTTGTAAAAGAAGAATCCGCAAAATTAAGAACAACAAAACCAATAAAAAAATGGGTTAAGGAAGACAGACCAAGAGAGATGTTAATTAAAGTCGGTTCTGAGAATGTTCCGTTAACTAAATTATTGGCAATAATTCTGAGAACAGGAAATAGTTTTGATGGTTCAAGCGCAGAGGACTTGGCAAGAAAATTACTGGATAAATTCAGGGATTTGAGGGGAATGGATCAGGCTTCTGTTGATGATTTATGTTCAATCAAAGGAATCGGGATGGCGAAAGGAGTTCAGATAAAATCAGCTTTGGAAATTGGAAAAAGATTTTACAGGGAAACTGCCGAGAGCAAAAAAAGGCTGAGTAATGTGGAATCTGTGATTGGGTTTGTCAGGGATTTTTATGGTCCTTACCTGAGAGATTCAAAGAAGGAATTTTTCAATATTATTTTGTTGGATAGGAAAAATAAAGTGATAGACACAAAGGAATTAACAAAGGGAAGCGTGAATGCAAGTATTGTTGATCCCTTGGAAATTGTCAGAGAGGCGACAAGAGAAACAGCATCTTCAATAATTCTTGTTCACAACCATCCTTCCGGCGAAGTGGACCCTTCAAGAGATGATATTGAAACTACGGACAGGGTTGTTAAAGCCTGCGACCTTGTTAATGTCAGGGTTTTGGACCACATAATAATCGGGAAAAATCTCGAAGATTATTTCAGTTTTATGGACAAGGGTTTGATTTGAGTAAAATTAAATATAAAGGTATATTATGGTGAATAGAACTAAATATAAAGAAATTATTTTGTACTTGGCGAATAAAGTTAATAATCGAACTTTGGGAAAAGTCAAGTTAATGAAATTGCTTTATTATCTGGATTTTGATTTTTTTGAAAAATATGGAAAGTCAGTCACAGGCGATCAATATTTAAGATGGCCTTTGGGTCCGGTTCCCAGGATAGCGGAAGAAGTTTTGGAAGAAATGAAAAAGGAAGTAATGGTGAAAATTGTTAAGGAAAAAATGCCTGTTGGTTACAATGATAAAAATTTAATAGTTCCTCTAAAAGAAAAAACCATAAAAAATATTTCCAAAGAGGAGATTCAGATGTTGGACGAAATTGCGGATAAATGGGAGAAGCATACTGGAAGCGAGATGACTTCAGCCAGTCATGGCGAAGCTCCGTGGATTGCGACAAAACCAAATGAAGTAATAGATTATAATTTAGTGTACTATCGCAATAAGTACAATGAGATGGAAAAGATATGAAAATTGTTAGACACTTGGAAATTGAAAAAGATTTTAAGAAACTAAAAAAACATTTTAAGACTCCAATAGAATCACTTGAATCTTGGGAAAGATTATTTGAAATTAAAGGTTTGGAGGAGACACCAGCAATAGACCGGTACCCCGGATTTGGCACTCATGAAATCTACAAAGCAAGAGTTGTTCCCCTTCGAGAAAATTGCGGTAAATCAAAAGGTTATCGAGTTATTTTTGAGTTAATTAAAGAATCAGAAGAAGTCTGCATTATCACTTGTTTTTCAAGACACGGAATTTATAAAAAAGAACAGGAATTGATAAATATTATTAAGGAGAGGATTGAATGAATTATTTCCATTTTTTGGATAAGGATTTAAATTATTCTACATTTTTTTTAAAAGACCGCAGATAATTGAGATGCATTTTAATAATTCTTTCACCTAACTCGTTTCCTTCATCTACACAGGATATTAATTCATCTCTATTAAGATACTTACCTCTTATAGCAAACTTATAGTTTAGTGGCATTCTTCTAAGTCTGGCTGTAATGAGTTCCTTTATTTTATCTTCCATAATTATATAAATTTTAGTTTGTGGTAATATAATATTTTAAGCCCTCTTTTGCATTAGAATATTAACCAAATTCTTTTGTGTTGTTTTAATTTACCAATAATTATGGTTGGCGGTTCAAGTGGTTCGGATTTAGGTTTTGAGCAGAAACTTTGGCAGGCAGCGGACAAATTGCGGAATAATATGGATGCTGCGGAGTATAAGCATGTTGTTTTGGGGCTGATATTCCTGAAATATATTTCAGATGCTTTTGAGGAGAAATATGATTATTTAAAAGAACAGACTTTGGACCCCAAGAGTGAAGTGTATGTGAAAGAGCCTTCTGACCGTTATGGGGTGATGGAAGACAAAGATGAATATTCAGCTGAAAACATTTTCTGGGTTCCGAAAGCCGCAAGGTGGAATTATCTTGAGAAAAATGCGAAAAAACCAGAGATTGGAAAATTGATTGATGATGCGATGGATGCAATTGAAAAAGATAATTTTTCTCTTAGAGGGATTCTTTCAAAGAATTATGCAAGACCCGCTCTTGATAAACAAAGATTGGGAGAGCTTATAGATTTAATTGGAACAATTGGTTTGGGCGATAAAGAAAGCAGGAGCAAGGATGTTCTTGGAAGAGTTTATGAATATTTTATAGGTCAGTTTGCTGATGCAGAGGGGAAGAAGGGTGGACAGTTTTACACCCCAAAGAGCATTGTTAGATTGCTTGCTGAAATGCTCGAACCTTACAAAGGAAGAATCTATGACCCCTGCTGCGGTTCAGGAGGAATGTTTGTGCAAAGCGAAAAGTTTATTGAGGCTCATGGTGGGAAAATCGGAAATATTTCTGTTTATGGTCAGGAATCAAACCAGACAACATGGCGTTTATGCAAAATGAATCTTGCAATACGCGGGATAGACTCCAATGTGCAATGGGGAGATTCTTTTCACAATGATGTTCATAGGGATTTGAAATCTGATTTTATTCTTGCCAATCCCCCATTTAATGACAGCGACTGGAAAGGAGAATTATTAAGGGATGATGTTCGGTGGAAGTTTGGAGTTCCTCCGGTTGGGAATGCAAATTTTGCGTGGGTGCAGCATTTTATTCATCATTTATCTCCTTTTGGCATTGCGGGTTTTGTTTTGGCTAATGGTTCAATGAGTTCAAATACTTCAAATGAGGGTGAAATCAGGAAAAACATTATTGAGGGTGATTTAGTTGACTGTATGGTTGCGTTGCCCTCCCAGTTATTTTACAACACAATGATTCCGGCTTGTTTGTGGTTTGTTTCGAGGGACAAGAAGAATCATAAATTCAGGGACAGGAGAGGGGAAGTATTGTTTATAGATGCCCGGAAGATGGGGCAGATGATAACGCGAAGAAATAGGGAACTGACTGATGAGGAACTTAAAAAAATCTCCGATACTTATCATTCCTGGAGAGGAGAAGGCGGCAAGTATGAAGATGTTTTAGGATTTTGCAAAGCAGTCAAAACTGAAGAAATTGAGAAACAGGGATTTATCTTAACCCCTGGTCGTTATGTTGGGATTGAAGAAGAGAAGGATGACGGGGAGCCGTTTGATGATAAAATGAAAAGACTGACTTCTGAATTATCGGAACAGTTTAAAGAATCCAAGAAACTGGAAGAAGAAATTAAAAAGAATCTTTCTGGGTTGGGGTATAAATTATGAATAAATCTATTATTGAAATAGCTTTTTGATTCTTATAAGATAACTTTTCTTATTACTATCACCAAGACTATCACTAAAACTATCACCAAAGCTATCACTAAAACTATCACCAAAGATTTAAGAGAAAATGCGCCGAAAATATTTATAAGGTAGATTATTGCTTAATTTAGTTTTTTTGATAATGAGAAAACTACCCAAAAAACTACCCAGAAAGACCTACAAAAAGACCTTGTAAACGACCTACAAAAAGACCTATATAAAATGAATGCAAAATCATAAGAAATAGGTTCTATTTTGAATGTAACGGGTATGTAACTGAGAGGGTATAGCAAGTGCTAAAATGCAGGAATTCGGGTATTTATGGGCTTTTTTAATGTAACTGAGTAAAATAATTGTTTAGAAACTACCCAAAAGATTATACAATAGCAGGGAAATAAAACTCAAAGAAGAATTATTTGAACCGTACGATTTTATCGGACAGTTGAAATTGCAGGCAGAAGATGGGAAATTAAGGGAAACAGACTGCGCAAATACAACTCTCGTTACCACCCAGAAAACTACCCAGAAGATTAGGGTGTGGTGTGGGGTGAGTAAAAAGATATTGTGGTTTAATGGCGGATTAAGTGGAGGATTAAATGGCGGATTAAGTGGAGGATTAAATGGCGGATTAAAATAATTATTTGAGTTTATCTCAAATAACCAAGGTGTTTAGGCAAAGAGAGGGTCTGAAGTGACAAATAAATAGGAAGATATTGAAAAATATATAATACTTATATTATGAGTATTTCGGATGAGGCTATCCAAAAGATAATCCTCAAAGACATTACAAAGGACCCCATAAAAGACACTATAAATTTAGTTCCAGAAAAACAGAGTGTTGGGATGTTATGGAAAAATGAAAGATAATATGGAAGAAGGAAAAAGATTGGTTGTGTTTCAGGACAAGAGAATAAGAAGAGAGTGGTATAATGATGAATGGTATTTTTCTGTTGTTGATATAATTCAGGCATTAACTGATAGTGTAGATCCAAAGCAGTATGTTAAGAAATTAAGACAAAGAGACCCAATTCTTGATTCCAACTGGGGTACAATTTGTACCCCCCTTCAATTATTAGCTTTGGATGGAAAATTAAGAATTTCGAATTGTGTTAATACAAAAAACGCTTTTAGGCTTGTCCAGTCAATTCCTTCCAGAAAAGCGGAACCTTTCAAGCAATGGCTGGCTCAGGTTGGTTATGAAAGAATTGAAGAGATTGAAAACCCGGAAATAGCCCAAGACAGAGTGAAGGAATACTATGAACTGAAAGGTTATCCTAAAGACTGGATTGACAAAAGGCTCAGGGGTATTGCTGTAAGGCAGGATTTAACAGATGAATGGAAAAACAGGGAAGTAAAAGGACAGAAAGAATTTGCAATATTAACAAATGAAATTAGTAAAGCAACATTCGGGAAAACTGTGCAGGAATATAAAAAATTTAAATATTTGAAAGAGAAAAACCAGAACTTAAGAGACCACATGACCGATTGGGAGTTAATTCTTACAATGGTTGGCGAGAAGGCAACCACAGATATTACTAAAAAAAAGAATTCTCAGGGTTTTGTTGAATGCAAGACTTCAGCCAAAAAAGGCGGAAATATTGCAGAGAGAACAAGAAAAGATATTGAAAAGAATCTTGGGGAGTCGATTGTTTCAAAGGGCAACTTTCTGCTTAAGAAGGATAAAAAGGAAATTGAGGAAAAATAATTATTTGATGGAGGTATTAAAAAAAGTTTAATTGTATAAATTATGGTGTTTGAAAATGGAATTAAAAAAAATACGAATTGAAAATTATAAGTCAATAGATAAATTAGAATTTGATATTAAAAAACATAGTAACAGCCATACAATTACTTTCGTAGGTATTAATGAAGTTGGTAAAAGCAATATTCTTGAAGCAATGTCTTTTTTAGAAACTCCTAAAGGAAATTTTGATTTTTTAGAATTAGCAAATCAAAATAATGATTCGGCAAAGTATATTGATATATACTTTGAAATGATTCCAGATAAAAAAGAGTTATATATGGATATTATCAGACAAAGAATTAATGTCAAAGAAGGAATTACTCAAAAAATTTTTAGAGAAAAATTTATCAAAGAAATAGACATAATCAAAATTGAAAAAAATGTTTATCTTAAGAGAGGTGAAGAGAATTTTCAGGAAGAATATAGTTTGGATATTAAAAATTTAAAATTAGATTATCTTAAATTCAAAAAGACCTCTGAAACCGTTACTGTTGGAAGAAATAACAAGAAAATCAATAAATATGAAATAATGGAATGGAATGAAATCCCTGAAATTGAAAAAGAAAAATTCAATGAGTTAAATTTAGAAAATTTCAAAGAAATTCTTGTTGATGTACTTAAAGAATATTTTAAGAAATATGAAAATAGAGTTTCATTTTGGAAACCTGATGAGAAATATCTCATCACCTCAGTTGTTGATATGACTTCTTTCAAAGAAAACCTAAATGAGAATATTCCACTCAGAAATATATTTTATTTGGCAGGTTATAAAAACAAAGATGAGATAAAAACAAAAATTGAAGAAATCGAAAAAAATGATACTCAATTAAGAAGATTAGAAAAACAATTATCACAGAAAAGCACAGCGTATTTAAATTCAGTATGGGCAGATCATAAAGTTAAGATTGATTTTAGAATAACAGAACAATTAAAATGCAAGGTAAAAATTCAGGATAAAGGAAAGAATAATGAAGATAATTTTTTTGGGATGCAAAATAGAAGTGATGGATTTAAACAATTTGCTTCTCTAATATTTACACTTTCAATAGAAAATAATAAAGGAGAATTAAAAAATAGATTAATACTTGTTGATGAACCTGAAAATCATTTACATCCTTCAGGTGTTAGAGATATGCGAAATGAGTTAATAAATATAGGAAAAAATAATTATGTTTTTTTAGCTACACATTCTAATTTTATGATTGATAATAAAAAAATGGAGAGAAATATTATAATAAATAAAGATTCAAATAATAACACATTTAAGAAAGAGATAAAGGATTATAATGATATTGTTGATGATGAAATTCTTAGAGATGCGTTTGGTATAAATGTATTTAAGGATTTTTTAACACCTAATAAATTGTTGGTTGAAGGGGCGTCTGATAAAGAGTTATTTGGAAAGGCAATCAAAAAATACAATCCCCATTATTCTTTTGCAATAACGAATGGTAAGGGAGATAATCTCCCTTCCATTGCAAGTTTGCTAAATTTTGAAAAAATTTCAACATTAGTAATTGTTGACGCAGACAGCAATGGAGAGAAAAATAAAAAATTCATTAAAAAAATTGGGGGTATATTTTCAGATAATAATGTTTATACAATTAGGGATTTAGAAGGAAATATTCAAGAAAATGGAACTCTCGAAGATATTTTACCAAGAGATTATGTTATAAGTAAATTTAAAGAAGTTTATTCTACTGAATTTAATAATTCTGTCGAACCAATTTTAAATGAGAGTAAACCTATAATCTCAGAAATTAAAATGTTTTTACAACAAAATTTAGAACAAGATCAACAAAATAAAGTAGATGGTTTTTTAGAAAAATTAAAGACTAAAATTTCAAATGATTATAGTCCAGATCAAATGGAAATTAAAGCCTCTCTTTTATATTCTCTAGTGAAAAAAATAATTGAGAAATTAGAAAATGATTAAAAATAAATTCAAAGAAACAGAAATAGGAAAAATTCCTAAAGATTGGGAGATTAAGAAATGGGGTGATTTAGCAACATTGGAATATGGAAAAGGTCTTAAGGGATATAAAAACAATAATGGTAAATATCCTGTATATGGTACTAATGGGAAAATTGGTTGGTGTGATGAACCTTTATGGTCTAAAGAAGGAGTGATAATTGGTAGAAAAGGTGCATATCGAGGGGTTCATTTTTCAAAAATTCCTTTTTTTGTAATTGATACGGCTTTCTATTTAAAACCTAAATTGGATTTTCATATTAAATGGGCTTATTATGAATTGTTGACTCAAGAGATTAATAATATGGATGCTGGTTCGGCAATCCCATCTACAACTAGAGAAGATTTTTATAATTTAAATGTAAAATATCTTCCCATTACAGAGCAAAAAGCAATCGCAAAAATCCTCTCCAACCTTGACGACAAAATCGAATTTCTCCAAAAACAAAACAAAATCCTTGAAGAAATCGGGCGGACAATTTTCCGCCATTGGTTTGTAGATTTTGAATTCCCCGACGAAAACGGAAAACCCTATAAATATTCTGGCGGGGAGATGATTAAAAGTGAATTGGGGGAGATTCCGAAAGGGTGGAGTATTGGAATTCTTAAGGAGGTTATTGAAAAAATTGAATCTGGAAAAAGACCTAAAGGAGGAATTAAAGAAATTGAGAGTGGAGTTCCTAGCATAGGTGCAGAAAATATTCTTGGATTAGGAAAATATGACTATTCAAAAACCAAATTAATATCTGAAGATTTTTTTAAAACTTTAAAACAAGGAATTATAAAATCTAAAGATGTTTTATTATATAAAGATGGAGCAAAATTAGGTAGAAAAAGTTTGTTTATGAATAATTTTCCCTTCGAAAAATGTTGTATTAATGAGCATGTATTTATCCTTAGAGGAAATTCTCAAATTAACCAATTTTATTTATATTTTTGGTTAGACCAAAAAAATATGACTGAAAAAATAATTAATCTAAATAGTAATTGTGCTCAACCAGGCATAACACGAGCCGGCGTATTGAGTTTGCCCATAATTATTCCTAAATTGAGTATCTTAAATGAGTTTAATAATGCTCTTGAACAATTATTGACGAGATTATTTGCCAATTGTTTACAAATCCAAACCATTCAAAAAACAAGAGATTTATTATTGCCAAAACTTATGTCTGGAAAAATTAGGGTTGGTGTTTAATATGTTAGGACCAATAAAAGATTTGTATTTAAGAAGAATGAAAAATTTGAAGGGGGAACTTCCTGATTATTATTCTTACAAATTAAATCAAACAATTAGACATAAAATTATTGGCAGAATTTTAGATTCAAATTATGAAAAATCTCGAATGTATGATTCTTATGATTATAATGAACTTAAGGAATTAATTATCTCAATAGAAAGAGAATTAGGAAGAACTCTATATGCTGAGTTAGCTTCAATAAATAAATTTACGAATTTTATGTTTCGGTGCTCAGACGAAGAATTTTTATCTAGTTTGGAGTTGTTGCTTTCTATAAAAATAAAAAATTTATCTCAGTTTCAGGAGGATTATGACCAAATTAAAAATACTACAGAGATTTTAATAGTTAATATAAACAAGATATTCAAAATAGATAAAATTGGTTATGAAATTATTCCTGCGGGGTTAGAAGATTTACCTTTTATTATAGTCCCGTTCAATTCTAAATATTTGTATCTCGAAACAATTAAAAAGCCAATGTCTTTAATGCATTCTGAAAAATTTAAAGGTGCTTTAAACGAATTTGAGAAAGCTATAGAAAAATATAGAAAAGATGATTTTGAAAATGCAATAGGAGAAGCAAATAAAGCTTATGAGAGTACTTTAAAAACAGTATTATTTTTTAAGAAAATACCCTTTGATGAAACAAGAGATAAAATTCCTCGATTAGTTGATAAAGTTAAGTCTGCAAATATTATTGACAGTACTCTTGAGAGTGTATTTAATTCATTTTGGCCAGTTCTAAAAAATGGTCCTAATAATATAAGAAATTTATCAGGAGTAGCCCATGGTCAAGGAGTTGATGTAAAAACCATACAAAAAAGTTATGCTGATTTTGTATTAAGAACCGTTGGAACTTATATTGTTTTTTTAATTGAAAAGTTCCAAGAATCCAGATAAATAATATCCAGATTCTCAATATAATTGGAAGGAAAATTGGGATAAAACCACAAAAATACAGATTTAAACCCAAATTCTTCCAAAAAACAGCAAAAATCAAGGATAAATATATATAAATACTTTATATATTATGGTAATAAAAATTGAACGATTGGAGTCAGATAGAGAGGCTATCCGGGCAATCCTGAACGAAACACCTAAGAGAGGTTGGATAGAATATTTTAATGTGTTTGCTCGAAATGATCCTACTTATAATAGGAAAAATTTGGAAGTTCAAGGAAATATAATACAAATCACAATTGACTATTTAGATGACCAAGCAACTTTGCAAAAACGGGTGGATGATGTTAAATATCTAATTGAAGAAGCAAATAAGAGATATTCCGATGAACAGAAAAATCAACAGACGAAGGAATCTAAACAAAGACAAAAGAATGAAGAAAAACAAAAGAAACTGGAAGAACAGGTAAAAAATATAAAATTATAAATCTTCCAAGGTGTTTTTGATATTTTTAAACTTTAAAGTAATTCCCTTATCAAGATATAATATAGAAAAATAAGGATAAATCTAAAAGAATAATATAGAAAATAAAAAATTATCTGCACTCTCCGGATTTCTTCTTAGATTTACATTCATTGCATAGTTCACCGGGAGTTGGACTTTCTGATTCTTTATAATCAGAAGTTGGCCACATAGAACAATTTGTGCAAAAATGCCAAACATCCTTTCCTTTAATTTGCCTATACATAATTATTACATCTTTAAATAGATAAAACCCTAAATTTAAACCCAAATTCTTCCAAAAAACAGCAAAAATCAAGTATAAATAATTATAATTCTATATTTATATATTATGTTAATAGAATTTTCAGTGGAGAATTTCAGGTCAATAAAGGACAAAATTACCCTGAGTATGGATTCTAGCTCAGGCAAAAAATTGCCAAAGAATTTAATAAAACTCAGTGAAAAGCAAAATCTGATTAAATCAGCCGCAATTTATGGACCAAATGCTTCGGGGAAATCAAATCTCATAAACAGCATTTATTTTATGTGGTTTATGATTACACAATCTCATCAGTTTAACTTAAATACCAAAATAGATAATCTCCCTATTGCAAGTAAAAGGAGTCCGTTTAAACTGGATTTAAATTTCCGCAAAAAACCAAGCAGATTTGAAATAATATTTATTCACAAAGATATAAAATACAAATATGGGTTTTCCTGCGACAATGAAAAAATAATTGATGAATATTTATATTATTATCCAAAAGGCAAGGAAGCCTTAATTTTTAAGCGGAAAGCAACCAAAGATTTTGAGTTTAAGATAGATAGGAAAGAACAAAAAGAACGGGCAAAGCAGACTCTTTCGAATACTTTATATTTGTCAAGAGCAACTCAACTCGGTTACGAAAAAACAAAAGAGCCTTACGAGTTTCTCACGAATTATCTTGTGATAAATTATAGTCCGGTTTGGGAAGAGTGTACTTTAAAGCAACTTTATGAAAACAAAAAACTTAAAGATAAAATACTTTGCATTCTTCAAAAGGCGGATTTTGGAAATATTGAAAATATTAGAATAACCAAAGATAAAAGAAAGGTGAACGGTGTTGAAATTAAATTTGAAAAAGATACTGCCAGTTTAAATTATTTAAAACAAAACGAAGAAGATTTTTATGATATTGGATTTACTCATAAAACCAAAGAAGGTAATTTGCTGGATTTTAATAGAGTTGAGGAATCTCTGGGAACCCGGAGAGCATTGTCTTTTTTAGGGCGTTTTTTTGATATTTTTGAAAAAGGAAAAATTTTAATTATAGATGAATTTGAAACAAGTTTCCATCCAAATATTGTCAAATTCCTAGTGGCTTTATTTTATAGCAAGCACAACAAAAATAAAGCCCAGTTAATATTCACCACCCACAGTATTCCTTTGCTGGATAATGAACTTTTCAGAAAAGACCAGATTTATATCTGTTCCAAAGAACCAGATGAAGGCACAGTATTAAGGTCATTATTGGATTTTGATCTAAAACAGGAAGTTGATTTTGAAAGAGCATATTTAAATGGAAGAGTGGGAGGTCTTCCTTTCATAGATGAGACTATTTTAGATTAGGATGAGAATAATTGAAAGGAGAATCCCAACAAAAAATTTATGGATTTTTTGTGAAGGAGAAAAAACAGAGAAAAATTATTTTAATAAACTAAAAATTGATAAAAGAGTTTCAAGATTAAATATAAAAGTAATTTCTCCAAAAAACAGCGATGCTGTGGGAATTGTAAAATATGCGGTTAATCATGTAGATTCAAAAGGTTTTCAGGAAGGGGATATTATTTATTGTGTTTTTGACAGGGACAATAATTCAGACCAAAAACTGCAACAGGCAGAAAACTTCGCCAAAACCAATAAGATTAAAATAATATTCTCAAATCCCTGTTTTGAATACTGGATATTAAGTCATTTTGAATATTATGCTAATTCCTGCGAATATCCTGAACTTGAGTCAAAAATAGAAAGACATCTCAAACCCTACAAAAAGAATGATTCTGAGTTATACAGTAAAACAAAAGACAAATTGCCAGAAGCAATCAAAAATTCTAAAAGAATATTCAAAAAACACAAAGAAAACGGAATATCTCAGATTAGCAGGAATAGCAACCCTTCAACAGGAGTTTTTGAGATAATTGAAAAAGTTATTGAAATGAAAGAAAATCCCTGCTGAATTATTGGATTAACTGCAAATATAACCAAAACTAAATAAATTAATAGAATTATGAGAAAACCAATCTCAGAAGATGACTTAGAACAAATAGCCCTGGATATCCTAAAAGATTTAGGCTACAAAATAATCCACGGACCAGACATCTCCCCTGACGGAAAAAACCAGGAAAGAGAATACAACGAAGTTGTTCTAACAAAAAGACTAAGACGAGCAATAGATAAAATTAACCCAAAGATTCCAAACGAAGCAAAAGAAGAAGCAATTAAAAAAATCCTAAGACCCGAAACAAATAAACTAATCCTGAACAATTACAATTTCCACAAAATGTTAACCGAAGGCGTTGATGTGGAATACAGAAAAGGAGGAAGAATAATCGATGATAAAGTCAAACTTTTTGATGAAAAAAATAATGAATTTCTTGCGGTAAACCAGTTTACAATAATTGAAGATAACAACAACAGAAGACCTGATATAATTTTATTCCTGAATGGATTGCCAATAGCAGTTATTGAACTTAAAAATGCAATTGATGAAAATGCCACAATCCAGAGCGCATTCAACCAGTTCCAGACCTATATGCACCAGATTCCATCTTTATTTAGATTTAATGAAATCCTGGTAATCAGCGATGGATTGAAAGCGAGAGCAGGAACAATAACCGCAACTAAAGAAAGATTTATGGCGTGGAAAACAATTAACAATAAACCCAATAAAGCAATGATGCAATTGGAGGTTCTTTTAAGGGGAATGTTTAATAAAGAAACCCTGTTGGACCTAATCAATCATTTTATTGTATTTGAAAAAGACAAAAAGATAGCAAAAATACTGGCAGCATACCATCAGTACAATGCGGTAAATAATGCTGTTGAATCAACAATCAAGGCAACAAAAGGAAACAAGAAAGCCGGAGTGGTCTGGCACACCCAGGGTTCGGGAAAAAGTCTGAGCATGGTATTCTACGCAGGAAAACTCGTCCTGAAATTAGATAACCCAACTTTGTTATTGTTAACAGACAGGAATGATTTGGATGACCAGTTATTTGGAGTTTTTAGCAGGGGAAAGGATTTATTAAGACAGACCCCAACCCAGGCAAACTCAAGAAAAAAACTAAAAGAACTTCTTAAAGTAGCCTCAGGAGGAATTGTTTTTACAACAATCCAGAAGTTCTTCCCCGAGGAAACAAGGGAAAAATATCCTTTATTATCTGAAAGAAAAAATATTGTGGTTATTGCGGATGAAGCGCACAGGACCCAGTATGGATTTGGAGCCAAAGTCCTGCAAAAGGAAGATAAAGCAACTTTAACCTATGGATTCGCAAAGTACCTCCGGGATGCTTTGCCAAATGCTTCATTTATAGGTTTTACAGGAACTCCTATTGAAAAAGCGGATAAAAGCACACCCGCGGTTTTCGGAAAGTACATTGATATTTATGACATACAGCAGGCTGTTGAGGATGGCACAACAGTAAGAATCTATTATGAGAGCAGATTATCCAAGTTGGAACTGAAGCCTGAAGAAAGACCAAAAATAGACAAAAAGTTTGAGGTGGTGACCGAGGGAGAAGAAATTGAA
Source organism: Candidatus Aenigmatarchaeota archaeon (assembly GCA_023134135.1). Lineage (GTDB taxonomy): Archaea > Aenigmatarchaeota > Aenigmatarchaeia > QMZS01 > QMZS01 > QMZS01. Next base: position 20,318 of record JAGLVB010000006.1, read on the forward strand.
AATAAAGAAAAACTAAAAAGCAAGTGGTCCAACATGGAAAAAATTGTTGGAAGCGGGAAAAGAATAAAAAGAATTGCAAAAGACATTGTCAACCACTTTGAAAAAAGACTTGAAACTTTTGAAGGAAAAGGGATGATAGTTTGCATGAGCAGGCGAATCTGCATTGATATTCACAGGGAAATTATTAAGTTGAGACCGGAATGGTACAACAAAGATGATGATAAAGGAATAATCAAAGTTATAATGACCGGTTCTGCTCCAGACCCTTTGGAATGGCAGGAACATATAAGAAACAAGCCAAGGAGAAAAGCAATAGGAACTAGAATGAAAGACCCGGATGACCCGTTAAAATTAGTTATTGTAAGGGATATGTGGCTCACTGGTTTTGATGCCCCAAGCCTCCACACAATGTATATTGATAAACCAATGAAGGACCATAATCTGATGCAGGCAATCGCGAGAGTAAATAGAGTGTTCAAAGATAAGCCCGGAGGTTTGATTGTTGATTATCTTGGAGTTGCTTATGAATTAAGGAATGCTCTCGCAACTTACACAGAAAGCGGGGGAAAAGGAAAACCAGTATTTGAGCAGGAAGAAGCTGTTGCATTAATGCTTGAAAAATACGAGATAGTGACAGCAATGTTTCACAGTTTCAATTATAAAAAATTCTTTAAACTTAAACCAAAAGAAAAAATCTCTTTTATTCCAATAACAATTGAACACATCTTAAAACAGAAAGACGGCAAGAAAAGATATTTAGGATATGTTGCGGAACTTTCAAGAGCATTCGCTCTTGCAGCCCCTCATGAAAAAGCCATGAAGATAAAAGAGGATGTTGGTTTTTTTCAGGCAGTAAAATCAACAATTGCAAAAACTATTTCATCTAAAGGAGAAAAAATAGAGGGAATGGATTCCGCAATAAAACAGATTTTATCAGAGGTGCTTGTATCTGATAGAGTAATAGATATATTTGAAGCAGCAGGTCTGAAAAAGCCGGATATTTCAATATTATCAGATGAATTTTTGGAAGAAGTGAGAGAACTCCCTCAAAAGAACCTCGCGTTTGAAATGCTTAAAAAACTTCTGAATGATGAAATAAGAATAAGGTCAAAAAAGAATTTGATTCAGGCAAAGTCATTCAGGGAAATGCTGGAAAAAGTAATTAAGAGATATATAAATAAAAGCATAGAGACAGCGCAGGTAATAGAAGAATTAATCAAATTGGCAAAGGATATGAAAGAAGCTGATAAACGAGGAGAAGAACTAAATTTAACAGATGATGAAATGGCATTTTATGATGCTTTAGGAACAAATGATAGTTCAGTTAAGTTATTGGGAGATGAAACTTTAAGGATAATAGCAAAGGAATTAGTTAAAGTTATTAGAAATAATAGAACCGTGGACTGGACTGTAAGGGAGAGTGTTCAGGCAAATCTCAGAAGATTGGTGAAGCGAATCTTAAGAAAATATGGTTATCCTCCAGATAAACAAAAGACTGCAACAGATACTGTTTTGAAACAGGCCAATGCTCTAGCCGAAGATTGGGCGGAGAGTAATTAAATTTTGGGGTTATAATATAAATTTTCAGTGACTTTTTATAAACTTTTTAATTGATTATATCTGAAGTTTTCTCCAAACCTTTCTCCCAATCATTTCTTTCCATTTTCATCTTAAAATTACTTGAATTTATGATTTTTATACTTAAATAAATATGGTCCACGTAATCCTAGCGGAAAAACCCACTGCAGCAAAGAAGATGGCGGATTCAATCCTGAAAGATTATACAACAAAAAAGAGATATTCCGCAACCTATTACGAATCTTCTGATGGTATAATTGTTGCCTCAGCAGCAGGTCATTTATTTACTTTAAAGGACAGGGTAAGAAAAGCATACCCAAACTTTGATTTGGAATGGCAGCCAAGTTATATAAAAAATAAATTCACTTATAATTTTTATAAACTCCTCGAATATCTTGGAAAATTCACAGACAAAATGACTATAGCAACAGACCTTGATATTGAGGGAGAAGTTATAGGATACAATGTTTTTCATTTTCTTTTCAAAAGAGCAAAAGTTTCAAGAATGGAATTTTCCACTTTAACAAAAGATGAATTAAAAAAATCTTTTTTAGACCGGAAGGAAGGTTATAATTACGGGCTTACTGAATCAGGTTTAACAAGACATTACCTTGATTTTTTTTACGGGGTGAATATTACAAAAGCTCTTACAAGTTCTATAAAAACAGCATCCAACAAATATCATTTAATTTCTTCGGGGAGAGTTCAGGGTCCGACTCTGGCATTGATTGCGGAAAGAGAAAAGGAAATAGAAAATTTTATTCCGGTTCCTTTCTGGCAGATTAATTTCCTGACAAAGAAATCAGATAAGCACAGGTTCCCGGAATCCTTAACTTTCAATTATGAAAAAGACAAACTCTGGGAAAAAGAGAAAGCAGATAAAATATTTGAGAACTGCAATAATAAAAACGCGATTGTAAAAAAAACAGACAAAACAAAAAGAAGTCTAAATCCCCCTGTTCCATTTAATCTTACAGGACTGCAGATGGAATCCTACAAAGTCTTTGGTTTTAACCCGTCCAGAACCCAGGCAATAGCCCAGAAATTGTATCTTCAGGGCGTAATTTCTTATCCAAGAACAAGTTCGCAGAAACTGCCTTCTTCAATTAACTACAAAGAAATTATTGAGAAATTAAGCAATATGTTTGATGCCGGAAAAAAGCTGATTGGAAAACCTTTAAAGCCAAATGAAGGGGCTAAGACAGACCCAGCCCACCCTTCAATCCACCCAACTGGGGATTTACCAAAGAAATTAAAAGAAGAGGAAGAAAAATTATATTCTTTAATTGTTCACAGATTCTTTGCAATTTTCGGGAAACCCGCGGAGAGATTGTCAATAAAAATAATTGCAAATATTGATGCTTATCTGTTTAATTGCGCTGGGGTCAAAACAATCAAAAAGAACTGGCTTGAACTTTATCCATACGCAAGATTGCAGGAACTTGAACTTCCTGAGCTTGAAACCGGAACTGTTTTAATAGTGGATAAACTGAATATTTTTGAAAAGGAAACTCAGCCTCCAAATAGGTACACGCCGGCGAGTCTTGTAAGAGAACTTGAGAAAAGAGGTCTTGGGACCAAGAGTACTAGGGCTATGATAATTCAGACTTTATATAACCGGAATTATTGCGAAGGACAGCACATAGAAATTACTAATTTAGGGCGTCATGTTGTTGAAACCCTTGAGAAATATGCTCCTGATTTTTTGTCAGAAAAACTAACAGCAAAATTTGAGAAAGAGATGCAGCTTGTTGAAAAGGACAAGAAAAAGAAAGATGAGGTTCTGAAAGAAGCGGAGATTTTATTGAGCAAAATTTTCATGGAGTTCAAGAGAAAAGAAAAAGAAATTGGGGGTTCTTTGACAGGTTCTGTTGAAGAAACCATTGAAGAGCAGAACAATTTAGGAGATTGCAAGTGCGGAGGAAACCTGAAATTTATAAAAATGTACAATGATTCAAGATTTGTTGGGTGTTCAAATTATCCAAAATGCAAAAATGCATACCCGTTACCAAGAAATTGCGGGATTGAAAAAACAGGAAAAATATGCGAGCATTGCGGAACCCCGATTTTAAAAATAGTGAGAAAAGGAAGAAGAGTTTTTGCCATGTGTCTTGACCCAAAATGCAAGAGCAAAGAAAACTGGGGCAAGAAAAAAGGAACTTCTTCTTCTGAAGATTCTCCTGTTGTAAATGAAAAAGATTCAGAGAAACTGAGTAAATCAAAAGAAACACTCGTCCGAAAGGACGGTGCATCATCTATTTTTTCACAAAATAAAAAAAGGTTTTCGAAGAAGATGAATAAAACAACAAAGAAAACTTTAGTTAAAAAGAGAAGTTTAAAGAAGAAAGACAAAACAGAATAAATATCTATTTTATTTTTGTGCAATTAAGGAATAACATTGTCCAAGATAAGGATTTGAAGATTCCCATATGTTTTTAAACCCAATCTTTTTCAATAGATCACTCATTTCTTTAAAAGTATGACAATTTATTACGGCTTTAGTAACGTTGTTCAGAAATTTTTTTCTAAATATTGAAAATTCAGGATTAAGTCCCGGGAGTAATCCCTTTTCTCTTAAAGAATTTTCATAGGATTTTAAAATTAATTCCATGTTCTTGGCAGAAACTCTTCCTGTTAATGCGAAGATGCCATTTGGTTTTAAAATCCTGTAGATTTCTCTTAAATACTGTTCAAAGTCGTTTATATAATATACAGCAAACATTGAGGATATGCCATCAAACATTTCATCTTCAAATTCTGTTAGATGTTTTGCATCTGCGTTTAAAATTGGAAGCCTGTTTGCATATTGCGCGCATTTTTTCCTCAATATATCTCGCGCTTTTTTACTTTGATCAATAGCATAAACAATATGACCTTTTTTTAGTAATTCCAAAGTAGTATTTCCAGTACCACAACAACTATCTAAGATGATAGGACACCCTCTCATTGCATTGACATGGAAGTCTCGGACAGTTAAATATATCTCGGAATTAAGTAAGATTGTGTCGTATACTTCAAGGTATTCACTCTCCCATACGCTGCTTGCCATAATATCAATAAAGTTCCCCGCCACAGAGTGACGGGGTATTTAGAAATTGGTTAAAACAGATTGTTTTTTGTTCATACTGCCTTGTTTCTTGATATATTTAATTACTCCTTCCAAGCCGCCATATTTACCCACGGTCCCTACATATCCTCCACCACTCCACAATGCTCCGCCCCACAATTGCTTCCTGAGTTCTGGGAATTTTCTAAACATCAATCGTCCAGTTGTTCCTTTTATCACATTCATTATTCTTGAAGGGGAATACCGGGGAAGAGCAGAAAGAAGCAAATGAATGTGGTCTCCGTCAGAACCAATTTCCTCTATATCAAATTCCCACCTTTCAGCCAATTCATTTATTAGCTGGCATAGGTAATCGATATATTCCTCTTTTACAAGTATTTTTTTCCTGTACTTCATCACGATGACGAGATGGTAGTGAACATCATATGCGCAGTGATTTGCTTTCTTAACCATTAATATTTTTGTTTTTAGTGGATTCTAATCCCCGCCACAGAGTGACGGGGTATTTGAGAATAAAAAGCAAAAATTTAAATAAACAATTATATATAATAAAAAATAAAGATTTCTTATGAATTTACACTGGAAATCAATTTATCCAAAACAGATTTTAATTCTTGAGAATCATTAACATAATGTATTTCCCCGCTAAGTTTCTTTATATAGGCTTCAATCTCAAAATTAAGTTTTTCTTTTACAAATGGTTTGTAAACTATTACTGAAAATGGTATTTTTTCTCCGGCTTTGATTTCAGGATGTATTTTTTGTTTTGCAATATTTACTTCTGATTTATTTCCTATGAATAATTTGTGCAGATAATAACCATAGACCAGCTCTCCAAGCGAACCCAGACTATTGCCAAGCATTAAAACAATATCCCCAAACAGGCAGTGAGTTAAATCCTGTTTATACCAGTTTTGCGTATCAATAGTTTCATCAATTATTTTTGCACCATTAACTTTTGCATCAATAAATTGTTGTAAATGTTTTATTCCAAAATCCCGGTCAGAGTAAGGGACTGTTCCATAGACTTTTTTGCCAAAATATTCTTTATATTTTTTAGCAACTTCAAAACAAATTCCCCGGTCAGGAAGTAAAACCAATTCAACTTCAGAGTCTGCTAAAACTTTTGCTATTTCAGTTACCTGTTTGTTGAATTTTTCTTCAGGAATTTGAAGCAATTCAAAATAATGGAATTTAATATCTCCAGCGCCTATTAGACTTATTTTTAACATAATAAAACCTATATTTTGAATTAAATACTACCAAGGTCTGTCTTTTAGTTTCAGAGTAAACACAAATATATTTGAAGAATAATGCAATATTGGTGTGATAATTAACAGAAAAATAACCCATGATAATTCAATTGGGATAATAACTGATACCACAGCAAGAGAAAAAACTAAAAAATCTAATTGATCCAATATTGGGGTTGGAGCCCCTCTTTCAAGCCCAAATCTTCTTTTTACAAAAGAACCTATTAAGTCGCCCATCATTGCTCCTGTAGCCAATAAAATTACTGTGAGCAGATTGTGCTGGAATTGGAAAATATAAAATTGTCCCATGAAAGGTTGAAGATAAATTTGCAATAATCCCATTAAAGTTCCAAATATGATTCCGCTGAAAAATCCTTCAATTGTTTTTCCATCACCAAGCAGACGATGGCCATCAATAAATTTTTTCTTAAAATCTATAGGAAATTTTCCTTTCATCAAAACAGGAAGCATATTAGCGCAATAAGCAGGTATAATTAGCCAGAGGCTATTAATTATTATATCCAACATAATATGATGAAGAAAGAATTAAGTATTATATGCGGTAATTGCGGGAAAACCAATAAAATACCCACAAGACACTTTTATGACTGTTTTGAAGGACCTTTTATATGCAAATTTTGCAAGGATATGCTGGATTTGGATGTTGATTGCGATTATTAGATTATCTAATTTAAAATTTTATCATATAGTTAATTATAATGGTTGGATTTGATGCAATTTTTGCTATAGCTGGTGGCGGAGGGTTAACTTATGAAAAGTCAAAATATCAGATAGAAGAAGATAATGCCTTAGAGGCCTATTATAGAAGTGTAGAAAAACTATATGAGAGCGGTATAACTAAAGATATGTTTGAAGCTCATAGGATAATGAAAAAATCAGGATCTGGTAGTGGAGTTAAATTATTAGAGGATTTAATGAAGAAAGAAGGCGTCAATTGTTCAGATTTATTGGAGGATTATTATAAAAAGAGGGCTAAAGTAGAACATTTACGCGTTGATGAAATTTTTCTTTTTGATTCTTATAATCCTCATATAAATAAGTATTTAACATAAACAATCTTTCGATTTAATTGCAATCAATAACTGATAAGATGATATTTATCTACTATGCTGGGAGCTCCGTAATAAACCCCATTTTTGGACTTCATTTTTATGTGGATTAAAGAGAAACCGCCTATTATAGCTAGAATGGGAAATGTAAAGAATATCACAAACCACATCATTAGAATCTCTTCCATGATTAAAGCCATAAAGCCGCTTAAAGCTATTAGAGCTATTGACGCAAATGCCCCCATCTTAAGAATATTTTTTACCATTATATTTGAATATTCAATTCCTATGTTTATTTTTACATACCTGCTACAATGAGGGCAGTTACTATAATAGGTTCGCCGGGTTTTCCTTTATCAGGCACTGAGGCTTCAAAAGCTTTGTAAATGCTTGTTGTTGTTCCGCCTTTGACGAGAATAAGGTCTAAATTTCGTTCTTTTGTTGAAGTAATGTTATTCTTACAACCTATTTTTATATTCACCATAATATAACTTATTTTTGGTAAATGGGCTCGGGGAGATTTTCAAATTTGGTTTCTTTTGGCTTAAGGGTTTTTCTTTTTGAAAGAAAAGCCTTAATTGAACTCCCGACCTCTGCCCTTTTCCGAATCTTTTGATTGGTTTTTTAGTGATTCCTGTGAAGGCAGCATCATACCACTAGACTACGAGCCCATAATCTTTAGAATACTAATTTAATTTATTAATTTAAAAGTATATTATGGACGAAGTGAGTATAGATAAATTGGTAAAAACAGGAACTACGACAATAGGTTTGACCTGCAAAGGAGGTATTTTACTTGCATCTGAATCAAAGGCATCTATGGGTTATATGGTTGTAAACAAGGATGTACAGAAGGTTTTTAAAATAGATGATAAAATAGGCATAACAATTGCGGGAATGGTCAGCGATGCCCAGCAATTAATAAATATCTTAAGAGCAGAGATTTCGCTTTACAAACTCCAGACCGGCGAAGAGATAAGCATTAGCGCAGTTGCGAATTTATTGTCAAATGTGATGTATGCAAGAAGATTTTACCCTTATTATACGCAGATAATAATCGGAGGCGTTGATTCTACAGGAGCCCATATATATTCTTTTGACCCAACAGGTTCATGCATAAAGGAAAATTATGTTTCAACTGGTTCAGGCAGCCCTTTTGTGTATGGTATTCTTGAAAAAGATTACAGAGACAATATGACTTTGGAGGAAGGAAAGAAACTTATAAGGGACGCTATCAGGTGCGCTGCTCAGAGGGATATGGCTTCGGGAGGAGAAAAAATCTGGATTGCTGAAATAACAGACAAAGGTTTTAATTTAACCGAAGATAAATTAAGCAAATTAAAATAATTTTATTTAACTTTTATATATCTAAATTTTTAATAAGTAGGTATGCTCATTTTCTGGTTTAAGATATAGAATGGAAATAAAGAGTTTAAGTTGAAATGGATTGACAATACTGAGATAATCTAATCATCACTTTCTTCAATTTTAAAACCCATATTTTTTAAGAGTATTTTTATTTTTTCGGAATTCTCCTGAGAGTCTTCTATAATATCAGCTGTTTGATTTGCATATCCAATTATTTTGAATGTATTTTTGTGAATGGGATAAATACACCAATTAATATTATTGTATGCCGCCAAAAGACCGCACCCTTCATTTTCCAAATCTTTAATAAGTTTTTTATAAGGAAGATTTACCCAGAGTTCAGGGAGATATTCTATTTTTTCTTCTAATTCTTTACGTGAGGTCTCCAGATATTCTTCAGGATTTGTAACTCCGTAATTTTCTTTCAAAGTATTTTTATAGTAATTTTTTAAATCTGTTGGATTGTATATTTTTAATTCACCAAAACTGGCGTAGTCTGGGTCATTAATCGCTTTTATTGTTCTTTCCAATTCATCATAAAAAGCTTCTCTACTCTGCTCAAGAGTATGTTTTTCCAAAAAGTCTTTGTATAATATTAAATTTCCGGTAATATTAAAGTTTCCCAATTCCACTATAGGTATTTCATCCATAAAACATAGTTTGTTAATAATTTATATATTATTTTATGTTAGGAAAGATAAAGGAGGATTTGTTGAAAAAACATTATAAACTTTTTAATCATTCCGGAGTTCAGATTTGCGAGTGGAACAGAAAATCTTTAAGAGAAACCGGAGTTTGTTATAAGGAAAAATTTTACGGGGTTGACTGCCACAGGTGCATGCAATTTTCACCCGCAGTAATAATCTGCAATCTTAATTGTATTTTCTGCTGGCGTCCAAATGAAGCTATGATAAAAGAGTTTACCTCTGAATTTGATGAGCCCGAAGAAATTGTGGAAAATCTCATAGAATTAAGGAAGAAATTATTATCCGGTTTTGGGGGCAGCGTTGCTGATAAAAAAAAGCTGGAAGAATCTTTTAACCCAAATCATTTTGCGATTTCTTTATCAGGCGAACCCACTTTATATCCAAAGATAAATGAGTTGATAGATTACCTGACCGAAAGAGCGAGAACAGTTTTTCTTGTGACCAACGGAACAAGACCGAATGTTTTGGCCAAATTAAAACCAAAGAAAAATTTCCAGCTATATATTTCATTGAATGCTCCGAATGAGGAGAAATTCCTGCAGATATGCAGGTCAACAGACAGAGAGGATTGGAATAAATTCAATGAAAGTTTGAAAATAATGAAAAACTTCAAAGGAAGAAGAGTGCTTAGGTTGACTTTAATAAGGGATCTTAATCTTGATTACAATTTTATTGATGATTACCTGAAATTAATTGAACTTGCTTCCCCGGATTTTATTGAGGTAAAATCTTTTATGAGTATTGGGAATGCAAAGGAAAGACTTGGGGTGGAATTTATGCTCAGTTTTGATGAGATAAAAGAATTTGCAGAAAAAATTACTGAACGAAGCAATTATAAATTAGAAGACTATAAAGAAGATTCAAGGATTGTTCTCCTGAAAAACAAAGATTCAAAAGTTGTTAATAAGTTTGATTGATTTTTCGAGGAAGTTATTTGGATGTAGATTTAACTTTTTTCAGAAGATATCCATAATAATAGATACTCCGAGTGCCTTCAAGTTGCTTAAATCCAAAAAAATGTTTACATTCAATTATTTTAAATCCGGCTTTTTTGAAAACAGGTTCAATTTCTTTTTTATAATAATTTTTGTATGGCGCTTTTGAACCTTTTGGAAATTTTTTTGGAATTGTTATTGCAAAAATCCCTTCATGTTTTAATTTTTTGTTAATTTCTTTGAATAAGGATAGAGGATTTTTTATAAATTCCATAACGCCTGTGATAACAGCTGCATCAAATTCTTCATCTTTAACTTTTAATGGTATTTCTAAATCCTGACAAATTAATTTTTTAAAAGAAAGTTTTTTTGCTTCTTTAATCATTTCAGGTGTAAGGTCAATCCCTGTAACTTCATATTTTTTATTGAAGAATTCCAGGGAGCTTAAACCAGTTCCGCAGCCAAGGTCGAGTATTTTTGCGTTTTTTAATTTGAGTTCTTTTATGGTTAATAAACTCATCTTTTTATAAGCAGTATATTTTCCGCGATTTTTAACGCGTTTATCATAATTTTTAGTTAAATCAGAATACATTTTTTTTATCTCTTTGAGTTCCATCTATTACTTAGCAGAATTTAATATTATCTTATAAATTAATTCAAAGTTGTTAATAAATTTGAATGAATCTAAAAGTATTTTTTCCAAAAATCAGGATTTTTATCAATGGCTTCAAGCAAAACCTGAGTGCAGAATCCCATTTTACTCCGGTCTTTATTTCCAAATGTCTTTACGGGGTTTACAAACATTGCTTCTGAGTAATCCTTTTGGTTTGGAGAGAGAGTCCCTCCAACCATTTCCGCAAAGTAATCTGTCATTGTCAACAAATAATCTGCTTGCACACCTTTTTTAGTGCCAACTGCACCTTTTATAATTATATCAATTCCGAGTTTTCTTTTTACCGCAGAAATTAGTTTTAGTTCGGGATTTTCTCTTTTGTTTATATAAGATGATGGAAGGGAAAGAATATTTGGAAAAGGAAATTTTGTTGATGCTCTTCTTGCAACAAGAACAAGTCCTTTAGAATCATAGATTATGGCTGAAACTGCGCGCCTTTCTTCCATAAATATAACTTATTTTACAAAAAGTATTAGTTGAGATTTTTATAAAAATAAAACAAAAACAATCAACCCCAAAACCGCGGAGGAAGTTGTTGCAAATAAATTAGTTGTTTCATTTGAACATTTCCCGTTTAACTCAAATTTTGCCCCAATGTAAGAATCTATATTGCATCCAATAAACCCAACTAATGTGGCTAGGATAAATAGTTCAAATCCTAAATAAGCCCCGGGAAGTGAAACAAACAAACCCCCAATTAATCCTATAAGAAGACCTAATTTGGATATCCCTCCTTCTGTTCCGGTTTTAACTTCTTCAAGAGTTGTAATAAGTCTTGGATTTTTCCTGCTTAATTGCCCGATTTCAGAAGCAAGGGTGTCTGCGCATGCGCAGGAGAGCCCGCATAAAAAAGCAAAATAAATTGCGGGGTGAGGTATTGCAAGATAAATAAATGAAAACAGCAGTGATGGAAAAAGATTGCTCATAAGATTTTTGATTTTCCTTCCTTTTTTGTGGGCAACCATTTTGTAATCTCTCTTGTATTTTGTGGCAAAACTTGTGAGAATATACAATATCATTAGAGATGCAAACCAGTAAAGAGGAAACAAAAGAATGAAATACAGAGAAAATAAAAAAGTAAATATCGCTGATTTTTTGTCAAGGACATTTTTTATATACCCAACGCCTACGAGAAGAATACAGAGAAAAATTGATATCAGGTTGATAAAAGGGATTGAAACAATCATATTTGTTATTTCCATAGTTTACCTATAATCACACCCGCAATGAAACACAAGATAACTGAAATTGTCAGGAATAGGATTGCAGTTTCATAATTGCATGAAACAGGGGTTAAGAATTCACTTGGTTTTATTTTTTCAGGTTCAAAGTCTTGGTTTAGCAAATGGTTTAAATTTGAAAGTTTTTCTGCATAAGTGTAATAAACTAATGATGCTGAAGTATCTTCTTCTTTCAGGGACTCAGCATATTCAAAATAACTTTGTCCTATAACTGAATTTGTTTTGTTTATCGCTGCTAGAGCTCTTCTTCGGTGCAATTCTATGAGATAATCATCTTCTTTGTACAATACTTCCGAAGCGAGTTCCGCGTTTACATAGCTTTTGATTCCAGTTATGATTGAAGCATAATATTTTTCTGAGTTGTAGTTGTCTTTTGCTTTTTCAAGTGTAGTATAGGCATTGCTTAATAAACTGTTTGATGTTGTAAGCGATATATAAGTTAATATTGAAGATGTTTCAGAGAGAATTTCATTGGCGGCTTCTTTGGGGTCTCCGCTAATTTTTATGTATTCCGGGAACTGGTCAGCGTAATCCATCCACGAGATTGCGGTGTATAATCTTTGATCTGCAAAAGAAGCATAATACATGCTTTGGGTATATTCTTCATTATAATAATCTCTCCACGCAAGTTCAAGATTATCTTGGGTTTCTGATAATCTTTCTTCAGTTATTGCGTAAAGTTCAATATTAGTGGTGTTGATTTCAAAAATTTGGTTTTCAATATTATTAAGGTAATTTTTCAAAAGGTTTTTTTTATCTTCGCTTTCAAGCAATTCAGTTAATTTAATCCCATATTTGTAAGAGATTGATTTTGAGAACGCAAATGAAGCTGCTGAGTAATAGTTTTCTTTGTTGTAATTTTCTTCCGCTTTGTCAAGAGATAATTCGCAGAGTTCAGAAACCTGTTTTTCGGATTCGTACCCAATTTTTGAACTTTTAAGTTTTGTTTCGCATTCATTTTTTAATTCTTTTGCATTGTCAAGAAGTTTGTCCGCAAGTTTTTTCATCACCTGCTGGTATTCTTCGCTTCTTTCAAATTTGAATTCTGGTGTTTTTATTTCGTAATTTGTAAAATATACAAATGCTTCCTGCACTGAGGATACTTTTTTTACAGTGAGATTCCAGTGGTCGCTTGCATATTTGGTTACATCTACCTGCCCGGAAGTGTTTTCTTCAAATATGAAATGTCTTTTAGGTATTAAAAAAGTGTCTCCTATTTCAGAAACAGCTTCGGCTTTTTCAATGATGCCTGAGACCGCGCCTATTGAACCGTCAAGATTAATTGTTCCGGTTATCATGATGTTGTTGTTTATTTTTGTGTCCAACAGAGATGCAAGAGTTGCAATAGTCATTGCAGCGCCTCCGCTCGGTCCTCCAACAATCTGCGCTTCTGATCTTATGGTATAATAGAAATCATATTTTGAGCAGTCAAGGAATAATATGTCGCAGGCGACTTTTTTTGCGATTATTGCGGATGCCTGGGTGTCTACTTTTGTGAGGGGCCAGGTATCCACATAAACATACCCGTTACCTTCTTTTATATCCACAGTCACGCTTGCAAGAGCTCCTTTGTGCCCGTACCCGGTATCTTCAACAGCTGGAAGGTAAATTGTGGTTTCTTTCAACGCCAAACCGGGAGTTATGAGCAGGAATAGAGTTAATAAAAATATCAGTTTTCTCATAATTTATCTCTAAAACAATTAAAATATAATTTCCTGATTTCTTCCTTTTTTTCCGGGTTTATCTCAACAATTACAATCCCTTCCCCGGGCTGACCATATAACACAACACATTTTTCATATTCAAGAACAACCGGAAGAACCAGCAGGTCTTCCTCACCTTTAATTTCAAGGAGGGTATTGTTGCATTTCAGCGCTTCCCTGATTTCTTTAACAGCATTTTCTGAAATACCCCCAGCTTCATTGTCTGATTTAAGAATGTTTTCAAATAAATCTTTGTAATTACAGGTTATTTCTTTCCTTTCTATTTTGTAATCAACAATTGAAAGTTTTGGTTTAAAGCCCAGTTCAAGCGCTGTTTGGGTTACTTTATCCCCAACAGTTATAATTTCTTTATCTTTAATTGCTTCCAGTAGATTGTCGGGATTAATCAAATCTCCAAGTGGTTTCTTCAGAAATTCCCTGCATTCCTTTTTCAGGATAAGGTCCATTATATTAGTTGTTTTTGCTTGTTAAGTTTCCGGATTATATAGTTATCTAATTTTGTTAAATTATGGTGGAAATGAATAAAATTTCAGGTATTTTAAAGGAAGAAAAAAAGGTGAGTTTTGCTTATCTCTTCGGGTCTTTTGCGAGAGGCGATAATAGGGATGACAGTGATATTGATGTGGGTGTTTTTGTTAAAAATTTTAAAGGAATTGTTCCTGATTACGAACTGGAGTTGGGTTTAAAGATAGAAAGAGAAATAGGCGCACCAGTTGAGATAGTTATTCTGAATGACAAACCTTTAACAATTATAACAGAAGTCCTGAAACACGGGAAAATTATTTTCTCAAGAGACGAGAAAGAGAGGGTAAAATTTGAAACATTTATGCTCTCGCAGATACAGGATTTTAATAGGGTTGTGGTTGAGTTTGATAATATGAGGTTAAAAAAATATGGGATTAGATAAAACTTTGGTTAATTTGAGGGTTGATATAATTGAGAGAAATTTTTTGTAAAGGTTAAAGAGATTGTTATTTATGAAAGGAGTTACAACAGAAGAATTATACAAATTTCTATTGATTCTAATAGCAATAGGAACAATAGTTGTAGGATATCTAGCCATACCAGAAATAGTTTGGGTAACTCAACGGAATACCACTCAATTAATTTGTCCAGTTATTTTAAGCAATGAATTAGATTCTTATATTAAATTAGAAAATGGAGGAGAAATTCCTACTTCTTTTAGTGTAACTTTTACTTCAGATGAAATAAAATTCATAGATGATTATGGAGATATTATTGATACTTTAGATATTTGGTATAGAATGAATCCAGATAAACAAGAAATGTTTAAATTCAAACCTATTTTCAGTGGCAAAGTAAATAAGACTCATATTCAAATAACTGCAAAATGCGTATTTTGTAAAGTATTAGAATCCAATAGATGCTGTTATTATAATTCAGCTGCAAATAATTTAGAGTTAGTTAAGGGAATTAATGGAAAATGTAAATAATTTCCTAAATTTATTATTCCTCAAACTCAAATTTTTATAGTTGATTTCACATTTCTTGATAGTTGCGGTTAATTCTATAATGTCAATTATATACTTTAAATAATTAAATCTTGGTTATTTATGACAAAATCAAAATATTTAGGTTTTGGAATTTTGGTGTTAGTAATTATTATAAGTTTATTCTTTATAATTGCCTTTTTTAGTGGTAGTTTTCAAACAGATACCTATAAAACAAAAACTGAAAAAATTTCCTATGTTGTTGAAAAAGATATAAGTGAAGAAGTTAAAGGGGTTCTTTCGTTTTCTTATGATTGTAAAGATACAGGCAATAGTATCAAATGCGATGGCATAATTAGTTATATAGGGGAGGTAGGTCATAAAGTTTCTGGAGCCAAACTTATGATGTATTGTTGTACCAAAAAATATTCTGAAGAATGCCTCTTAGAATCCAATTCTGTACAAATAGGTACAATGGATAAAGAAAGAAATCAATTATCCTATACTCTGGAGTGTCATTATAAAGATTATAAAGATATTAGGGCAAAACTGTGGTTAGTTAGTGGCTTAGTTTATTTGCCTTATGATAAATGTCCATAACAGTTTCTTATTTACTATGAAATTTAAAATTAAGAAAAGGATTGGCTAGTTATTTGATTATAGATAGCGAAGGGTTACCGCTTTAATCTCTTCAGGATAGAATATCTACTTCGCAGAATTAAAGATTCTAAATTACTTATTTTGAGATTTTTCCAATCACCATCAAAATCTATGTAAAATTCACCATATGAAAAGTCTGTATTATCCCCTTTTACTCTAACGCTAATTTTATATTTTCCTTTTGGAAATTGTGTTTGGATACCTCTAGATATGCCATCTGTGTCAATTAAATAATTGTTATTATTCTCATTAGTAAAACAAATATCTAGGGGTCGTGGTATATCTTTATCTATATCACGTTTCTCCCCGTAATCTTTGTTTCCCCACTTTAGAATTATTGGTGCGAAATCGTTTACTTCCGAATAATCTCCGTTTTTAAATTCTTTAACTTCTATTAATTCACCTATACAATTTTTTGCTATCGTTTTACTATTATTTTTAACCATTACATGAAAGAAAAATCCCCTTATCTTATCGTTAATTATTCTAGGGTGATGTGTCTTTTTTTTGTCGAAATAGATATATAGCTTTGCCAGTTTATGTTTCTTAGGGCTTATTTTTTTATCTTCTTTTGGAGGGTACAACCACATCTTATTATTATTACCCACAACATTCATTCCAGAATTATTTGCTTGTTGCTCAATCTCATGGGGAGAATTTACTAGCTTTTGAGTTTCTTTTTTATTGCTTATTTTATTCCATAAAAATTTTAATCCAACCAAACACAAATTTCTTACATCAGGACTTATCCCTAAACCAATAGTTATTAAAATAAGTGAGGGTAAAATTTCTTTAAATAAATAGAAAATACCAAATAATATGAAAATCCCTGCACCCAGATTTATTTCTATTTTTTTATTCATTTTCCCCATCTTTGACCAATTAATATACCTATTCCAAATATTATAATTAACCCTACAAAGTTAAATAAATATATTGCAGTTTTTCTTGCAATACAATAAGGTTTCTGAAATTCAAAGGTGCCATTAATTATATCTTGTGAGTTTTTGCATTTATTGACTGAATCTGAAATCCGTTCTACTTGCCTGTGGAGATACCAAATTTCATCTTTCATTTTTTGTGATTCTAGTTTGTCAAAGGAAGAATCATCCAGCAAGCTACTTTTTCTTAAAGAAAAGTAAGTAATATTAACTGACGAATAATCATTATAAGTATTATAATCGGGAACAAAACATTTATATTCCTCATGTGATTCAAAAAGTATGTTAATATTTTCAACACAGTATTTAAGTTCAAAAAACCTTAATTTATACTGTGCTCTATATGCGAACCATTCTGCGTAATAAGCATGTAAAAGAGATTCATTGATGTTATCTCTCATACTATCAGATTCGGAGATTTCGTCCAGCCCTCTTTCTATATCTTTTTTGATACTCTGGTCTTCAGAATAATTAAATGGTTTATCTACAATATTTGTTTGAATTCTATTTAGGAAATTTCTTGCATGTTCAACAACTTTTGGTTGTTGGTCACTAACTTGAAAATCGTCTTTACATTCTGCATTTCCATACATTAAATCAATGGATTCAGGGATATTATCCAATCTTACTTTTTTATATTCACAAGAACTGCAATCAGTTGTAATAATGATTTCATCCAAGCCAACGGGAACAGTAAACAAGATTTGATATTTACCTTTGTTTTCATCAAGCCATTCAATAGCACTTAATTGAATCTTTGAACTTCTGCAAAGAGATTCTGGCATATTGGATGGATAATAAATATATACATATTTGGGATTAACACCAATTATTTTTTCTAAAGGAATTACTTCTCCAGAGATAACATAATTTTTGTATTGGTTAATTGGAGGAACTATTTTTAAAATTAAAACACTGCTGAGTGCTCCTAATAAGATTAGAATCACTGAAAGATATAATAGGTCTCTTTTATTCATAATACAGTTATAAATACACTAATTTATTGAATATTTTTTATAATTTCATTTTCTCAAACTCTCGTAACCAACCTCACTTTTTACTTTTCTCATCTTCAATCTCTTTCTTCTTTTTTTCATTTAAGTTAAGATAATTTTCATTTGAAATAATTGATTTTCCTGTTTTTTCCTCTATTTCTTTTCTTGTGTTCTTGGCTATTGAGCCCCCTTCAATTGCCGAGTCTTTGCATTTATCAAATCCTTTGGAATCTTTTGAAATTGTAATATCTGTGGTAGCCTTCTCGCCAATCATTGTAAGAATTAACTCCCAGTCGGTCATATGGTCCCTCAAATTTTGATTTTTTTCTTTCAAATATTTAAATTCCTTATATTCCTGCACAGTTTTCCCGAATGTTGCTTTGCTTATCTCATTTGTCAATATTGCAAATTCCTTCTGTCCTTTTACTTCCCGATTTTTCCATTCTTCAGTTAGTTCCTGCCTTACTGCAATCCCTCTGAGTCTTTTGTCAATCCACTCTTTTGGATAACCTTTTAGTTCATAATATTCCTTCACTCTGTCTTGCGCTATTTCCGGGTTCTCAATCTCTTCAATTCTTTCATAACCAACCTGAGCCAGCCATTGCTTGAAAGGTTCTGCTTTTCTGGAAGGAATTGACTGGATTATCCTGAAAAGAGATTTTGTATTTGCGCAGTCTGTTTCCCTTAGTTTGCCATCTTCTGCACGCAATTTCAACTGTCTACAAAATGTAGACAGTTCAATTCCCGAATATTCAGTTTCTCTTATTTTAAGAATATGCCAATATTTTCGGGGTTCTTTGCTTTCTGTCAAAACCCCAACAATATCAATAACAGAAAACCACCATTCCTCATTATGCCAAATTCTCCTAATTTTCTTGTCCTGAAACACAATCAAAGATTTATTATTATTCATTTTCTTTACCCAATAACTAACTATAGATTATCAATAACTATTTCTCAAACCCAAACCCTAAACTCAAATCTTTATACTCAATTTCTCCTTTACTGGTTTCAACCCCATAACTAACTTTCTCTGCCCTGACTTCTTCTTTTAACCTATTTTCAAATTTCCTGATAAATTCTTTATCTTCCAAAAACAAATTAATCCTGTCAAGAACATTTAGTTTTTCCTCACCCCTTATTCTCTGGATTCCTCTCACAAGTTCCCTGAAAAATCTTTCTTCTTTCAGTTCCTCATCTTCAGTTAAATCAAGAACAACATAACCTTTTGAAAATGAAGTCCCTTCTGTACTCTTTTGTTTGATTATCAAATCATCTTTTTCAATTTCAAATTCTCCAAGTTTTATTTTATCATCCAGTTCTTCAGGTTTCATTTGCATAATCAATTTTGCAACTTCATTTGTTCGACCCCCAAACTTTTTCCCTATTTTCGCAAAATTTGGTTTTATTTCCACATTATCCGCTTCCCCAAATTCAACATCAAATATGTTCGAAAGTGTTTTAATAATATCTTTTACTTCCTCAACATTTATTTCAGAGGAACAAAACACACTTGCTTTTTTCACAGGCAGTCTTAGTCTTATCCCCTGCTTTTGCCTCTCGCTGTTAATTGCTTCGGATATTTCTTTTGCAAATTCAAATTTATTTTCAAGGTCAACATTTATGTTTTTCATTTCAGGTTCAGGCCATTTGCTTAGATGGACTGACTGATTAAAAAGCGAAGTATATAAATCTTCTGATAAGAATGGTGTTATTGGAGCAAGCAATTTTAAAACCCTTTCTAAAGTGTAAGTCATAATTTTGCCAACTTCCCCCATATCTTCCCGATTCCTTACAAGTTTAATATAAATTCTTGAAAAATCGTTTACAATAAATTCAACAATCCTTCTTGTGGCATAATGAAACCTAAACTCTTCAAAATCTTTTGTGGATTTTGAAACTAGAGAATTAACTTTTGAAATAATCCACTTATCCGGCAGTTCTTTAGGATTTATTTCTCCAATATTTTTAGTTGAATAGGATTGCACAAAGGTTACCAGATTGTACAAAGTGTTCAGTTTGTTGTGCAGGATTTTTGCTTCTTCCAGAGAAAATCTTTGCGTTTCCCAAGGGACATTTGTTTGGCAGATATATAATCTTAACAAATCTGCGCCAAGTTCTTTATAACCATCTTCAGCCCATACAACATTTCCAATACTCTTGCTCATTTTTTCTCCTTTTTCATCAAGGGTCCACCCGTTACAGCAGACGGTTTTGTAAGGGACTTTATCAAATATAGACATTCCGCACAACATTAATGAATAGAACCACCCTTTTACCTGATCCTGACTTTCATCAATTAAATCCACAGTGTCAAGTTCTTCAAATAGTTCTTTGTTTTTGAAAGGGTAACCGAGGGATGCAAAAGGAGCAATTCCCGAATCAAACCATACATCAAGAATATCTTTTTCTCTTTCCATCTCACCGCCGCATTCGCATTTTAAATGAACATTATCCACAACAGAAACTGAGATATCAAAGTCAGGACTGACTTTTTCTATTGCGTGTTCCAGCATTTCTTCTCTTGAACCAATTACTTTTGATGAACCGCATTCTTTGCAGATCCATACCGGCAATGGAATGCCCCAGAATCTCTGTCTTGTAATTGGCCAGTCAGGGGAATTTTGGATTAAATTATAAAATTGTTCTTCAACAAATTCAGGAAGCCATCGAACAGATTTGGTTGCTTTAAGAATCTTTTCTCTGAGAGTATCAATTTTCATAAACCATTGTTTGCTCTTCCTAAAGATTAAAGGAGTGCTGCACCTCCAGCATACTGGGGATGAGTGGACTATTGTTGTATTGTAAAATAAATTTCCTTTTGATTTAAGATATTCAAGAATTTCTTTGTTTGCTTCTTCAATATTTTTATCCTTAAAAATTCCAGCTTCTTCTTCAAGTTTTCCGCAACTGTTTACGGGAGAAGGACTTGGCAGATTGTAGTGTTCACCTATTCTGTTATCTTCAGCCCCATGTCCCGGAGCAATATGAATTATTCCGGTGCCCGTGGAAATATCAACAAGGTGCCCAAATTCATCCTGCCCTTCAACTTCTTTTTTTGCTCTGATTTTACTTGCAATTCTTTTTTTCATTATTGGAATTGAAAGCACAATTTTGTGGTATTCTTCAATTTCTTTTTGAATCGGAATATCCAATAAAGATTCATATTTTGTTCCTTCAAGTTCTTTGCCTTCAATTTCAGAGATGACTTTAAATTCTTTTCCAAGTTCTTTAAAGAGTTCAAGTCTTTTTTTTGCGAGGATTAATATTTCCCCATTTATTTCCGCTTTAACATATTTTTCATCAGGGTGAACGCATAGGGCGACATTTGCGGGCAGAGTCCATGGCGTTGTAGTCCACACAAGGAAATATTCTTCGCGGTTTTTTATTTTAAATTTTACAAAAATTGAGTGGCTTGTCAGGTCTTTGTATTTGTCGCTGATTTCATAACCGCTTAAAACAGTTTCGCAATGAGGGCACCAGTAATTTGGTTTTTCCCCGGGAACAAGAAGTCCTTTATCATGAATTTTTTTTATTGCCCACCACCCGCTTTCGCGATAAGAATTGTCAATTGTAAGGTAAGGAGTCAGGTATCCTTTCCAGGCTCCAAGTTTTTTGTAAAGTTCCATCCATCCTTTTTCATTACCCAATGCAAAATTTCTGCACTCAGATATAAATGTGTCAATTCCTATTTTTTCAATATCCTTTTTTTCTTTAATGTCAAATTTTTTCTCAACTTTATTTTCTATTGGCAATCCCCCGCAGTCAAATCCAGGCTGGAACCACACTTTAAATCCCTGCATAAACTTAAATTTACCCCAAACATCTTTATAGGTTGTTGTCTTGACATGCCCGACATGCGCAGAAGCATTAACATAAGGAGGTCCGTCAAGGAGGTAGAATTTCTTACCATCTTTCCAGTTTACTATTTTTTCAGGGGTTTTGTCTTCTTCCCATTTTTTTTGGATTCTTTCCTCAACTTCTTTTGGATTGTATTGCATAAAATTAACTGTAAAAATTTAAGTTTTAAGAAAAATCAAAAAGAAAGAAAAATATTATTATAAACAGTCTATTGGACAGATTTCAGGATTTTCAGCCGGGTCGCAAGCACCATCTCCACAGCAGTATCTGCCGCTGGGTCTGCCTGTAGTTCTGCTTGGACAATCTTCCGGGCATGTATTGCAATCTTCTCCGTTTAATTGTCCCTCAAAATTGCCAGCACAAATGTCATCGCCACAGACTACTGATACTACACAATCTACATCGGTGTCACTGGTACATTCTGGCCCACAACATCCATCACTGGTTAGACTACAAGATGGCCATGTGTTACTGCATGAAGCTGAACATGTTCCTGCATCAATGCAAGTGTCTGTTGTACAAATTTCTGCATCACCACAGTCATCATCTGCCGAACAAGTTGGTGTTGAACAACTTCCCGAACAACAAATACCATCAGTACAAGTCGTGTCATCTGCTAAATTTGTGTATCCACAATAGGCTGAACACGTTCCTCCAAAGTAACAGGTGTCTATTGTACATTCATTTGTGTCATCACAATTCAAGTCATCTGTACAAGTCGCTGCACTACATATTCCTCCACAGCAAACACCGCCTGTGCATGGGGTATCATCTGCTACTGCTGTGTTTTCACAATAAGAACTTGTTTCTCCGGGGTTCATACAAGTATCTGTCGTACATTCATTAGTGTCATCACATTCTGCATCTGATGAACAGGTTATGATGGGTGTATAGTAATTAACTGCTCCATATGCATTAATTATTCCTGCTCCATAATTGTCTGATGAACACGGAACCACGGTACGAAAATAATTTCGTCCTCTTTGTATGACACCATAGCATATAGAATCTGGATTAATTAGGTCTGCTGTTTCATAAAGTGCTGTCTTTATTTCATCTACCGTTAGGCTGGGATTAGCCTCTAGCATTAGTGCTACTGTTCCTGAAACATGCGGTGTTGACATTGATGTTCCACCCCATGATGCGTATCCGTCTATTACCGACGAATAGATGTTTACTCCCGGAGCCACAATGTCTAATGCCGGACCGAAGTTGCTGAAAGATGCCATAAGACCAGTTTTATCCGTTGCTCCAACAGCTATTGCTCCAGATGCGCATGCAGGGCTGCTGACAAAAAATCTATCATTTCCTGATGCCACTACAACAGTAATTCCATTACTCACTACCCAATTCACTTTAGCTGCCAGTGGATCACTATCACAGTTTTCTCCTGCAAAGTTTCCGCCGCCTATACTGATACTCATTACTTTTGCATCTGTCTGAACGGTTGCTTCCATTGCTCTCATCATGTCACTTTCATAACATCCGTATGTCCCGCATACTTTGTACATATAGATTCCTGCACCGGGTGCAACGCCCTTTGCATCTGGATTGACACCATCTGCTGTTATTATCCCTGAAACATGTGTTCCATGACCGTGCCAGTCTTCCGGGATACTGTCTTCGTCTACATAATCGTAGCCGCTTATATAACAATCATCCAGTTCGGGATGGTTCATATCTATACCTGTATCCAATACAGCCACATTTACTCCAGTTCCCTCAATGTTTAGTTCGTCCCAGACTCTATCAGCACCGATTTGTTCATCCGCTTCCAAGTCTACAATATGAAATATCCGGTCTTCCCTGACGTTCAACTTTTTTGCTATTCCTGCCGGGCATTTCAATGCAGTTGCGTCATTCAGTTCATGCACAATACTACAACCATTCATTCTGAAAATAATTTTGTCTATAAAAGATGTTGTAGGTGCTATGACCCTGACTTTATCATCCACTTTTTCGCCTTGCGCCATTACAATCCCTGAAATCACTAACAAAACCATTGCAAACAAAACCGTTAATTTTGTTTTGTTTATTTCCATATATTAATAAATCTTAAATTTAATAGAATTAAAAGAAAAATGATTATAAAGGGTTTATTGTTTCACTTTTGTAGACAATTTTGTATCCTTCATTTAGACTCCCCAATGCTTTTTCTGCGTCTTCCACCCAACCTTGATATTCATGAACCATATTAGAGAGGGTATTATCAATATTTCTTGTACTTGAATATTTCTTAATCCTTTGATTTGCTGTTTCAATCAATCCCTCGTAACTTTTTATATTCTTCTCTATACCGATTATTGCGGCTTCTGTTATTTCTTTTTCAGAGTATCCTTTTTTTCTTGCATTTCTTACAAATGGAAGGATGAGTCCATCTTTTATTGCTGATAATGGATTGTATATTTCATCACTCATATATAATACACATAAATTATAAATAGTCTATTTTTAACATCTTCAACAATTGCTAAATTTTTTATCTATTCTAAAAAACACTCAATTCCAAATTCTCCTTCTTTAAACGCAACTTCATCAGCCCTGTTTGCTCCTTTTAAATCTTCCACAATAGTTTTTAATTTTTCGATTTCTTCTTTGTTTGAAGTAATCTCAATTTTATCCACCTGTTTCCCAAGAGATAGTTTGTTTGAGATTTTCCATTTGCGGACTTCTGAAATTACTTTTTTAAATAATTCTCCGGTCTCAAAAGATTCTTTATCTTCAATCAAAATTTCAGGGAAATTGGAGATGTGGATGCTTTCTTTTTTCTCTGTTTCCTTAAACAACGAATCATATATTTCCTCGGTGGTGTAAGGGATAAATGGGGCAAATAGTTTTATAACCCCCAACAGTACTTCATACAAAGCATATTTTGCCCCGGATTTGTTTTTTTCATCTTCGCCGTAAATTCTGTATTTGACCATCTCAAGATAAAAGTCGCAGAATTCATGCTTGAAAAATAATTCTGTAACCCTTCTTGCATCGCTTAGTTCATATTTGTCAAAATGTTTGTGGTAGTTTTCCACAACTTTTTTGAATTTGGTTAATATCCATTTGTCAATAACTGTTAATTCAGGCTTCTCAATTTTTTCAATATTGGAGCTTATGAATCTTGAGGCATTCCATAATTTGATGAGGATATCTGTGTTGTGTTTTAAATCTTCTTCTTTGAAAGGCAAATCCTCCCCGACTTTTGATGTTGTTGCCCATAACCTTACAGCATCTGCGGAATATTTTTCAACAATTTCAAGAGGGTCAACAACATTGCCGAGAGACTTGCTCATCTTTTTTCCTTTTGAGTCAAGCCCGTGACCTGAAATCATCGTATCTTTCCAGGGCAACTTTCCGGTATGAAAATAGGATTTAACAATGGTGTAGAAAATCCATGTCCTGATAATATCATGAGCATTTGGTCTCAGACTCATGGGGAATGTTTTTTCAAAGAAATTTTCATCTTCTTTCCATTTTGTGTTTATCAACGGTGAGATTGAGGATGTAAACCAGGTATCAAATACATCTGTTTCAGGGATTATTTTATTGGATCCGCATTTAGGACATTTTTCAGGCAGGTCTTTTTCAGGGTCTACAGGGAGTTGTTTATCTTCAGGCAAAATAATTTCGCCGCAGTCTCCGCAGTACCACACAGGAAAGTAAATTCCATAATATCTTTGTCTTGAGATGCACCAGTCCCATTTAAGGTTTGCAACCCAGTCTTCATAACGTTTCCTGTAGAAATCAGGGTGCCAGTTTAGTTCTCTTCCAAGTTCAATCAGTTTTTCTTTATGGTTTAGGATATCCACGAACCATTGTTTTGTGACTATAAATTCCACCGGAGTTTTGCACCTCCAGCACACCCCAACATTTTGTTTAAGTTCTTCCTGTTTGTATAAAATATTTTTCTCTTTTAAATCTTCAATTATTTTTCTCTTTGCTTCTTTTAGTTCCAGACCTTCATATTGTTTTCCAAGTTCATTTAGTTTCCCGTCTTTTGTGATGCATATCTTAAGCGGCAGGTCATAAATTTTCCACCATTCAATATCGGTTTTATCCCCGAAGGTGCATATCATTACAGCTCCTGTCCCGAATTCAGGGTCTACTTTTTCATCGCTTATAATTTTAACGCTCTGCCCGAAAATCGGAATAATAGCTTTTTCCCCAATATACTCTTTATATTTTTTATCTTCAGGGTGGACAAGGATTCCAACGCATGCTGGCAGTAGTTCTGGTCTTGTTGTGGCTATCTCTATTTTCCCTCCATTTTCCATTTCAAATTTAAGATAATTAAAATTTGTTGTTCTCCCCATATCTTCAACTTCCGCCTGTGCAAGAGCTGTCTGATGGAAAGGACACCATATTGTGGGTTCTTTTCTCCGGTAAATCTTATCTTTTTTATATAGGTCTATAAAAGACCTTTGAGCCTGTTTCTGGCAGTAAGAGTCAATTGTCCGGTAAAGAAGGTCGTAATTCCATGAAAAGCCGAGAGAGTCAAATATCTTTGAGTATTCTTTTTCCAGTTCTGTTGCGGTTTCATAGCACATTTCCCTGAACTTATTCCTTTCAATTGTGGCTTTTGATACATTTTTTGTTTCTTCAACATATTTTTCGGTTGGAAGCCCATTATCATCAAAACACGCGGGGAAAAGCACTTCAATTCCTTTCATCCGTTTATACCTTGCTACATACTCG
This sequence comes from Candidatus Aenigmatarchaeota archaeon, assembly GCA_023134135.1. Taxonomy (GTDB): domain Archaea; phylum Aenigmatarchaeota; class Aenigmatarchaeia; order QMZS01; family QMZS01; genus QMZS01. Next base: position 46,528 of record JAGLVB010000006.1, read on the forward strand.
AAGTGAGTGTAACTCATAACATGCCCTATATGCATCTTTCCTGAAGGGGTAATAGGAGGAACATCAATAGAGAATATTTCTTTCCCTGAGTTTACGTCAAATTTATAAATCTTGTTGTTTTTCCACTTCAAGTTCCATTTAGTTTCAATTTCCCTGAAGTCAGGTTTTTTGGATAATTCGCCCATAATTTACGAGAAATATATTTTTATGTATGCCTATGCGGTATATAGAGTTATTTAAAACTTTCTAATTATCTTATGGAAGAAAACAGACCAATAGACGCATTGAATCAGTCAAGAGGAAAGAGAGTGTTGTTAAAACTAAAAAATGGAATAGAAATTTCCGGAACATTGAAAGCTCATGACCTTCATTTGAATATGTGGCTGATTGATATCGAATTAAAAAGAGACGCCGAGACAACAAAATACAAAAATATGCTTGTTAGAGGAGATACAGTATTATTTGTAGTGCCTTAGTTTAATTTTTAAAAGGGGTGTTAAAATTAAAACCTTGAGTTGTAATTTTAGTTTTTGATTAATTATGGATAAAAAATTGCATAAAACTATAGGTGTAGGAGTTGGAGTAATGATATTAAAAGATAATAAAATCTTACTCGGAAAGAGGAACGAAGACCCTGAAAAAGCATCCAGTCTTTTGCATGGCGAAGGTACTTGGACAATGCCCGGAGGTAAAATAAATTTCGGAGAAAAACTTGTTGAAGCGGCTTATAGAGAAGTTCTTGAAGAAACAGGAATAGAAATAAACAAAGATGATTTAAAGAATATTTGTGTAAATGATGATATTATAACTGACGCGCATTTTGTAACAATTGGTTATCTCTGTAAAAATTTTGATGGAAAACCAAAAGTTATGGAACCTGATGAAATAACTGAATGGAAGTGGTTTGATTTGGACGAATTACCTCTGCAGATTTATTTTCCAAGTAGAAAGATCATTGAACAATTTTATAAACAGAAAGATAAAAAAGATAAAATCTACCATGAGAGAAAAAGATAAGGAGACTTGTGGATTTGACCTTTGTAAGGGTTGCGGGTGGTATGAACAAACCGCAGACTACTGCGTCAAGGGTTTGTTTGAGTTGGACGAAAAGTATGGAAAGAGATTTCCTACAGAGGAGTGCTTTGAGAGTAGAGAAACTCCAGAAGAGTTGTATAAAGAAATTATAGGAATGTGGACAAAAATAACAGAAGCTAATAATTTTTATGATACAAAAAAACAAGGAGAAAAAATTGAAGATATACAGGAATCATTTAATTCTTTAAATATATATTTGAATGATTTTTATGAAATAATTCAACAGCGAATTATACTTTCAGAGGAAGAACAGAAGGAATACTTTGGAAGAATTAATAAAATCTCGGAAGGTGTTCTTCTACCGTTTGACTTGCATTTCACGAATGAATACCTTATAAATAATCTAAAAAGAATAGTCAGAGATTTAAATCCTGAAATAACAAAAATGAGACGAATCTTAAAACTTGTTTAATTTTATATAAGGGACTGGAAAGCTATTCAGGCGGGATTTGATTCTCAAATACCCCGTCACTCTGTGGCGGGGAACTTCATTGAATGATTAAATTTAAAGGTAGAGGAATTACGTATAATCCAACAAAACTTACAAAAATGAAACTCTATTTTAATCAGAAGGGATGCCCTCAACAGATAGACTTTGATTTTTATACCTTTTATCTTCTGTAACTTCTGTTCCAAACCATTCAGGCGGTGTAAAATTATTACTTGATTCGACTGAAGGAAATTCTATTTCTGCAGTTATTAAACCATCCAATTTTCCCTGATAAACATCCAGCTCTATTACTCTGCCGCTATAAGGTATTTCATATCTGGTTTTCTCCACCACCCTATCTTCTGCATTTTTTAACCCTGATTTATATTCATCAATGGTTATTTCTTTTTCATCTTCTCCCCTGCTCAAACCACTGCCTGTCTTTATAGTATGAAAATATCTATCTCCTTTTTGTCTTACTCTTTCTTCAGTATTTTCTGTAATCTTTACATAGCCCTGAGTGATTTCTTTATGGGAATATTGATCCAACCCCTCAGGTAATATTTTAACCCGAAACTTTCTCTCTATTTCCTGCACCATAGAAATATATCTAAATAGATTATATAAAGAACTGTGGTGGTGTTCATCACCACTTAATTATAAATATACCCATTATCAAGTTGTATTGTGGTGTATATGAAATATATTGAAGGTGATGGGATACCTAAAACAGAAAAATATGTTATAAGCGGGGGACCTGGTTGCGGGAAAACTACGATAGTGGAGGAACTGGAAAGAAGAAATTATTATATAATTCCAGAACCGGCGAGGCAGATAATAGATAGAGAAGAAAAGATTGGAGGAAATCTTTTGCCTTGGGATGATAGACGAGGATTTCAGAAAGCAGTAATTGAATTACAAAAAGAACAGGAATATAATTTACCTTCAACAGGAACTATATTTTTAGATAGGAGTATGTTGGATAATTTGGCTTATTTGAGGCTTGATGGGATAGAACCTTCTGAAGAATTATATGGAATGTTCAATAAATTTAATAATTATTCAACAGTATTCTTGCCGGAACCGCTTCCAAAATATGTAAATGATAATGCAAGAAAAGAAGATGAAAAAACTGCCAGAGATATACATAATAGACTTGTTGCCAATTAACCCCTA
>JAGLVB010000007.1 GCA_023134135.1 Candidatus Aenigmatarchaeota archaeon
TTTATACTTTGCGTAAGGTGAGTTATTAATAATTGTTGTTTAATTCAATATAGCTTATTCCTTTTTTATTTTTGTATATGTTTATAATTCCTTCCTTTTTTTGATTGATTAGAATCTGGTTAAATGTTTCCCTTTTAAGATTAGAATATCCATTATCTTTTAATTTTTTGTAATATTTTCCAACAGGCATCCCTTTTTCTTTGTTTTTTGTCCAGTCTAAGAGTTTGTGAAGTATCTGACCAACATCTAAGTTTATTAGATTGATATTTCCACTCATAAAGAATAAATAGCTAAATTATAATAATGTTCTTAAAACTAAAAACAACTAATTTCAATTTCCACAAAACATTTAATTCAGGGCTGTTCTATTTATTTTACGAGCCGGAACCCACAAGGAAAATGATTATTGGAGGAAAACTAATAACCTTAAAATTCAAACAAACTGGAAACCAGTTAATAATTTCTTGTTCTGAAGAAATTGAAAAAGACCAAAAAACCAGATTAATCAACAGGATAAAATATTGTCTTGATCTGGAAGAAGATTTATCCGAATTTTACAATATCTGCAAAAAAGACCTTGTGTTAAAGAATCATCTTGAAAAGATAAAGGACACAAGAGTTATATCAGCTTTCTCTGACTTTGAGGCTCTTGTTGGGGCAATAATCTCGCAGAACAATTCTTACAGGAATTACAGGATTCAGATGCGCAGGGTTTACAAAAACCTTAATTTTATCCGGGAAAATTACACAGAGAAAAATCTCCTCAAACTGAAATTAGGCTACAAAATAAATTATCTGCTGGATTTGGTAGAGAACTTTGAAAAAACAAAATTAAGAGATATTAAAGGAATAGGGAATTATTCAATAAATCTGTTTAATATTTTCCAAAAAAGGGATTATAACTATTTTTACATGGACTGCCTCACAGAGAAAATAATGAGGGAAAATTATAAAATAAAGGAAAACTTTGAGGAAGCAAGTATTAAATTATGGGGGAAATATAGGGGATTGGCAGAAGCCTATTTGCAGAAGTTTTTTGAGGTCAAATAAAAAGGGTTTTTTCTAAAAGTTCATAATCTTATTAATTTAAATGTTTAATATCGGATAACCCAAAAACACACCTATCCGATACATTTAAAACTTTTATATTAATTTATGCTAATTGAGAATATATTGCTGGAAAGAATAAAATCAAAAAAAAGATTACTGGATTCTATGAGACCTTTTCCAAAACAAGCTCTAAAAAAACTACAAAAGCAATTTGAGACCGAACTGATTTACAACAGCAATGCAATAGAAGGCAATACATTAACTTTACGGGAAACAGAGATGGTATTGGAAAGAGGGATAACTGTTAAAGGAAAAAGTTTACAGGAACATTTAGAAATTATTAATCACAAAGAGGCTTTATCCAATCTAAAAGAATTTGTAAAAAAGAAGGCTCCATTGACTGAGAAACTCATAAAACAAATCCATAAAGCAATATTAATGAAAATTAATGATGGAGAAGCGGGAAGGTATAGAAGATTAAATGTCAGGATTCTTGGAGCAATAAAAAGCCCGCCTCAGTATGTCAAGGTTCCAAAACTTATGTTGGAATTTATTAAAGATATTCAAAAATCAAAAGATTTGCACCCTGTGGAATTGTCAGCAAAAGTCCATTATGAATTTGTGAGAATACACCCTTTTTTTGATGGAAATGGCAGAACCGCAAGATTAATCATGAATTTAATTCTAATGCAAAAGGGATATCCTGTTACAATTATTCTGAACAATGACAGAAAAAAATACTATGATACTTTAAAAAAAGCAGACTTTGGGGATATTAAACCTTTTGTGAATTTTGTTGGCAGGATGGCGGAAAGAAGTCTTAATTTATATCTCAGCGCTTTTAAAAAAGGAATGGAATTTATTGAACTTAAAGAGGCAACTAAATACTGTTCTTATAGTCAGGAATATTTAAGTCTTCTGGCAAGAAAAGGAATTTTAGATTCAATAAAAATCGGAAGAACCTGGTTTACAACAAAAAAAGCAATAGACGAATATTTGAGAAAACAGTCTCTGATGAAATAATTTATTTGGTACCGGCAGATTATTAAAAAGGAAGTTTTGTTATCTAAATACTCATCCTTTAGAGCGGGAAACTTTACTTGAACATTTAAAGAAATTTTATTATGTGGATACTAAGATTAAAAATAAAACATGATTGTATAATTGCAAAAAGATGTAAAAAGTTCAAGGTCTTATGTTATTCTACTTTGCTTGGCAGATTTAGAGAAGGGGATATTGAATATGTGTCTGGAATGCATTATCTGGTTGGTGAAACGCAAAATATTAAAAAGTTTGTTGAAGATTTAAGAAAGGATAAAAGAGTTAAAAAATTAGAAGTGAAAGACAATGTTTTTTCTTTATTAGAAATATCAAAAAATATTCCAAGCAATTATTATAATTCAAGAAGTTTCTTTGTGAAACCAGTAATTTCCGATATTGATGGATATGAATACTGGGAAATTGGCGCTTGGGAAAAATCAACTTTAACAAAATTTGCAGTAAATATTAAAGAAAATTTTGCAGAAGTTAAAATCCTGCAGTTTAGAAAATCCAAGTTAACTGAAATAAATTTTCCGATTGTTATGCCGATGCTGACAGTTCAACAAAGGAAAGCAATAGATTTAGCAATAACTGGAGGCTATTATAAATATCCAAAGAAAGTCAGTTTAGAAAAATTAGCTAAAGCAATGAAAGTTTCTCTTTCCACTTATCAGGAGCATTTAAGAAAGGCTGAAAATAAATTAATTCCTTTATTCCCAAAATTAAAGAAAAAACCCGAAGATATTCGGGTGAAATAAGTATAGAACTACTTCTTAATAATACAATGGGAATAAAATATAAAAAAAGGGAATCAGGTTATGAAAAACATCTGGAACATATGAAAACCGGTTATTCTGATTTACTGAAAGAACTTTATTTTGAGAAATACACAGGAAATGGCGCTTTGAGTTTTCTTGGCAGTATGGTTAGAGTGGATAATATAAAAGATTTAGAGGATTTGAATTTAGAAAGAGGGTATGATCTTGGACTTGCACAAAGAGGATATGGTGAAACCGGGTTGGAGCTTCCGGTATTTGCCTGTGTAAAAAATTGCGAGTGGTATCCAAATGAAAATTCTGATAAAGGAGGGCCTGTCTTACTGGCAATTCTGGATCATGAATCAATTTATGAAAATTCTTCAACTCCATTAAGACGGAGATTGCTTGATGAGATAGAAAAGGATATCTCTGCGGGTCTGTATGCTGAAAAGAAGATATCATTCCCCACATCAGAATGGAATGATAAAGATTACATAGCTCTTCCAGCTAAAATATGGTGCGAAGAATCAAGTGGTGGTGATAAGTTAATATTAACAGAAGGAAATAGTGAAAAATGGAATAAGTCGGTATTGAAAGATAGAAAAGAAGTGTTGCCACGTAATGAAAAAAGAGTAAAGGGTTTGGTGGATGCAACAGAAAAATATATTGGAATAACCAGAAGTTATGAGTTTTTGGAAGAAGAACAAAGACTGAAGGAATTGCCTTCTTATGTGGCAGAGCTGTTCGCTAAAATAGATAATCCAAAAAACGTCAGGGCTATTTTAGAAAATTTTAGGTTAGGCAATGCTCTTACAGTAAATATAGGGGATAAAACCTAAAGGTGAGTGAAAATGAAAAAATACCAGAAATATAAAGATAAAATCTCAGGTTATCTAAATGAAATAAAAGATGAGATAAATGGAATAAAAGATGTTGTAATTGAAACAAAAGCTGAATCCCTTCTTGCAGAATACAATAGGATTTTTAGTGGAAATGATCTTACTTGGTATTATAATGAGAATAATCCTGAATGGATAAGGTATACTGAGGAAAGAGGATGTTGTAGGCTCTATGGTCTTACTGTTGAAAGAACTGGTTATAGTCCTCCTTGGAGTAAAGCAATTAAAAGGAATGTTGACGCAAGTGAAGAGAATATATTTGAGTATTTTAAAGAATTTGTTAAAATGAAAAAAGAAGAACAATTGGACTTGACTGATTCTGAAATAATTGAACTTGCCGCAATATTTGACCAGGTGGATTATGAATTCGCACCTTCTATCGTTATTTACCCAATCCCTTTAGAAGATGTAAAATGCGAAGTTTTTAAAGATTCTTTGCCAAGAATGGTAAATAGTTTGGTAAGGGAATTTGGAGGAAATCCTTTTGAAACTGAAGAGAGGATTAAATCTATGTATGAGGATTTTATACATATCAACTCCAGTTGGAGGTATTTATATGGCATACATAAAAGATTGCAAGACGGAAACGCTGGTGAGTGAAAATGAAAACAGAACAGGAAATTAAAGAAGAAATTTTGGGATTTTTGGAAGATGCAAAATTTTGGACAGAAAAAGGTTACAATGTGCATTTTGATAATTGGTTAAAAGAAGCTGAAGAACTTTCAAAGTACACTGATGTTCTGTTGCCGCCAGAATATTATAAATTGAGAGAACAGCGACCAAACCTTTATGTTGAGTGGTGTAATGATGCAATAGAAGAAGGAGAAAAAATGATTGTGGAAGAGATTGCTGAATCTGTCTCTCGTGGACATAGACCTCCTGGTTCGGGAGGCAGTTTACTTCTATACCTTGCACCAAATAAATTATATAATTTAAGGAAAAAATGTCCTGAACTTTATAAAGAAATTGATGTGGCGCTAATTTATCTTAAAATGCTGGAGAAAGATGCAGAAATAGAAGATTTTGATATGAAGAAGGTAGATAAAATTAGGATAAATTTCTACCAAGGTGACTAAAATGAAATATAAAACAGAAGAAATAAAAGGGTATGAATAAAATCCATCGAAGTTTTGGTCAATTCATTTCTTACAGACGAACAAAAAGAAGAGATTTTAATTGAACAGTTTAGGGGTGGTAAAGACTGTTTAAATTAATTTATTCTAAAAAGTCTTATGGGAAAGACAACAACCAAGAAGATGCATGGCCAGAAATCCTTTGGATATGGTTCTAAGAAAAAGCACAGAGGTCATGGTTCAAAAGGAGGTTGCGGACTGGCAGGCTCAAAAAAACACAATAAATTCAAGGTTTGGAAGGAAATGCCAGATCATTTTAACCACACAAAATTAAAGAAAAAATCTGAAGAAGTTGTAATAAACATAAAGGATTTGGAGTTTTTCAAGGAAACTAAAATCAATTTAAATGAATTAGGTTACACAAAATTGCTTGGAAACGGCGAAACCGCGAAGAAACTGGAAATAATTGTGAATAAATGGAGCAAACAGGCTGAAGAGAAAATAAAGAAAGCCGGCGGAAAAATCGAATCCGGAATGAAAGTTAAAGAAGAAGCAACCAAAGCCAATAAAGAGGTTAAAACCAACGACAAAGCAAAAGCGGTTAAAACCAAGGACAAAATAGACAAGAAATAAAAAACCCAAAAACCAAAGAAAACACAAAATAGTAAATTTCTCAGTAATTATTAATTTTAACCGAATACTTTAATGAACTTGCTAAATAAACTGCCAGGGGTTGTTAACCCAAAATCAAGATTAAATTTTAAAGATAGATTAAAATGGACTGGTGTATCTCTATTATTATTCTTCTTGATGGGAGGAATTCATGTTTTTGGCGCTATGCCAGGCATATATGAAAGATTTAGGCAGATTTCTGTATTAATGGGTTCTGAATTCGGGACTCTTGCAACTTTAGGTATTGGTCCAATAGTTACCTCTTCTATTTTACTGCAGGTTTTGGTTGGTTCAAAAATACTTTCCTGGGATATGAATTCTATGGAAGGGAGAGCAAAATTTCAGGGAACCCAGAAACTGCTTACAATATTTTTATGTTTTGTGGAAGGTTTTGCATTTGTTATGTTTGGGGCTGTTCCTGCCCAAACTCCAGCTATGATACCTATTGTGGCTTTCCAAATTGCTTTGGGCGGACTGATAATATTGTTTTTAGATGAGGTTATAACTAAATGGGGTATTGGTTCCGGCGTTTCTCTATTTATTGCCGCAGGAGTTTCTAAAGTAATCTTTGTAGGGCTTTTCTCGCCTTTTGGCGAAACTCCGGCAGGAGCAATTCCCCAGATATTATATGGATTTTCAGTTGCAAATTTTGAGTTGGTTGGAATGGCGATGACAACAATTATTGCAACATTTGCAATTTTTGCAATCTGTTTGTATGTGCAATCAATTAAAGTGGAAATTCCTTTGGCTTTATCGCAATTAAGAGGTTTTGGAAGGAGATGGCCTTTAAATTTCTTTTATACCTCAAACCTTCCTGTAATTCTTGCAGCAGCTTTTATGATTAATGTAACAATGATGGGTGCTATGCTTGATAGCAAGGATATTGGAATTCTTGGGGAATATGATGATAATGGGCATGCTGTGAGCGGTCTTGGTTATTATTTGTCAGCTCCTTACAATGTTCTTCAAAATGCTTTGTTTGGTCTTGGTCCTGTTGATCCAATTAGGATAATCACTTATATTTTATTCCTTTCTGTTCTTTGTGTTGTGTTTGCTTTGTTTTGGGTTGAAACCGCAAATATGGGTCCTGCCGCGGTTGCAGACCAGATTTCAGGGGTTGGAATGCAGATACCGGGATTTAGAAAAGATAAGAGGGTTTTGGTGAAAGTATTGAGCAAATATATTTATCCTCTTACGGTGATGGGCGGGATTGCTGTTGGTCTTCTTGCAGCGCTTGCTGATATTACGGGTGCTTTGGGAACCGGAACCGGAATTTTACTTACTGTGATGATATTGCACAATTTCTATGAGAGATTGTCCACCCAATATATGGAAGATATGAATCCGGCTATGAGGAAATTCTTCGAGTGAGCTCTTTCTTTTCAAAAAAGACAAACGTTTTCTGTGAAAACGGTGCCCCATTTTGCATAACAAAAGGAGGGAAGACCTCAATGGGAAAAAAACAAATACAAATATTTTACTCAAAGATATAATTGGTCAAATCTTATGCCTTTTTTAAAAACTTTCTATTATTATGATAACACCAATAAGAGTGGTAATTGGCAGAGAGAAAATGGCTCTGGATTACATAGCAAAAGAGGTAAGATTAAGAGAATTGGATTTAAAATCAATTATTTATCTTGAAGAGTTAAAAGGTTATCTGTTCCTTGAAGGAGAACAGGAAGATATAAACAGGGCTATATATGGGGCTCCTCATGTCAGAGGAATTATTAAAAAACCTGTTACTGTGGCTGAATTAAAAAGATATCTTGTAAGAGAACAAAAAGCCATTGAATTAAATATTGGTGATATTATCGAAGTTTTGAGCGGACCTTTTAAAGGAGAAAAAGGAAAAATCACAAGACTTAATGATGCAAAAAAAGAAGTGACTATAGAATTGCTTGAGGCTGTGGTTTCAATTCCATTGACTTTGTCTATAAATGTTATAAGATTAATTGAGAAGAAAAAATAATTAAATTAAATTATGTCAGATATCGAGGTTGTAAAAGGAGATATTACAAAATTGGAAGTTGATGTAATAGTTAATGCAGCAAATAACTCTCTTCTTGGAGGCGGTGGCGTTGATGGGGCAATTCATTCCGCTGCCGGACCTGAGTTGTTGGAGGAATGCAGGGATTTAAATGGATGTGAGACCGGAGAGGCAAAAATAACAAAAGGATATAATCTTCCATCTAAATATGTTATCCACACCGTAGGTCCTGTGTGGAAAGGCGGAAATTATAAAGAAGATGAATTATTGGCAGAATGTTATAGAAATTGCTTTAAACTAACAGAAAAACATGATATCAAAACAATAGCATTTCCCGCAATAAGCACTGGAGTTTACAGGTTTCCTGTAGATAGGGCAACGCAGATTGCAGCTATAGAAACAATGAGTTATGCAAAAGAACACATCAATTTAAAAAAAGTTATTTTTGTTTGTTTTAATGATGAGGTTTATAACAGTTATAAAAATTATTTCTAATTTTGATTAATCTATTTTCCAAATCTTCTTGATTGATTATTGAAACTTTTTATTGTTTTGTTGAAATCTTTTTTCTCAAATTCAGGGAAATATTTTGGTTCAAAATAAAGTTCAGAATAAACAGACTGGAAAGGAAGCAGTCCGCTAAGTCTGCATTCCCCTGAAGTTCTGACGATTAAATCAGGCTCTTCAGACAACCACAAATATTTTTTAAATGTTTTTTCATCAATTTTCTTTTTACCTTCTTTAAGCAAATTGTTTATTGCAGATAGTATTTCATTCCTGCCACCGTAATTAAGCAGAAGGTTTAATTTTAATTTTTTATTATTTTTTGTTTTTTCTTCTATTTCATAAAAAAGATTTTGAAGTTTTTTTGAAAACTGTTTTTTATCACCGATTATTTTTATTTGTATTCCTCCGGTTGCAAGTCTTTTATCTAAAAGGAGTTCTTTTGCTTTTTCTTCAAATAACCTAAATAAAACCTTTTTCTCCAAGCTCGACCTTTTCCAGTTTTCTGTTGAAAATCCCCATATTGTTAAAATAGATATTTTTGCATCAACACACCATTTCACGATATCAAATATTTTTTCAATTGAACTCTTATAAATATCTCTCATCTGTATATTTGATTTTTTTGCATATCTGCGGTTTCCATCAGGTATAATCGCCAAGTGTTTGAGCATAATAATTTAACTAAAATTCTAAATTATACCTTAATTTTATAAATTTAATTAAGTAATGATAGAAATGTCTTTCATACTTTTTTCGTTTATCCTGTGTTTTTTGATAACTTTATATGCGGGGTTATATGATTTGAAAACCTCTGATGTTTATGAAGATGTCCCGGCTATTTTAATTTCTTTTGGATTGTTTTATTGGTTCATAGTTTCTTTGATGAGCGGAAACTTTGCATTTTTTTTAAATTCAATCTTAATTGGCTCCTTTTTTTTAGCTCTTGGATTATTATTATATCAGTTAAAAATCTGGGGAGATGGAGATGCATGGGTTCTTGGAGGCATTGGTTTTCTCGTTCCTTTCCTGCCAACCCCTTTTTTGCTTTATCCAATCTCATTTGTGTTTAATGTTTTGATTGTTGGGGGAGTTTATTCCATGATTTATATAATAGGATATGGAATTATAAATAAAAATATAAGGGTAACCTTTATTTCTGAAATTAAGAAACACCTTTTGGTTTATTTTGGATTTATTTTTGCATGCGTTTTAGTTTCTTATTATATCCCTTTCTTTTTCATGGTGGGATTGTTCCCTTTTATATATGTTTACACAAAAATTGTTGAGACCGGCATGAAGAAAAAGATAAAAGTTTCTGAATTGAAAGAAGGTGATGTTCTTGTTGGAGGGGAAATTTGCGGGCTTAAGAAAGAAGAAGTCGAAAAACTCAAAAAGACAAAGAAATATGTTGAGGTTCAGGAGGGAGTCAGATTTACAATGGTGTTCCCATTAACTTTACTTTTTTTGTATTATTTTGGGGGTTTTTTTGGGTTGCTGTTACTTTAAATATCATTTTGCCAAGATAATCTGCAGAAATACACTTCTTCAACCACACCACTTTTAAAACTTTTTCTAAAATAATATAATGGCGGAGTATAAGGCAGTTGCAATCTCGGAGTTTTTTGAGAAAAACAAGCATTTATTGGGATTTGACAGCCCCACAAAAGCACTAATAACAATTCTCAAAGAAGCAGTTGACAATTCTCTGGATGCCTGCGAAGAAGCTGATATTTTACCCCATATTATAGTTAAAATCAAAAATACTGAAAAAGATATATTTCAATTAAGTGTTGAGGACAATGGTCCGGGGATTGAGGAAAAATATGTAAAGGATGTTTTTGGGAAACTTTTATTTGGGTCAAAATTTAAATCACTTGGGGAAGCGGGGATGCAGTCAAGAGGACAACAGGGAATTGGAATTTCCGCTTCTATTTTATATTCACAGTTGACAACAGGAGAACCCGCATCCATAGAATCCAAGGTAAAGAATAAAATTCATTATTCCTGTAAATTGCATATTGATACTTCAGAAAATGTTCCTGTGCTTGAAGATGAGAAAAAACTCGAAACTGTAAAAGACCATGGAACAAAAATAACAATGAAATTAAAAGGTCTTTACAGGAAAACCAAAGGACCTTATGATTATTTAAAATATACTGCTATTGCAAACCCTCATGCGCAGCTTATATTTGTTAACCCTGAGGGAAAGAAAATAATATTTAAAAGAGTTACGGATAAATTGCCAAAAAAACCAAAGAAAGTCGCTCCCCACCCTCACGGAGTTGAACTTGGAACTTTGATGAAAATGATGGCAAGAACAAATTCAAAAACTGTTCAGTCGTTCCTTATGAATGATTTTTCAAAAGTCGGGAGCATAGGCGCAAAGGATATTTGCAAGTTGTCAAAATTAGACCCGCACACAAGACCAAATGCAGTAACAAGGGACAAGTCTTCAGATTTAATGGAAGCAATGCAACAGGTAAAATTGCAGAGACCCCCAACAGATTGTTTATCTCCAATAGGAGAAGATAATATAATTAAGGGGCTTAACAAGGAATATAATGCGGATTTTGTTGCTGCATGCACAAGACCTGTGGCAGTTTATAATTCAATACCTTTTCAGGTGGAAGTTGGATTGGTTTATTCAAAAGAACTTCCTTCTGATAAACAGATAACCCTGATAAGATTTGCAAATAAAGTTCCTTTGTTTTACCAGCAATCTGAATGCGGAATTTACAAAGCCGTTGCAAAAACACAATGGAAAAGATATGGTTTGTCTCAACCAGGAGGCAGTCTGCCTGTGGGTCCAATGGTTATTCTTGTTGATGTGGAATCTGTATGGGTTCCATTTATTTCAGAGGGTAAACAAGCTATTGCATCTTATGATGAGATTATTAAGGAAGTTAAACTTGGTTTGCTTGATATAGGAAGAAAATTAGGAAGTTATCTTTCTGCTGAACAGAGAAAATACGCAAAGGAAAGGAGGATGAAAATATTTGACAGGTACAGCGAGGAAGTTGCCCAGTCGATTTCAAATTTAACAGGTAAAAATAAAGAATATATTATGACCCTAATCAAGAAAGAGGTTGTGAAGAGGAATGAATAAAATGGTATCTAAAGAAAAGACGGAATTAATAATTAAAAAATTAAGAGAGAGGTATGGAGATGATGTTTTAAAGGATTTAGAGAAAGGGAACGAACTTTCTTTGGATATTGTTATAAGAACTTTGAGTAATGTGCTTTTTGATGAAAAAGAGCAATTAATTACTCTTGGAAATAAAACGCAAAAAAGGAATTTTTTCAGTATTGATCAGGCAAGAAAATTTATGCAGACTTTAATTGTTGCGGATGCCTGTCAGGATTTGGTAAAATCGGGGAAGACAACTTCAATAAGGAGTTTATATTATAATACTAAGCACACTATAGGTGATTCCAAGGAAAATACTTTTGAGGACCAGATTGAGTCCGACCCAATAATTGAAGATATAGAAGTTAGTATAGGCGCTTTAAGAGAAGAGTTGCATTTAAGGGCAAACAGTAAGGGAGTAATGATAGGCAATCTTACAATAGAGGATTCAGGAGATGAGATTGATTTGAGAAAAATGGGTTCTGGGGGATGGGCAATCCCTTCAATAGTAGAAGCGGATATAATTAAATTTAAGAAATGCGATGCGAAATTTATATTATTTATAGAAAAAGACACTGTGTGGGGTCGTTTCAATGAGGATAAATTCTGGAAAAAACACAATTGCATGATTATCCATGGAGGGGGTCAGCCTCCAAGGGGTGTAAGGAGATTATTGAGAAGGATGCATGATGAATTAAAGTTACCTATATATGTTCTTGTTGATAATGATCCTTGGGGGTTCTATATTTATTCTGTTGTTAAACAAGGTTCAATAAATCTGGCATATGAATCTGTAAGAATGGCGGTACCGGGGGCAAAGTTTATTGGATTGAGTTCTTTTGATCAGGATAAATATAATCTGCCAAAAGAGGTAACAATTAAATTAAATGAAGGAGACAAAAAAAGGATAAAGGAAATTCTTAATTATAAATGGTTCCACAAAAAGAGTTGGAGAGATGAACTTAATCATATGGTTAAGAAGGGAGTTAAACTTGAACTTGAGGCTCTGAGCGTAAAAGATATAAGTTTCATAACAGATACTTACTTGCCTGAGAAGATTGCTAAGAAAGAGTGGTTGGAGTAAAATAAACTTATATATATATAGAAGAGTAAATAATTATGACAACCCAACAAAACAAGAAACTTACTTTAGGAATCTTATTGACTTTTATAATCTGCATAGGCTCTGCAATTCTTGCAACTTATTCAACAGGACCTTATGGAAATTATCCAAATCCTGGAATTCATCCTGGTATGATAGGACCGGGAACTTTCAATGATTCAAGTATGGCAAATCCACAGTGGAATATTCCAGGGGATTTGGATGTGAGCGGAAAATTGGATGCTAATAAAGGAATAAAAGTTGGATTTGTTGATAATTTGTGTAATAGTTCAATTGCAGGTACTTTGAGATGGAATTCTACTAACTCAAAATTGGAAATATGTAATGGAATTATTTGGCATGAGCTAGGGACATCAACATATGATGGAACTTGTGTTTGTGAAGGAACGAGTTTTGAAGTTTATTATACAGAGTCGGGTGTAGTTTATGTAGACTGCAACGCAGATAAATGCTGGACTTCGACAATAGGCACAAATACTTGGTCTGGTGCTGTATCTTATTGTTCTGGATTGAATTATGGTGGCTCTGATGACTGGACACTTCCTACTTCAACGGTTCTGCAAAACTTGTGTAATTCAAATTCCTGTTTAGGCACCTGTTTTGGTGGGGATGGTTTATCTACTGGATATTGGTCTTCTACTGCAATTAGTGGCGGATCTGCTTACCATGTGATGTTTGATAATTGCTTCCTAGGCACCGTCCTTAAACTCAACTCCGCTAATTATGTTCGGTGTGTCCGCGGCTGAGGTTGGTACGCCAACAATCCACAAAGATAAAATTAAGAGAATAAAGCAGATTTATGAAGAAGTTAAAAATGGACGAGAACCGGAAAATTATTCTGAATACAACACATTTGAACTAAATAAACAAACACCTCTGAACTTTTTAGAGATAAAAGGATTGAATTTCAGGAGAATCCTTTAATTGAGAAAGTCATAAAAAATCTGAAACATGGAGAAATTTGTAATGATCTTGTTGAGGATGATTATTCATACCAGATAATACGTTTTCTAAGAGAAGATGATGAAAATATTATTGCGACGGAATAATTGTTGAAAAAAAGCTTTTTGATGACTGGTTTGATAATTTTATAAGTGAGAATATGGAAATTAATATTAAAGATTATTAAAATTACTCAATCACTTTTGTTTCAAGAAGGTCAATAATTCTTTGAGCTTTTTTCTCACCCATACCTTTCAGTTCCATTAATTCCTCTTTTTTTGCATTAAATATTTTTTTTGGTGTCTTGAATTTTTCAAGAAGTCTTTTTGCGAGAACTGAATTTATTGAAGGCAATCCCGCAATAAGATATTTTTGCTCTTCTTTCAAATCTTTAGGTTTTTTCCTGATTCTTATCACCACTTCTCTATTATTTTTAAATTGTTCCCTTTTTGCCACAGAATAAATAAAATTAGCGCTGTCTCTTTTATCTTTTGTCCAGATTACAGGAACTCCAAAATCAAGAATTATGCTGGCAAGAGCGCCGAAAAGAGAATTGTTGTTTAGATTCCCAAAATATTCAAATCCCTCAACAAGTAAAATAGGTTTTTCAAATTTACACAAATTTTTTAATTGCGAAAATAATCTTAAGTCTTTGATGGAAGATATCAAATCAGAAAAGCTTTTTCTTTCAATTGCAGTCCTGTCAGATACAATGTAATCCGCAATTTCAAGTTGCTCTTCTTCAACAATACACCCGAGGTTTTCCAGATAATCAGTAATACCGCTTTTTAATTCTCTTTTATCAGTTTTTATAATTGGATTTTCCATAAGTTAATAATCTATTAATTTATGGCAACCATAGAATTTACTTTTTTGGGGACAGGGACAGCAGTCCCAACATTAAGAAGAAACCATCCTGGAGTGCATTTGCTGCATCAGTCAAAAACTGCTCATTCAATGCTTTTTGATTGCGGGGAAGGCGCGCAGATTCAGTTGCAGAAAGCAAAAATAAATTTTATGTCAATCGATAATATTTTTATATCTCATTGGCACGCTGACCATTTTCTTGGAATGTTTGGTTTGTTGATGTCCATGAGTTTTGAGAAAAGAGAAAAAGAATTATTAATTGCGGGACCGGAAGCAGATAAGATTGGACCACAACTTTTAAAATTATTTAATTTTTCATTTAAAATTAATTTTGTAGATTCCAGCAAAAAAGGAATAGTGTTTGAGGACGAGGAAATTATTGTTGAGTCTATGCCGGTCAAACACACGATTCCCGCAGTTGCTTATAGATTCAAAGAGAAAGATAAAATAAAACTGGATAAAAAAATTATTAAGAAATTGAAATTAACCGGACAGGAATGCAAGGAATTAAAAGAGAAATTCAGGATTAAAAAAGATAAAACACTCGTCCGAAAGGACGGTGCATCATTTTCGAAGAAAATGAATGAATTGATAAAATTAAAAGATGTTTCTTACGCCATTGAAGGGAAAAAGTTTGTTTATTCTGGGGATACAATTTACCTGAAAAAAATGGAGAATTTTTGCAAAGATTGCATTTTAGTTCATGAATGCACTTATTTTGACAGGAAGGATATTAAACATAAACAGCATTCTTGTTTGCAGGATGTTTTAAAATTTAGAAAGTCGGCTGAGAAAATATATCTCACCCATATAGGAAGGAAATATTTAAGTCAGACCGAACTTGAGAAAAAAGTCAGGAAATATAAAAATGTTTTTGTTGCAAAGGATTTGAAAAAGGTGAAATTTTAGATTATGATATTAGTTGATACAAATGTATTTTTGGAATATAAAAAACTGAAACTTTTTTTCAGCGTAAAGGAACTCGCGATTACAAGACCTTGTCTGATTGAAGTGAAGAAATTTTCAGAAGAAAAAAAAGACAGGGTTTTGAGTGAGTTGATAGATACAGTAAAAGTTATTGAAACAAAAGAAAAAATTGCGGATAAGTCAATAATAGAAGCGGGTAAAAAATATAAATGGCCTGTTGCAACTTATGACCTCAGACTTGTGAGGAAACTGAATTTTGAGAATGTTGTGGTCTTGGGTTCTTCTAAAGCTATTATGCGGGAATTAAATTAATTTTCCAACAAACTCTTGATTTTACTGATGCATCCAAAGGCTCTGCTTTAATTAGGTATTTCATTTACAGTATTGAATTAATCAGGATTCTTATCAATTAATATCTTATCAAAAACTATTATGAAGGGTGACATATATATCGATTTTGCGATTGCAACTTCTTTATTTGTTTTTGCATTTGCTGCGGTTTTCTATTATTTTGATTCAGAGATTTCTTATAAGACTCAGAATGAGATGCTGCAGGAGTCTGAGTTAAAAACAGAATATTTGTTTAATTCAATGCACAGGGAGAAAATTTTAAAAAGAATTATTCTGGTTTCAGGAACTTCAACAAATGAATTTGTTAATCTTTCTGATTATGATATTGATTTAATTCTTGACGAGGATAATGAAGTTATTTGTTTTGATTCTGATTTGAAGGGATTTATTGCAAATGTTTCAAACAGCAAATTTTATCTTTATTCCACCAAAGCAAGAATAGGTAGGGAAACCTGCGAGATAACAACATTTAATGATTTTCTTTCAGAGGAAATTTCAACTCCTGTTTACGGGAAATTTTTTGTTGAACTGCCGGATACTGCGGGAGGTGATTTCTGCAATATGAAAACTATTCTAATTTTGTCCGGAAATGGATTAAAAGATGAAATTATAAAAATATGCGTTTAATAAAATGAAAATTACTGATAATATTTTTTTGTTTGATGGGATTGGAAATTCAGGCAATATTTATTTGATAGACAACCAATTGCTCGTTGATACAGGGCTTGGGATTTCTTTTGAAAAAATTATCGGAGATATAAAGGATGCAGGATTGCATCCCGAAAAAATAAAAATCCTCTTAAACACGCATTGCCATTATGATCATATTGGAGGAAACAATTTATTTAAAAAATTGACTGATGCGGAAATTTATGTTCCTGAAATGGATGCTGAAAATATTGAAACAGGGAAGAATACTTTTTATAAATTTTTTGGGAATAATTTTGTTTCTTCTCAAGTCAATAAGAAATTAAAAGACGGAGAAATAATTAAAACAGAAAATTATTCTTTTAAAGTAATCCACACTCCTGGACACACTAAAGGAAGTATTTGTCTTTATGAATCTGAAAAGAAAATATTGATTTCCGGGGACACTTTGTTTTCGGATTCTATTGGGAGGACAGATTTATCAGGGGGCAACGAAATTGAATTAATAAATTCCCTGAAAAAATTGCAGAAACTGGATATAGAACTTCTGTTGCCGGGGCACGGAAATTTCAAAAAAGGAGGAATAAAGGATTTAATAGAAGAACTTCTGAAAAATATAGGAATACAATAAATTTGCAATCAGTTATTATTCAATTTTAGGTTTGTAATCTTTTAAATATCTCTGTATGTCGGTCATGGAATCAATAGCAAATATCAATATATTCATATTAAACTTGTCATTGACAGGGATTATAGAATACATATTAACAGGATATATTTCTTTTTCATCTAAAGATAATCCATCTATCCGAATGCCATTTACTTCATAATCTTCAACAGATTTTTTACTTGTTGACTTAAAAGTGTCTTTAAAGTCTTGTATTATTGAAAGTTTTGGAAGAAGTTTTAATTCCATGTAATCTGTTTTAAGAGTGGTTGGATATTCATCACCTACAGTTAAATTAGGATATTGTCCTGAAATCAAATCTACAATCTCTTTTCTGTTTACCATAAAGAAATAATGAAACTTTAAATAAACTAATCATTTCCGTGAATTAGATTAATAACCCAATCAATTCTATTTAATTTCTCCAATTTTGTCAGTTTTACCTTCGAGATATGATTTTATTTTTGAACTGACTTTATCTCTGATTTCGCTTATTGGTTTGTTTATGGTTATTTCCACCAATAGACCTTTATCATTGTAGTGTTTTATTAGAGGCTCAGTTTTTTCTTTGTAAATTTTTAATCTTTTTCTAATAGAATCTGGTTTGTCATCTTCCCGTTGATGCAATTCCGAACTGCATTTATCGCAGATATTTTCAACTTTTGGTTTATTTCCTGTTTTGTGAAAAATTGTTTTGCATTTTTTGCATACAATTCTTCCGGATAATCTTTCAATAATCACTTTATCATTTGCTTTGAAATTAAGCACGTGGGTTATTCCAGTTAATTTTTCAAGTTCTTCAGCCTGATTTTTTGTGCGCGGAAATCCGTCAAGTATAAATCCATTTTTACAATCTTTATCTTTAATTCTGGTTTTAATTAGTTGAAGCAATATTTCGTCAGAAACCAATCCACCTTGATTCATTATCTTTTCTATTTCTTTTCCTAATTTAGTGTCTTTTTGCGTTTCGTTTCTTAACAAATCGCCTGTGGATATATGCGGAATGTTAAGCGCTTCAGTAATTACTTGAGCATAAGTCCCTTTTCCAACACCTGGAGACCCTAAAAATAGTAATTTCATGTTAATGCATTATTTCCCATTCCTTTTTTGTCCACTCATGAATTTCTTCTGGTTTAAACCATAAGTGAACCTCATTATTTGCTTCTGCGGTATTTCCCGAAGCATGAATAATATTTCTTACAGGTCTCTGTTTTTTGTCCGCAATCTCATAGGAATCTACAGTGAAGTCTCCTCTTATTGTTCCGGGCGGGGCTTCTTTTGTATTTGCGGTGCCCACAAGTTTTCTTCCAATCTCTATTGCGTGCATACCTTCCCAGACCATTGCAACAACAGGACCTTCCATCAAATAACCTTTAAGCCATGAGTTTACCTGCGATGCCAGTTCTTCATCAGTTTTCTCAAGAGTAATTCCTTTTTTTGCCCATGCTTTTCTTGTATTTGAGGCATTATTTTTTATCCATTCTTCGGTTAAAGGATAGTGTTTTTTCGCAAGTTCTTCATCAGGCAGAATCATCTTTATTGCGCATAATCGAAGTCCTCTCTGTTCAAATCGTTTTATAATTTCGCCAACCAGACCTCTTTGCACACCATCATGTTTAACCGCAATAAATGTTTTTTCAAGGAATTCTTCCATAATTATTTTTCCTTTTAAGTTTTATATTGTTTTGTCTGTTGAAATTCTTTTAAAATATTATTAATCCTTAAATCTCCGCTCTCGGTGAAACCAGAATATCTATTGTCTGAGGCAACCTGTAAATATATTCTGCGGACACTTCTACTTTTTTTGTGGCTGTTATGCTGTTACCTCCAATAATATCGGTATTTGGGGTGAAACTAAAATAATACCTGAAAGGGTTGGAACCTCTTACAACAATAGATTCATTATTAAATGTAGTTGTTCCGCCGCAACTCTTGCCCCCGAATTCTTCTGAACACACTTCAAGACCCATATCTTCAAAAGAAATATCCAGATTTCCTGTTTCTATTATATCAATTTCCCCGCTGCCTTTATTAAGCACTTCAAGATAAATCTGATGTTCTCCTTTATCTTCATAGGAAGATGAAGAGCTACTGCCAGATGAACCACTTCCTCCTGAACCAGAAGAATCATCAGAGGAACCAGAACCAGAAGAATCATCAGAGGAACCAGAAGAATCATCATAATCTACAATATTATCCCCATTACAGGCGCAAATTCTAGCTGAATCTACACCGGTGCTAGTAGAAAGAGTAACTTTTGCATTGCAATCATAAATACCATTATTGGAAAGGCAGTAATTTGTAATTGGATTATAATAAGGAGCCTCTTTTTCCCCAACCCCACTGCATCTTGCACCAGGATGAAATTCTTTACAAACAATACAATTTTCATCCACCCATTCACAATTTCCATTGTAGACACCATTTCTAGTGTAACACACTTCATTGCAATTCTGATTTTTTGAATACTCACTTTCATACCAACAAAGCCCATTCACCATTTTCCCGTCGCATTCAATGCAATTACCTCCAAAACATCTTTTATCATTTCCAATGCATCCATAACTAGAGGCTTCACCCCAACCAGTATCTCCCACAGAACAATCAGCCGCAAAAACAACCTTGCCAAAAAAGGAATCTGCAATTTCGTTCATCAACTCAGAATTCTTTCCATTACTCTGTAATTTTGAAGATATCACCCTATCCTCAATAACAACCGGCTGGTGAATATTTGAAATATCCAAGTCAAGTTCAACAGGACCATCTGAAGGAATATTAATTATGGAAATAGAAACTTTGCCCCCTGATTCAAGATAATCCATATAATCATCTTTTCCAATAAAGGTTATTGTTGCAAGTCTTGTTGAAGTATATTTATATTTTACGGAAAATTCAAGATGTCCTGGAAGAGCAATTGTGCCCTCATTGGAAGGAGCTTTTACAGTAAAACTAAATGTTTTTAATTGTCCCGGGCTTATTGATTTTTCTCCACTATCTCCACAATTAATACAAGTAAAAATTCCCGAGTCTGAGATGCCCGCATAGGTCAGGGTAATTGGTTTGTTAACATCCCGATTTTTTAAGGTAACAATAATATCTATTTCTCTGTCGGGTTTTATTCTCCCTCCGGCAAGAGCAGGAATTTTAATGCTTTCTATAACAATAACATCAGGTATTTCCACTTCTTTTTCTTCAACAGTCCCTTCGCCGATTACAGAAAAATATTTTCTTTCAAGTTCCGGGTTTACTGTGCAACCAGATATAAATAATACAGAAATCAAACATAAAACAATCAGTATTGTCCCCCTCATAATTAAATTCACATATTAAGTAATGTGGTATGATACCTTTCAGATTTATATTGTAGGGCTTATCCTGAATGCATCTGGTTATAGCTGGGAAAATACCATTATTTATGCAATTATCTTTGTTTCTGCGGTTTTTTTGGTCTATTATAAACTCCTCAAACCTCTTAAAATAAAGGTGGATGGGAAATTTGCATTGGCTTTATTGCCTTACATTTTTCTTGGGTCTATTTTAAGGGCTCTCAAGGATTCTGAGTTTTTAACATCCCGGTTGTTTGTTACCCCTTCAATTTATGTTTTCATATTTTCATTTACCCTTGTTTTATTAATTTTTTCGCTTTTCCTTGAAAAAAGAACCAAGGTGCCTTTCCAGAGTTATTTCTTTTCATTTGGTTTTATTCTTGCGGGGATTTTTTTCACTCAACTCCCATTTTCAAATCTTACGCCCGCGGTTCAGATATTAGGTCTTGATTTATTGATTTTCCTGTTGGTGTTTGGTTTGGGAAATTTTACAAAATTGACAAAAAGTTTCTGGAATAAATCAGTAATTTTCTCGCAGTTGGCGGATGCAAGTTCAACTTTTATTGGGTTGGAAGTTTATGGACATGCAGAACAGCATGTTCTCCCAAGCATGATTTTTGAATGGGCAGGCAATATATGGATATTTTTCATAATGAAGTTGACTGTTTCACTTCTTCTTCTTTATGCAATAGATAATTATCTGGAGGATAGGGGTTTCAGCAACTGGCTTAAACTTATTGTAATTCTTCTTGGACTTGCTCTCGGAGCAAGGGATTTATTCCAGATTATGATTTTCAATTGATTATCCTGCAATTTATGCGCAATCTAAGGTCTGTATTTTACCACCATATTTCTGCCGCTGATTGTCAGGTTATAATCTAAAGCGCTTGGAGAACTTGTTGAGAAATTGTATTCAAAATAATATCCTTTCCCAATTAAATTTGCTTCCGTCATTTCAAGAAATTCGGAAACATCAGCTTCGAGATTGACTGCGTTGGTTGAATTTTTTTCAATTTGTTTTAGTTCCCAAATTATATTAGATGAAATTTTATCCTCATCATTTTTCAGAACAGAAGTAAAATCTATTTCCGAATAACTTTCAAATATATTAAATACGCTCAATAGAGAGAATGAAAATAAAACCGCCGCAACAATATACCACTGCCCTTTCATTTTCGATTTTTTATTTTATTATAAATAAAAATTACAAAACAAGATAAAGAATACCAAATAATTAAGTCTATTAACAGGGTTAAGTATTGCATGTTAGACAAAAGATATTGTGTAAAACAACCTCTAGGGTCAGTACACATTACTGCACCAAATGATAAAGGAAAACCTATCCAATATGGCTTTACAAGAAAGGGGATTATGAATAATAATATAAATACTAAAACTTTCTTCCAGTTTGGCTTAAAAAAATCAATAATTTTTTCTTTATCCATAATAACTTATATTTTATAAATTTGTATATGCGAAATTCCCTCTATTTTCATCACGTTATCATTGCCTATTAATTTCATCTTTACAGCAATTTCAATAATTTTATTCCCAATTAAATTAATGGTCTTTGCTTTATCGAGCATCTTTTCAATTTCTTTTTCCATTGCAATTTTTTCAAAATAAAAACTTTTTTTTACTTCAAATTCAGTTTCCTCAAATTTCAGTTTTTCCCCAAGAAGCTCTTTGTCGCAAACAGCAAGAAGCTTTTCTCTTGAAAAATATTTATACGCAAATTTCATTTTAAGATTTACAAACAATTAAATTTCCAAAAAATTCTTTATTATCACACCAACTTTTAAGAAATAAATTATTTGTTATTTTTTTATTGGGTTCTGAGTGCAAGGGATTATTTTCATGAAGATAAATATGCGTCTTATCATATCCTGTTAATACAACCATATGTCCGGAAGGAGGTTCTTTTTTTTCTTTGGGATAAATTCTAAAATAATTGAGATAAGCAATCAAAATAAATTCTTCATCCAAAAATTGTTGAATTTTCTTAATTGAAAGATTTTGATATTTGAGCATACCTTTTTTTGTGAGAAAACTGACGCAATCTTTTAAGTAAGGTGTAATAAATTTTGCGTCATATCTTTCATTTTCATCAAAAAAGATGCCATTTTCCAATCTGGAGTATTTTTCCATTAATGTTTCTTCAGGAACGATCTTTCTATATAGAATTACATTTAATCCGAAATCATGCAATATTTTTGCAATAACAGGAATCCAACTCCCATAATTATGTTTGGTGAGTTTATCTAATTTATTCCCCAATGGGTTTAATACCCCGCAGCTTGCTGCGATAAATAATAATTCTGTCTGAGTTGTGGAAATCCGTCACCTTACTTTGTAGATATCACATCAAGTCTCTTGCTCAATTAAAACTTCATGAATTCCAATTAAGAGATACCCCGCAGCTTGCTGCGAAGTGAGCGAAGCGAACGGTGGGTATTTCATAAATTTTAACTTGCCAAATCTTTTATGTGTTGTTTAAACCAGACAACCCATCTTTTGTAAATTTCATCTGTGTCCATGAATCCTATTTCTTCCCTTACCTCTTCTGAAAGTATGTGGAACTGCGAGTTTGATTGCACTACGGTGGTGGCTTCGAGAAGTTCCGGGTTTTTTGCTTCTTTAGAGAGATCAACAATAGATTGCATAATCTTTGCTCTTAGATTAATGTTATTCCACACAGCATCCCAGTTGCCTTTCCATTCTTTAACATTCCTTGCAATGGAATTTAGTATTTCACTTTCGCCTGCGAGAAGGGTCGAACTTGGTTCCAGTTCATCCTTTTTTGCGTTATAGGTCATCAAATCAACAAAACCTTTTTCTTCTGAAGGGTCTTTTTTCCAGTGTTTTCTAACTTCGGTGAATTCAATTGTTCTTCTGAATGAGTGCAAACCATCTGCGCTTTTTAGAGTGTTGTTGATTATTACAAGGTCAGTTGCTTTAAAACTTGTTGGCGGAACATTAAGGTCATTTACAACCCTGTCGAATAAACCATAAGCGCTGTCACCGTGAATTGTTCCTGCAACAACATTTGCCATAGCCCCAATACGCATTGCTTCGTAAAGAGCCAACGCTTCTTTACTCCTCACCTCACCAATTATTAAGCATGAATCTCCAAGCCTTAATGAAACTCTTAATGCTTCTTCCGCCGGAAGTTCGGTTTCAACCATTGTGATAACAGATCTGGATTTTAGTCTTGTTACATTAAATCCAAGTTCCCTGAATTTTGTCAGAGGAAGTTCAAGAGTATCTTCAACTGAAATAATTCTTTTGTTTTTCATTATTTGCGAAATTACTGATCCTAACAAGGAAGATTTCCCGGAACTTCTCGTTCCTCCAACAAGTATTGACCGACCCCCGTCTATGATAAACCACAACAATCCTCCGGCAAGCGAATTGAACATATGCTGCGAAATGAAAAGAGGGAATGTCCACGGTCTTTCCCTATGTCTTCTCAGAGCAAAACCAAGACCTCCTGGAGATAGAGTTTCCATAATAGCGCAAACCCTCGCCCTTCCGCCCGGAACATCAGCTTCAGCGTCAAGGACTGGGTTGGCTTCGTCAAGAGGTCTGCCAGAACTTAATCTTAATCTTGTTGCAAGCAGTTCTGCATCTTCTTTTGTCTGGACTATATTAGTTGAACATTCGTTATAATTTCCATGGATAAGATAAATTGGTGATGTGCCTGGCGGAGCATTGACAAACACGTCCTGAACATGATTGTCTGATAATATTATTTCAAGAATTCCTATTCCTGCTGTGTATCTTACAAGGATGGATGCAACAATTTTTAATCTATCTTCTGAAATATTTGAGGAACCCGCTAAATCCCTAAGCATATCCAGACCAATGTTGTAGAAATTTTTTCTTACTTCTGAAGATGCAAATTCTTCTTTTTCAAGAGGTCTGTGGCTTGCCATATATCTTTTTGCCCGGTCCAGTAATTCATATTCTTCTTCTTCAAGTCCGAATTCAAGAGGGATTAAATGATACTGCATCCTGACTTCGCCGGGCACTTTGTAAATTTCAACTTTTGCGTCATTAATCTGGTAACTATCAATCATTTCGGCTTTGTCCGGGGGCGTTGCCCGATATTTTGTGTAAGTAAAATTAGGTCTCACTGAAGGAATAAAAAGTTGACGGTATATTGACCGATCTCCGATTTTGTAACCAGGTAAAAATTCCTGCACTTTTTTAATAAGAGTTGTTTCTTCAAGCCTTTTTTTTAAGGGAATAAGCGTTTTTTCTAAATAATGATTATAACAATCATGGCACATTCCTTTTGTTCTTTCAGTTAATACTTTTGTGTGCCTGATTCTCCGGATTAACATTACGTAAGCTCCAACAGGATCATTTCTTAATTTCTGAGATATTGTATTGTTTAAAAAATCAGTTCTGTAAGATATGCATCTGTCGCATTTTTCTGTGACCAGATTTTTGTATGAGAAGCATTTATTCATTGTTATTTTTTCAATAAGTTTTGCAATTTCCAACAGCATCTGGGTTTGTTCAAAACTGTATTCATATTCCCTTTCTTTTGCAAGAATGACCGATTTTGCGTTTTTTACAGACATGAGGTCTTCCATAATTTCACCCATGCATTCTGGGAAATCTTCTACCGAAGAACCGTAGATGCAATTCAGGCAATCTATTTTGAGCACGTCATTTTTAAATGTATATGTCTTTGGCATAAAATATCTTGATTAATTAGATAATTAAGTCAGTTTACTGTATACTTTGTTGTTGTAACCTAACTTTGACAGTTAGCTAA
>JAGLVB010000008.1 GCA_023134135.1 Candidatus Aenigmatarchaeota archaeon
TTGAACTTACATTTGTTACTGTTGGGCTAGTGGTATCTAAAGTAACATATCTATCCGAAGAATTTCCCCAGTTTCCTGCGGTATCATTTGCCCAGACTTTGTAAGTGTGTGTTGCTTCAGACTGGCTGGTCATATTTATATAACAATTTGTACCGGACCTTGACATTGAGGTGTTTGTTGTTCCATTATCTAACCAGCAGGTATCAGGGTTTGTTTCTGTGAATGTAACATTAACATAATAATAATCCTGTGATTTGTTTGCGTAATCTCCCTCTGTTGGCGATACAAAGGTGAATGTTATTGGGGCTGTGTTATCTACTGTAAAAATCGCATTAGAAACATCATTTGTAGCCGGTACATTCATATCTTTAACCTTTATCTGATAAGCACTGCTATCACCAACAGAAGTTGTGTCCCAGCTATATGTTGCTGCATTACAATATTGACTACTTGCAATAGTAGTCCATGCACCACCTGTGGACCATTGTATATCTACATAGTCATTAGCAGGATCAGAACATGTTGCAGTCCATGTTATACTCTGCGTTCCACTCCAACTCTCTCCACCGTTAGGTGCTGTTACAGTAATACCTGATACAGCAGCACTAACAACCCCGGAAAATAAAACTAAAAATACACTTGCAATTAAAAAAAGTTTTGTAAACCCAACAAAAGAGTTTTCCCTGCTCATTTTAAAAAACCCGTTGACATAATATTAACAGTTGATATATATAAAAAAGATGACTTCATTTTGGACATAAAATTAATATTTTTCTTTACTATAAAACTATTTATAAATTTGCTGCCTGTCAACATAATATTATTGTGTTTAGATATATATAAAGAAAAATTCCTCTTTTTGCAAAGCAAAATGATGAGCCGTTGGAACGACGAGTGTATTTTTCTTATTGGAAAGGCAACACTAGAAAATTTTTCCATAATATAATTTTTAAAGTATTTAAGGGTATATATAGTATGAATTATACAGGTTTTATTAACAGAAAATAGTTAAAAATTTTTAAACTTTTCAAGGTACTCTAAAACCTTTTCTTTTTTTATTTTTTTCTTTCTGAGCAATGAATTGATTATCTCTGCGAATTCTCTGTTAAAAACCATAATCTGGGAAGCAATATCATATTTTGTTTTTGGTATAATCTTGTTTTTTAGCAGAATTATTCTGGCGCTCTGCAAAGCAAGATAAAGCAATTCTTCTTTGGCTTTTTCTACATCTGTTTTCAATAACTTGTATGTTCTCTCCTCAAGTCGCTCACAATATTTTATTTTTTCCTGAATCACTTCCTGTGAAAAAACAGGTAAAGGATTTTCATAAAACCTTATAAAAAACCCGGCATCATAAATTGTTTTTCCAAATACCAGCGCGGAAATTACAAAATCATCTGCTTTTAAATATTTTTCCTTAAATCCTTTTTCTGAAACAACAATAATATTTGTATTCTCAAAATAAGGAACTTCTTTCTTACTGCCAATCACAAGAAAATCTATATCACTTCCTTCTTTCATTTTTTGCTGGGAAACAGAGCCAACAAGTATAACACTTTTTGGATCTAACTCAAAAATTATTTTGTTTGTTATATCAAATATTCTGTTCTTCATCTTCAATGAATCTAAAAATTCTGCATCAAAGAGAAATTTCAGTCTCTGGCAAAACATATTTGAAAAATCTAATTTGTATTTTTTTCCATATTCTAAAAGAAGATATGCTTTCTTAAACTTGTCTATTATTTTATACATCCAGTTCCTTGAAATTTTTGTCTTTTTACTGAGTTCAGCTATTGAAAAATATTCAAAGGGTTCTCTGCAAAAATTCCTTAAAACCTTTAGCTCAGACCCTTTTTCAATTATCATTTTAAAACACCTCTTTTTATTAAAATTCTCTCCACTTCTCCTTTTAACTCTTTTATTTTCTCAAGAAACTTTATTATTTCCTGTTTTGTATAATTTTTTGGAATTGAAGTGTAAGGGTGGAATCCCGCAGCAAGTCTATATTTGGAAAGTTTTTTAAATAAAGTTGAATAATCTTTTTTAAGAATTCCAAGAGCAAAATAATCTTTTAGTATATAACTTTTTTCTCTATGCTCTTTCAAATAAAAGCCATTTAAAGTTGTTTTTAGTGAGTTTACAAGGTTTTCTGCAACAACCCAGATAAAATACAAACCCTCATCTGTTTTGTTTTTCTCTAAAAAATCCTCAGCGTCTTTTAATTGTTCTTTAATTTTGTCCCACCCTTCCCTAATTTTTTCTCTTCTCATTTTAGTTTACATTTTGTTAACTATAATTATATATTTGTTAATTATAAGTTAAAGGTTTATATAATCTTAAAAATGTAAAAAATTTAGTGATTATAAATTGTTCTGTCTTTAGCGCCAGATATTCTATTTATAGAACAAG
The DNA here is from genome assembly GCA_023134135.1 of Candidatus Aenigmatarchaeota archaeon. Lineage (GTDB taxonomy): Archaea > Aenigmatarchaeota > Aenigmatarchaeia > QMZS01 > QMZS01 > QMZS01. The sequence continues at coordinate 2,410 of JAGLVB010000008.1, forward strand.
TATTTATAACAATATATACTATTAATTATACAGGTTTTATTAACTGAAAATAGTTAAAAAATTTTAAACTTTTCAAGGTACTCTAAAACCTTTTCTTTTTTTATTTTTTTCTTTCTGAGCAATGAATTAATTAAAAATAAAGTTCCCCGCCACAGAGTGACGGGGTATTTGAGAATAAAATTTCTTATTCATTTTTATCTACTTTGTGTCCGAAATATTATTTAATGAATTCATAGTACCTCCCCTTTTTTTACCTTTAGGCATAATTACTTTTTTGTTAACTAAATCCTGTAAATCTCTAAATACGGTTTTGTCAGTAATTCCTAAGTTTAATCTTCTATATTCTTTATTTGTAATTTTACCTTTGGATTTAAGGTATTCAATCGCTTCTTTCTGCCTTTCATTTAAACCAGTTTCATCTATTTCAGGAATTTTATGAACTAAAGGATTTACAAATCTAATTGCAAAATAACCTGTTTTTTCCTTAAGTTCGGGGTTAGGTAGATTCCATTCATCGCAAAATTTATTCATTCTTAAAATTCCTGTCCCTCTTTTGTCCATCAACTTTCTATCTTATCATCAAACATCTTTCTCATTCATTTTCTTTACCTTCATCTATATTTACAGGGTCATTTATAGTGCCATCAAAACAATAATATCCTGTTTTCGGAACCCCAACAAATTCTTTGTCCATAAACCTAACTCTCCTGATTAATTATAATCTGAAAATCAGGCTTTCTCCGAAAATTTTTCCCAACCAATTGTTTTTTGTCATTTTAAATATCCTTTAATCCAATATTTTTATTCGGTAATTTATTCGGTAATTTATTCGGTAATTTATTCGGTAATTTATTCGGTAATTTTAATACGTAATACCCTGTCTTTTTAGAACCAACAAAAATAATATAATCTCTCTTTTCCATATCTTTTAGATCAATTCTTGCCGTCTTATCCGAAACATTGAATAACTGCTTATATTCTCTAGGTGTTACTTTATAATTAATTTTTAAATATTCAATTGCTTTTTTTTGTCTTTCATTTAATTCAGCAGATATTTTAATTTCAGGAACTCTTGTGTAATAATCAGGATTCCTGAAAATTATCCCAAAATACCCTGTCCGCTCTTTATATTCCGGGTGCGGCAGATTCCATTCATCGCAAAATTTATTCATTCTTAAAATTCCTGTCCCTCTTTTGTCCATCAACTTTCTTCTCGAAAAAACATTTGCAATATTCATGTTTCTGCTTTTAGGGGTATATGTTAAATCCATCAATTGACTAATCGTCAATGGTCTCAAAAGTTCTCCTGGACTCCAGATTTCTATCCGGTCATCAAACATTTTAAGAAGGAGGGACTCTCCTATATGATAATCTCTGTGAACCACAGCATTTGTTATAGCTTCTTTTAATGCCTCTATCGGGTATTCTGTTTTCATTTCCATCTCAAATCCTTTTGGAGTATAAGCCAGCCTCATATTTTTTAGCATAAATTTTTTTGTTTCATCAACTAAAGTAAACGCATCTCCCTCAATATCCGCTCTGTCAATCCACATAGTAACATCCAAACCTTTATACCTGTCTGCTCTTATAATTGTATGCGACAGTTCTATAGAAGGATGTCTTCCAAACAAAACAATTCCCGCAATTGTTGGAATTAATTCTCCATTTTCTTTAACAACAAAATGTTCTTTCTCTAATAAAGTTCCCCGCCACAGAGTGACGGGGTATTTAAAAATTAGTTAAAATATTTACTCCACTTCTCTATTATATCCACAGTGATTCGCTTTCTTAACCATTAATATTTTGTTTTTAGTGAATTTCAATCCCCGCCACAGAGTGACGGGGTATTTGAGAATAAATCTAAGAAATGTTTTCCCTCTAATTGAAATGTTAACTTGCTTTCTTTAAAATATTCTTTTATTTTCTCCAAATCCAAGTCATCCAAAGTTGCATTTTCAACCGGGTAAATATCCTGCGATCTTGAAGAGCCTTCCCTGTAAAGTCTTGCTATTTCTTCTTTGTTAGCGGGCAGGTTTGAAGAACCAATCCGGACTCTTGGTTTTGGTTCGCCCCTCACAAAATAAGGAGTATCTTTGCCCTTCGGGCAATGGATTGCAATAAAATCCTTATTTTGGTATTTAACAAATTTAATTTCCGGTTCTTTGTCTAATTTGCACCAGTGCCTGATTATCTGGACAAATTTGTGTTCCTGTTCCTGCGGGTCTTTTAATCCAACTGGTTTTTTAGTTTTATCATCAACACCCAAAATAATTTGCCCGCCTCTTGAGTTATAAAAAGCAGTAACTAATTGAGCAACATTTTTTGGCTCCGGCAGTTCTAATTTAAAGTCTAAGTCCTGATTTTCTTTCTCTTTCAATAACATTTCAAATTCTTTATCCATAAACTTAATTCTTCTGATTAATTATCTATGAAAAAAATTTCTCTCTTCTTGGAATGACAAATCCTTTTATAATTTGATTTTAGTATTTAAGTAAAAAAATATAAATTTAAAAGTATTTAAGGGTATATATACTATTAATTATACAGGTTTTATTAACTGAAAATATAGTCCTTCTTTAAACTAATGACCGTTATCTTAGAATAAAATGTGCTAAAATTGAAGGAAATCTGAATATACTGGATAAAAATAGACAGAAATTGGTAGAAGGACTATAGTTAAAAAGTTTTCGATTTTTCAAGGTACTCTAAAAATTTCATTTTTTTCTTTCTTGGCAATGAAATACCCAATCGGGGCAGAGCCTCGGAGTATATCGGTAAAATAAACCCATTTAAAATTGTTTTTAGTGAAAGTTTTGTTGAAATAATTGTTATAACCTTTCAAATCTCTCAATAACTTTCTCTCTCCCGATTGCATCAATCAGCATTGCAATCCTCGGTCCTTGTTTCCTTCCAATTAAAACCTGATAAATTATCTGGAAAAATTCTTTCCCTTTAGGTTTTACAATTCCAAAAATCCGCTGTTGCAATTCATCTGTTGAACATTCTTTTTTCAGAAGCTCCGCAATTTCTTTTAATCCTTCTCTTTGATCTTCTATTATTTCCACTTTATTATCCGCAAGTTGAATTTTAACATTTTCAGGCGCGTATTTTTCAACCCAACACTCCGCTTTTTTTGACCTCTCAATTGCAAGTTCCAAATCAGTTTCGTCCATTTCAATTCCCCTTTCTTTCATCATCTTTGAAATATAATTTTTTAGTTCGGTTGGGGGGACTACCTGCACTAATAACACAAGTTCTGAAAAAGAAACTCTTTTTGGACAGATTTTATAATCTTTGATTTTTACTAATTCATATTTTCTTTTTAAATCATCATCAGTTTCTTCGAGACCAAAATAAATTCTTTCGCACTTGTCAAACTCATTGTAAATATTATACACATCCATATCAAACGGAACAAAGATTGTCTTGTTTAATCTTTGCGCATAAATGAACCTTACCACCTCAGATTCATAAATCTCAAGCAACTGCGAAACTGTTGCGATGTTCCCTTTTGAACTTGACATCTTTTCTTTCTGTCCTTTTAGATGAATGAATTCGTACATTGGACCAACCGGAGGATTATAATCAAAAATTTCTTTTGAAATTAAAACAGCTGTATCCCATGAACCTCCCTGCGACTTATGGTCTTTCCCTGAACTTTCAAAATCAACTCCATAATAAGCCCATCTTGCAGGCCAGTCAACCCTCCATTTAATATTCACAACATTAGTAACTTCCCTGAAATCAATCTCATTCTCATTCCCGCAGGAACATTTGTAAGAAATTTTATAACCGCCTAAATATTTTATCTTTGTAAAATCCTTCCCGCACGACTCGCAATAAGCTCCTATCGGAAGCCAGTCCTCAGCCAAAGGTTCTTTCCTGAATTTATTAAGAATTTCCTTTATTTTTTCTGTTTTTTCCAGAGCTATTTTTATATTTTCAGCAAAGGTTCCTTTCTGGTATAACTCTGCTGCGCGAAGATAAACAGGTTCTATGCTTAATTGTTTCATCTCATGAATTATCATTGATTCAAAATGTTCTGCATAAGAATTGTGGCATCCCCAAGGATCAGGCACTGCGCTCAGAGGCATTCCCAGATATTTCTCAAATTCTTCAGGAACTCCTTTTGGGACTTTCCTGAACCTGTCAAAATCATCCCAGATATATAAGAATTTTGCCTTCTTTCCTAATTTTAAAATCGACTGATAAACAAAATACTGAGTCATTATTTCCCTTGCATTCCCTATATGGACCACTCCAGAAGGGGTAATACCGCTCTCCACAATATATTCTTCTTTACTCCCCCTTTCTATAACCTGTTTTGCAAAATTATCCGCCCAGTGCATAACTATAAAATTCTAAAAAAGTTACTTATGGGCCTGTAGCTCAATTGGATAGAGCGCTGGACTTCGGATCCAGGTGTTGGGGGTTCAAGGCAACCCTATCAGCCTTTAAAACATTCGTCCGAAAGGACGATGCATCATTTTCTAAAAGAAAATGAATGAAGCCAACACTCCAAAAAGTGATTGGTCAATAAAAATGGTTGATAAGGTCTGCACCCCAAAAAGATAATTGGGGTGGAGTGAAAATCCTCCCAGGCTCATTTTTTTAAAATAAGAAATACTATTTTATATATCAAAAACTTCAACCCAGGCTTTTTTCAGGTGTTCATCCCCGAGGAAAAAAGGATAATTTAATTTTTCAAGTTCTCTCAATAGATTATCCAATCCCTGCACTTTTACAAGTTCAAGAAGTGATTTTATTTCTCCTTCTTCTCCTATTTTTTTGAAAATCAGATAATAAGTATAAAATTCAAGATATTCTTCTTTTGAAACATTCCCAGTTTTGTAAATCTTCTTTGAAATTTTCTCAAGGAAAAACCTGTGCATCTCCTGCTTAAATCCATACTTGACCGCTTTTAGGTCAGCAAAAAAGTTCTGCGTAAATTCAACAAGTTTTGGGACTTCAAGTTTATCCTTAATCTCCTGGTTTACTTTTTCTTTCTCATCAATCAACATAAAAACAAACCTTGCGAAATATCCGTGAAACAGGAATTTGTGTTCAAGAATATTATTCTCAGGATTGATTATAATCTCCATATCCTCTTTTGCCTCACCTCCAAGAAAATCGGTTTTATAACTTGCGGATATTTTTATGTGATTGAATCTGAGGGGATAATCCACCTTCGAAAAAAGATTTTTCACAGATTCCTTCAAATGTTCATTTTCTATATCCAAAAGTAGTTTAGTCATAATTATATATGATTATAGTGGTTATACTTAATTAACAAAAAATCAGAAATCTTTCAAATCAAAAACCAGATACCCATCTTTTCTTAATTTATTTTTCCCCTCGATTTTCTTCCCGATTAATCCAAAATATTCTTTCCTTTTATCCAGGTTCCAGTCAACAAATTTTGATTTCTGTTTTAGTTCTCTTAAAATCTTCCTTGCTTCTTTTTCCTTCAAATCCTTCCATTTGCATTCAAAAAAACCAATTTCTTTTGTTTCTTCATTCAGAGCGACTAAATCAATTTCTTTATCCTTATACCACCATCTGCCAAGTTTTGTGAATCTAAAGGGCAGTAATCCACTATTTTCAATCAGGAATTCCTTGCAGATTTTCTCAAATATGAAACCAAGATAAGTGTTGAAATTCTTTTTAAAAACATACAGAAAGGAATCCGTACCATATTCCAGTTGCTGCAGATTCGAATATACAAATCTAAACCAAAAATTAAAGAAATTGTCCTTTAAAAAATACAGGCTCTTTCTTGATTTCCAGCTTTCAGTTATCGAAACTTCTCTTCCAACCAAATCCAAATCTATTAATATTGATAGATATTTTCCCACAATTCCCTTATCAATCCCTGTGTGATTTACAATTTCACCTACAGTATTGATACCTGTTGACAGGGCATGCAGGATTGACATAAAATATCTCGGCTCTTTCACTTCTTCCCTGAGAACGAACTCAGGCTCCCTATATAAAAAACTTCTTTTCTTCACAATATTTACAATTGTATTGTCTATATTTTTGCTAAATTCCAACAAGTAAGAAGGGGTTCCTCCGAGAACAGAATATATTTTTATTCTTTCTTCTAAACTCAAATCCGGGAAAAAATCGCGTGTATCTTTTAATTTAAGTGGGGGAAGTTTTAAATCAAAGGTCCTCCTTCCATAAATCGGGGTCTTGTAATCAAAAATGTATCTCTCCATCATGGAAAGGGAAGATCCGCACAAAATTAAAAATATCTTTGAATTTTTCAGTTTTTCATCCCAATATTGTTGCATTACTGATAAGATCCGCGGTGACTGGACAATATTTGGAAATTCATCTATAACAAAAATTAGTTTTTTATTGTGTCTGTGTAAATATTCAAAAACACTATCCCATGAAGTCAGAGGAGATTTTTTGATAACATCATCATTAAAGAAGTCTCCAAAAAATGAGGATAAATTAGACAACTGTTCTTTTTCTGACTCTAGTTTTGCAAAGAAATATATTGATTCTTTGTTATTTGTAAATCTCTTTATTAACTCGGTCTTCCCAACTCTTCTTCTCCCATAAACCACAACAAACTGCGCTTTATTTGTTTCCCATAAATTTTCCAGATTGCCAAGTTCCTCTTTACGATTAACAAATTTTGTTATCTCCATAGTAAATTACTTGTAAGAAAACTTTAAATACTTATTTCCATCCTTTTGAAGAACAGTTATCGCCACCGAACTGGATTCCTCTTGCTTCTTCAATAACCATCAACTAACAAATCTCTTTATTTTATTTGAAGTTTGTCTCAATAAACAGGGCTTTTCTATTTTCATCTCTGCCTCTGGATTGATTTCAACCTCCAGCACTTCCAGCAAATCACCAAAATAATCAGGACCTAACAAATCCGGTCCCTCCTGCGATGTTTCCTTGGGCGCTGAAACATCTAATTCAATATGATCTCGTTTATCAAATTTGTTTATATTCAACCACAGACTAGACATATCTGTGTTATTGGTTATTGTATATAACTGTATATTTTCATATCTTCTTAAATCATCGCTTAACTCAGATTCGTTTCTGATAATTCTATAAGGTTGATTATCCGGTAAAATACATTTACCCTCGCTGGTTCTTGTATAAATTGTTTGTTCCCCTCTTTCTTTATAAGATTCAGCTAATCGCCTTTGTTCACCATTTAATGAAGCTGTATAAAAAAGTCCTTTTATATCTTCGGGTAAACCTATTAAACCACTCAATTCACTGAAAGGAACATATCTTATTTGTCTATAATTCCATAAACCGCCCCCATCAGCCCTTTCCCCTATAGAACCTGTATTAATAAATGAACAGCCTCCATATTCCTTAAGTCTTACTAAATATTCAGGCAATTTAGAACAAATATCCTCTGTCTGTTGTTTTGAAGTCTCTATCTCCAATTTAAGCCCTAAATCAGAACTGTATTCTCGTTTAATCTCTAGAAAATAAGGAGGTTCGATACTTAATTGTTTAAAATATATCCTATAAACATCTCCTGATTCAACATCTTCTATCATTCTTTCAATAGAATCCGCTAAATTTCCATCATATCCAATTTCTCCGGCTGAGATTATTTTATTGCTCATATTCTATTGCCTTATATTTTTAATCTCTATTATATACTTCAATAATTCCACTCTTCAAAAGTTCTTTCATACCTTTATATTTATTGGTTTCTAATAAAGAATCATCTAAACAATTAGAAATCCCAATACGACTATATTCCAAAATTCTTGAACCTCCATCAGATACATAATATTCTCCTTCTCCTATTTTTTTAGTGATTTCTACTGCTCTGACAGGTTCATCGCACCAAATTTTAATAAGATATTCAGAGCCCTCTTTTCTTTCAAAATCTAATTCCCCTAAAAGATTATACAAAAACCAACCATTGATCTCCTTCTCTCTACATTTACCACCAACATGAACAGCATCAACAAAATAACCATCTTTACTGGTTTTCGCCTGTTCGTCCATCAACATCTTAGCAATAGATTCCTCCAATTTCTGCCCTTTGATAGCATCATACACAGCGTCTTTAATAATCTTATCTGGGATTTTAATTTCCATACTTAACAATGATAAAAAATTTTAAATACTTGATAGTGATTAAAAATCAGATAATTCCCAACTTAACCCCAATATCCCCCGCAGAGAATTCAGAATTTAGTTTTAATATTGCTCTCTTTGCTCCTTTCCTTGTAATCAATATATTTACTTTATCCAATTTTACCTTAAATTCGTCCTCAAAACTTTTCTTAACATCTTCTCTCCAAATATCCAGCCCTTTTAGCTGAAATACTAATTTATTTTCATCCTCAATCAACCTTACTGCTTTCTCTGAAACAACCGGATAATCAACCAAATCCCAAAAATTAATTTCTCCTATCATATTAATTTATTTGCCTGCTCAACAGCGGATTTTGTCCATAAAGTAAGTCTTCCGGGTATTGTCCCTGGCGCAAGTTTCTCAACATTCAATTCACTGACAAGAGATACATCAACACCTTCTATATTTCTTGCTGCTTTCTGCAAATCGCATTTATCAGACACTATTATCAAAGCGGATTTCTTTTTTTTGTACTTTCTTCCCCTAGTCTTTCCTCTTCCTGCCCTGACTTTTTTCTCTTTTGCTCTTTCAAGTTCTTTTTCAAGACCTAACAAATTTAAAGCAGAAAATACCTCTTTGGTTTTCTGCATACCTGAAAAATCATCAGAGATTATCAAAGGCACTTCCTTCAAATCCCCGATTTTATGACCTCTCTTCAATATTAATTCTTTATTCACTGAAGCTGAAATAGCTGAATAAAGTGCGATTTTTTTCTCTTTTTTATTCATCTCCCTGCCAAAATTCCTTTCTGCTTTTGGAGGGTGAGCTTTCCTGCCCTTTATTACTTGAGGAGCTTCTCTTGCCCTAAATAACATAGGTCCCTGCCCATGAATTCTTGGCAATCTGGCCATTTCCCTTCCCGCCATTCTTGCGTGAGTATAAGCTGTAGAACTGCCATGATAATGAGCGCTTGTCCTTAAACCAGCAAGTTTATCAGCCCCGTATTTCTGCCTTCTGTTTGCCTGCGAGATAACAACAGCTTTTTTTATTAAATCCTCTCTTAAAGGGTAACTAAACACTTTGCCTAATTGCACGGTTCCCTGTTTTTCCCCTTTCATGGAATATACTTCTACCATAACTTTCTTAAATAAATTTTAAAATAACAGCTTTACTGGAAATAATTAGTGTGATATCCCGAAATAATTTCACCCTTCCCTATAATATATTTTATTCTATTCATATTAAAACCAATGTTTTACAAAACCCAACCAAACCTCTGTTCTTATCTTTCTAATAAATGCTTCTGAAGGTGTTTCTGCTTTGTTGAAGTTCAGGCTCATGTGAGGTTTCTTGTTGTTGTACCAGTCAACAAAATCTTCCAATTTATCAA
>JAGLVB010000009.1 GCA_023134135.1 Candidatus Aenigmatarchaeota archaeon
AGGGTTAATTGGCAACAAGTCTATTTAGTATTATCCGACCCAACAGGCAAAATTACATCCAATTCATTTTCCCAGGAAAATATTAAGTCCCTTAACGGAGCCGACCCCACATTATTTATTGTAAAAGTCAAGTCTGTTTGTTTTCCCGGAACAATCTCAACTTTATCTATATAAATTATCTCAGCATTTTCTTTAGTTGAAATATCTATATTTAAAATTCTTTGAGTGCGTAAAATTTCTTTTTCTCCTTCTTCATATTCCCATAACTTTAGTTCGTAAGTTCCGGCAAGAGCATCTTTATCAACTCTGACTTTATATTTTATAATTTTTGCATTATTATCCGTCTGGTATGCGCTTAAAATACCTACTTCCTGAATTGGATTTTCCCCGGGAACCATTTCAAAAGGATATTCAGGAGTTAATTCTAAAATCAAATTTTCTGCCGAACCCCCGCCAATATTCTCCACACTTATTCTAAGTTCTACAATACCTCCTGCAACTGCAGGATCAGGGTCCTGATTTATTAAACTTGTGCTTATCAATGCGCCACTGGAATCAGCAAACACAGGAGTCATCAAAAACAAAAACACAAATAGCGCTCCTATGAAATTTTTTCCTAAACTGTTATTCTTTATCATTTTAAATCACCTAATCCAAAATTTAATAATAATATTTTCATGCTGCTACACCCCTTCTAATTTTTTTATTATCTTTAATATTTATTATCTGCCCATCTTTTAATTCAATTAGTCTATGCGCATATTTTGCTAAATTTAAATCATGGGTGACCATTATAATTGTCTTGCCTTCTTCCTTCCAAAGTTTTTTTAACATATTCATAATCTCTTTTCCCGTAACACTGTCCAATGCGCCGGTTATTTCATCAGCAAGAACTATTTCAGGATTCGCAACCAGACATCTTGCAATAGACACTCTTTGTTGCTGTCCTCCTGAGAGCTGGGTTGGTAAATAATCCATTTTATTGCCAAGACCCACCAGATTAAGCATTTTCCGGGTTCTCTCTTTTGCAAAATTATCATCTGATTCCTGCAATTCCAATGGCAACATAACATTTTCAAAAGCAGTCATTGTTTGTATTAAATTATATTGTTGGAATACAAAACCAATTGTTTTTCCTCTTAAAGTTGCAAGGTCTGATTCTGAAAGTTTGGAAATATCCTGAGATTTTAGAAAAATTTTTCCTTTTGTTGGAATATCAAGACACCCAATTAAATTCATCATAGTTGATTTACCGCTGCCGGAGGTGCCTATAATTGCAACAAATTCCCCTTTGGTTATGTCAACATTTATTCCTCTCAAAGCAGGAACTTCAACCTCACCCATTTGATAGGTTTTTGCTACATCCTTAAATGAAATAATAGATTCCATATTCATTTATGGGTGGAACAAGTAATATAACACTTTGAAAATGCGCGGAACAAAGCGGAACAACTCCATTCTTCAGGAACGGGTGGTGGGTTGAGCTTAATAAAAACCAGTTCCTAAAAGATATTATATTTAGATACAAAATAAGATAGATTATGGATTTTGAAGAATTTTTTAGGTTGGATAAGAAAAAAACATTTTTAGGGATTATATTCTCGCTTATTCTAATATATTCATTTCCAAATAGTCCTCTGATGGAAATTTCATGGGAAGATTATAACTGCCAAATCTCAGGCACAGAATGCACTATTTATAAAGGACTTCCTTTTACTTACAAATCAACGACCAGTTACCCTTCAGATAACCAATATATCAATAACCAATTAGAACCGCGGTTTATGCCTAATATGTTTTTTGCAGACAGCATGATATGGATTATAATTCTAGTAGTTTCAGGTTTCTTGTTTTCCTGTTTGATGGCTTATTTTGCGGCGGTTTTTTAAACCAATCACGCCAGCCATATTATTTTCTACAAAACAGAAACCAAATGAAGGTTTCTTTTTAAAAAAAATGCTTATTTATGGTCAAATTAACTAAGCTTACTCTGCAAAGTTTTAAATCATTCAAAAATAAGACTAATTTATTAATCGGGGACGGAGTTACCTGCATTGCGGGAAGCAATGGTTCAGGAAAATCAAACATACTTGATGCTTTCTCATTTGTTCTTGGAAGAAATTCCGCAAAAGCCTTAAGAGCTGACAGGATGGAAGACCTGATTTATAAAAGTGAAAGAGGTTCTTCCGAAAATGCGAAGATTATACTTGAACTTGACAACAAAGACAGGACAATACAATTGGAAGAAGATATAATTACTGTTGAGAGAAAAGTAAATCAACAGGGGCAATCAACTTTCAGATTAAATAATAAGATAGAAACAAGACAGAGAATACTTGATTTATTAATAGAAGCGAGAATATCGCCTGATGGTCTAAACATTGTTGCTCAGGGAGATGTCACAAGAGTGCTTGAAATGAATCCTATCGAAAGAAGAGTTATTATAGATGACCTTGCTGGACTTGCTGAATTCGACGACAAAAAGAAAAAAAGTGAAAGTGAACTGCAAAAAGTTGATGAAATCCTAAGAGAACAACACCTGTTGCTTCGGGAAAGAGAAAAAATATTCCAAAATATATCTGAAGAAAAAAGGAGAGTTGAAATATATAATGACCTAAATGAAAAAATAAAAAGAATTAAATTTTCAATCTCAAAAACAAAATTTGACGAAAGTTCCGGGAAAAGCGATAGTATCAATGAAAAAGTCCGGGATTTTAAAGAAAGATTAACAAAAGTTGATGAAGAAGTCCGCGAAACAGACACAAAAATTGAAGAAGAAGAAATTAGAATAAAGGACCTGACGAAAGATATCTTCAAAGGAAGCGAAGAAGTAAAAATAATTGAAGAACAGGAGAAATTAAAAGGGGAAATAATCAGAACCGAAAATAAAATAGACTCAAATAACCGGGAAAAAGAGAGGCTTGGAAAATATATTGCGCAGGTTGAAGAAATTGAAAAACCAAAAGCAGTAAAATTCCTGCTTAAAAAAGACGGGATTCTCGGCACAGTTGAACAGGCAATTAACTGCAATTCAAAATACAAACCCGCAATTGACATCGCTCTTGGTTCAACAAAAGACAATCTGATTGTCAATTCCTTTGACAAAATTGAATTCTATATAAAATATCTTAAAGAAAATAAAATTGGGAGAGCGAGATTCCTTCCTATTGACAAGATTGGAAGACCTGTTATAGATGCCCCTTCAGGAAAAGGTGTTATTGATATTGCAATTAATCTTGTTAAATTTGACGAGAAATTCCGAAAAGTTGTTGAATATGCTTTAGGTTCCACCCTTGTTATTGACACTCTTGAAAATGCAAAACCTTTTTTGAATTCCTATAGAATTTCAACATTGGACGGCTCCATTATTGAAAAAAGCGGGAGCGTTTTTGGAGGTTATAAAGAAAAAGGTTTCAACCTAAGTGAAATGAAAGAAGAAATTAAAACTCTTGGAGAAGAAAATAAGAAATTGAAACAGGATTTTGATGATTTGAATAAAGAGCTTGAAGAAGTTATTTTAAAAAGACAGGAAATAAGCAGCGAATATGCGGGAATTGGAAAAGATGTTGAAGAAAAAGAAGATACGCTTAAAAAAATCAGGGAAAAAAGAAGAAAATTATATGAAAGAAAATTAAGGCTGCAAAGCCAGCTGTCAGATGAAAATATAAAAATTGCAAGGCTTGATGTGGAAATTAAAAATTATCAACAGGACCTTGAAGAACTTGAAATTTTTGATGAAATTGAAGAGGGCACCATCAGCGAACTCAAAGACAGGTTATCAAGCTATGCTCATGAAATCAGCAAACTTGGGTTGCTGAACATGAAATCTGTTGAGGAATTTGACCGGTACAGAACAGAATATGAGGACCTTAAAGAGAAAGTTGAAAAGATTATTGAAGAAAAATATTCAATCCTAAAAGTAATTGAAGAAATGGAATCGCGGAGAAAAGAAAAGTTTATGCAATTATTCAATAATGTTAATGAAGAATTCAAAGACATTTATTCAAAGTTTACGGATGGGGACGGATATTTGACTCTTGAAGAAAATGAGGATATATATTCCGGGTTGCTTATAAAAGCCAGACCTCAGGGGAAAAGACTGCTGGGTATTGATTCTCTTTCAGGCGGGGAAAAAACAATGACCGCAATCGCATTTTTGCTGGCAATACAAAGATGCAAACCAAGTTGTTTTGTTCTCCTTGATGAAATTGATGCTGCTCTTGACAGAGAAAACACGAAAAAGATAATAGAAGTTGTAAAAGAGTTCTCAAAAGAACAGCAGTTTATTATAATCACCCACAACGAAGTTACAATAGCTCAGAGCAATCAGGTTTATGGCCTTGTTTCCGAGAACGGGATTTCGAGTATTATTGGGATAAAGATTAATCGGAAATGAATTCCCCGCTATGAATAAAGGGGTATTATGATAAAATAAATATCATATTATGAAATATCCTTTTAATATTAAAAATGATTAAGAATCTATTTTGTGAAAAACGGTTACTGACAAATGAGAGTGATGTTGAAAATTTATTTGTAAGAAGATTATTAGAATATTTTGGTTATGTAGATAATTTAATTAAAACAAAAAAATCATTAAAGACTTTAGCTATTGGCAAAGGCTCAAGAAAAGAAAATTATAAACCAGACTATGTTTGTTTTCAAGATTGTGATATCCCGAAATAATTTCACC